>JBBDZK010000001.1:0-9952 GCA_040900205.1 Parcubacteria group bacterium
GGTGCGCCGGGCAGGATTCGAACCTGCGTAGGCCTAAGGCCGACAGATTTACAGTCTGTTGCGATTGACCGCTCCGCCACCGACGCGAGCAAACGAGGAGAAGGGGAGCTTCTATCCTCTAGCTCCGAGTGCCGCTCGCGCCTCGTAAAGAGACGCGATTCGGCCATTCTAATCGAAAATCGGGAGACTTGCAAAATTTGATAAGTGGTATAACATTTACGCCATGTCGAAAGATAAACCAATCGGTAAGGTGGTGCACTGGTACGACAAAATTGGCGTGGCGGTGGTTAAGTTGAATAAGGCTCTCAAGGTTGGGAGTCAGATTAAAGTGAAGCGTGGAGACCAAGAATTCACTGATACGGTTACTTCCATGCAACTTGACCATGAGCCAGTCAAGGCCGGTAAGAAGGGTGATGAGGTGGCCGTAAAGATCTCCCAACAAGCCAAGGAGGGAGCGGAAATTTACGCCGCCGAATAACCGGCTCCAATGTCGCAATTGCATCTCATAAAGTTAGTCTCGGTCGGAGACGAAAATGGCGCCGGCAAAGGCCACACTTATTACTCGCGCAAGAACAAGAAGTCCGTCGAGCGTAAACTGGAGTTCAAAAAATATAACCCCCTAGTTCGCAAACATACAGTTTATAAGGAGAAGAAAGTGTAGCGAAGGTCTCCTACGCAAACCTACTGGCGGGCGATCGAGGAATCGAACCTCGGACAGCGGATTTGGAGGCCGCAGTTATGCCACTTAACTAATCGCCCGATAGTTGCATCCTAGCATATCTCTCAATCTGCTTATACTCCTTCGGCTTCCACCCTTCGACTGCACTCAAGGTAAACCATTTAATCTTTTTGTTGCGCTTAAACCAGGTCATTTGGCGCTTGGCGTAACGTCTGATTTCGGCACAAAGCCTCTCGACCATTTCATCTCGTGACAGCTTACCCTGTAAATACATGGCGATATATCGATATTCCAGCCCGAGCTGGTGCATCCGTTTATAGCTTATGGCTTCAAGCTCGATTAGCTTTTTGGCTTCACGAATCAT
This sequence comes from Parcubacteria group bacterium, assembly GCA_040900205.1. Classification (GTDB taxonomy): domain Bacteria; phylum Patescibacteriota; class Minisyncoccia; order Phycocordibacterales; family Zambryskibacteraceae; genus UBA5004. The sequence continues at coordinate 1,044 of JBBDZK010000001.1, forward strand.
TGGCTTAAGTCTCTTGACCAATCTCTTATAGATTCTTCGGTCGAGATTGTCCGGCTTCAAGCCGATATAGATATAGGTTCTAGGGATTAGAGTCTTGGTGCCGGCTTTGGGAACAAATCCAAGAGATTCAATAATTTCTAAGGCACGGATCAACCGGACTTTATTGTTAGGATCAATGTCCGCCGCTCTTCTCGGGTCTTTTTTCTTGAGCATTTGGAACAACTCTTCCGCACTCTTCTTTTCTAACTTCTTGCGTAATGGGGGATTGGGCGCCACATCTGGGAAACTGACGATGCCCAGAAGCGCATCAATGTATAGTCCTGTGCCACCGACTACGATAGGTAATTTATTTTTTATAACGATATGCTGTAGTGACAACGACGCCAGTTTTTTATATTTTGATGCGGAGAATTGTTTTCGTGGGCTCACGACATCTAGCATATGATGAGGGACACCCTCCATTTCTTGCTTCGTGATTTTGCCTGTACCCACATCAAGGTCTCTGTATACTTGGCGGGAATCGGCGGAAATTATTTCTCCTTTAAATTTTTTGGCAAGCTTTACAGCCAAACTGCTCTTACCGGAAGCGGTGGGACCCAATATGACCAAAATCTTGCTATTCATTTTTTCTCTATATTTAATTCTTTTATAAAATCAGCAGCTTTCTTATGAATACGAAAAGTAAATTTGGATTTATTAGCGGGTAGAATTAGTTGCTGAACCGATGCGCTGTAGCCCAACGAATTAATCATTTTTCTCACACATTCGGCTAAAGTAGGAATTTCTGTCACAAAATTTACCGTTAAATACTTTCTGTCCATATAAACCGAACCATCTGTTTCGAATAAGCCCGCTAAGCAGGCCTGCGTGCACTCTTTATTTTTGAGAATCCAGGACGGTACGCCTATCCCTTGCTTCATTTTGGAACCGCCTTTTGCTTTCCAACCCAAAACTTTCTCCCAACCATTTGAATAACAGCTTATATCCACGGCCGTATCGGCGCGCTTGATTCTGGAAACTTTATTTAAAGGGGCAACTTTCTTGATAGATTTCTCTATCTTAGAAATTAGATAAGGATATTTAGTATCACAAGTAATCCGCAGTCTTACCGCTCTTCCATTGGGGTTAGATAAGTTCCCATCACCCAGTGCCACCCCTATTACGTAAGCAGTTGTTCTTTGATCCAACACATTCAACATGTGCCGGGGGAGGGACTTGAACCCTCAAGCCTTGCGGCACGCGATTTTGAGTCGCGCATGGTTGCCAATTTCATCACCCCGGCGTCTACCATAGAATACCATAAAAATATCAGGTATAATAATTACATGTCCCGATTCTATAATGACGCCATCTTCTGGATAGAGGTGGATAAGATTAAACCGAATCCTTTCCAACCCCGCCGTGAATTTGATGAGGTCCAGCTGAAGAGTTTGGCGGATTCGATTCGCCAGTACGGCATGCTTCAGGCTCTCGTGGTAACGCGCAGTGAAGTAGAAAAAGAAGACGGCGGCATAGGTGTCGAGTATGAATTGGTGGCTGGCGAGCGGCGCCTCCGCGCCGCTCGCCTAGCCGGCCTCGCACAAGTACCGGTACTCATCCGCACCGGCGAGGAGACGGACCTGATGAAGCTCGAGCTCGCTATCATCGAGAACATTCAGCGCGAGGACCTTAGCCCCGTGGACCGAGCCCGTGCCTTCGACCGCTTGGTAAAAGAATTCAATTTCAAACACCATGAAATCGGCAAAAAAGTCGGCAAGAGTCGCGAGTATGTCACCAACTCCCTACGTATTTTGACGCTTCCGGAATACATCATCAAGGCTCTTTCGGAAAACAAGATTACCGAAGGTCACACCCGGCCGCTGATGATGCTTATAGACCGGCCAGCCGAACAGGAAACACTTTTCAAAGAGATTGTTTTCAAGAAACTCAACGTCAGGGAAGCGGAAGGTATCGCGCGTAATATCGCAGTAGAGCGCGCTCGAAGACTCGTCGACCAAGAACTTGTAGACATCGAAGGTTTGTTTAAAGAAAAGCTCGGCACTCGAGTAAGAATAGAAAAAAGAGAAGAAGGGGGACGCGTGACGATAGACTTTTTTAATAAAGACGACCTGCGCGCCCTCTTGGAGAGGATTATTTCGGATGTGGAAGTTGAGAAAGAAGCGAAAATCTTAACAGAGGACCCCGCCTCACCCCGCCATGGCGGGGCAAGCGGGGCAGGCGAACCGACCCAGTCGGACGACGACGAGTCTATATATTCCGTTACCAAATTCAGTATCTAACGTTCAGATTTTCTTAGTTTGCCTAACTTTTGGCGGATATGGCGACGAGCCATTGAGGTCTTGGTCATGTCAAGCCACTTGTGACTGGGCTTGGCGGTCTCACTCGTCATGATGAAGACGATATCTCCGTTATGGAGATTGGTGTCGAGTGAGACTAGCTTGCCGTTGACTTTGGCGCCAGTCATGCGGTCTCCGATGTCGGAATGTATCGAATAAGCGAAATCGATAGGGGTTGAATCAATAGGCAAGTCCACCACGTCGCCCTTCGGTGAGAAGACAAAGATTCGGTGGTTGAAGAAGTCGCTGACGAGGCGCTCTCGGAAGAGTCGTTGATTATTGGATGGCTCTTTATAGCTCGCTAATTCCGATATCCATTTGGGTATATCCTTGTCTTTGACGGTGCTGGTCCCGTTTGGTTTCTTTGACTTTGGCAAGAGAGCATAAACCCACGCCAAAACATTTCTACTACGTTTGTCTTCTTTGTATAAAAGGTGGGAAGCGATACCGTATTCGGAATACCTATACATCTCATGAGTCTTAATCTGGACTTCCACGATGTTGCCGTCCCCTATGAAGACGGTTGTATGTAAGGCCTTATAGCCATTTGGTTTAGGAAAAGCGATATAGTCCTTGATGCGACGAGGTAGGGGTCTCCAACGTCCATGTATCACTCCAAGCGCCTGATAACAGTCCGCGACGGAGTCCACCAGGATGCGCATGGCGCTCACATCATGGATTTTCTCAAGGTCTTTATCATATCTAAGATACTTCTTGTAGAGACTGTAGAGGCCTTTCACTCGATACTCCGTCTTGACCTTGGTCAATCCTTCTTTGGCCAGCGCTTTTATGACAGAGCGCGAGAATTTCTCCAAGCTCTCGGTCCTGTCCACGTGTCGTTCTTTGAGCACCTTTTTCATCTCCTCAAATTCCTTGGGATAGACGTAAGGGAAAGAGAGGTCCTCAAGCTCGCGATTAATTTTCCTAATACCCAATCGGTAGGCGATGGGCGCATAAATCTCAAGCGTCTCTTCCGCTATCCTTTTTTGTTTATCTTTGGGCACATAAGAGAGTGTTCTCATGTTGTGCAGGCGGTCCGCGAGTTTGATGAGAAGCACTCTGATATCTTCCGACATAGCCACGAAGAGTTTGCGCAGACTCTCGTTGTGGCGGTTGGTACCCTTATACTTAAGGTGTCCGAGCTTGGTCACGCCTTCTACCAGGAAAGCCACTTCTTCTCCAAATTCTCTCACAATCTCCTCTCTCTTCACGCCGACATCTTCTATCGTATCGTGTAAGAGTCCCGCCACGATAGTCGCGCCACCCGCTCCGAGTTCCGCCAGTATCTGGGCTGTCTCCGATAAGTGTTTGAAATACGGCTCGCCCGATAGTCTCTGGTGTCCCTGGTGAGCGCGCTCCACAAAGGCCAGCGCCTTTTTGATGGAGGCGATATCCTCGGCAGTGGGATTGACCATACTCCTCGTGATTTTGGTGAATGAGTCTAGGTCTGGTTGATTTTGTGGGGGTTGTGGTTGGGGCATTTTTTATCCGAACATCTTTCTGGAATGGTTTTAGGTCACAAGTATTTTTCTGTTGAAAAATCTTGCGACCCCGCCTCGCGCCGTCGCGCTCCGGCTCACAAAGACGATTCCGATGTTCCGACTAAGATTTTAATTTATGAGGATGATGGTTAGGACAATTTTTGTCGGAACATCGTTCAGGAATCGTCTTTGTGCCCTCCATCATTAAACTGCCGCAGAGTTTACAGAGCTCGCCCGTGGGTTTGGCCTTCACGGTATACTTGCAGTCAGGATAATTTGAACAACTGTAGAAGACGCCGAAGCGCCCGCGCCGCTCCGACATAAAGCCAGCTTTACAGATAGGGCACTGGACTCCTGTCGAGTTGGCTTTTTCTTGTTCTTCATCTTTTTTGACAAACTTGCACTTGGGAAAACGTGAGCAAGCAGTAAACAGGCCGAACTTACCCTCGCGAGTGACCAGATTGCCCTTGCCGCAGGCGGGGCAGATTTCTCCGGTATCTTTAGGCCCCTCAAGTTCTTTGCCTTCCATGGTGCGCGCTCCCTGGCATTTTGGATACGTCTGGCACGACAGGAACTTGCCGCCCTTGCCGAGCTTAATAATCATGTTAGCTCCACAGACGGGACACTTCAAGTCGTCCGGAGCTTTACCCAGATTGGTGACTTTCACCACTTTCTCCCTTTCTTTTACATCCTTCGAGAACGGGGTGTAAAAATCGGATAACGTTTTCTTATAGGTGCGTGTGCCGCTCGCTATATCATCCAACTCATTTTCCATCTCAGCGGTAAAAGAGTCGCTGATGTAGGTGGGGAAATGCTCTTCCAGGAAGGTACTGACCACTTCGCCCGTATCGGTCGGGTAGAGTGTCTTGTCTCTCTTCTCCACATAGCCACGGTCATCAAGGGTCTTGATGATGGAGGCGTAAGTAGAGGGTCGACCGATACCGCGCTTTTCAAGTTCCTTAATCAATCCTGCTTCGGAGTATCTGGTCGGTGGTTCGGTCCGCTTCTCTGTCGAGTTTATATTCAAGAGTTCGAGGGGGTCGCCGGTCGAGAGCTCCGGCAAAATGACATCCTCACTTCCAGATCGTGGGTCGGCTCTAAGCCAGCCATCAAAGAGGATGCGTGACCCGTTGAGCCAAAAATCCGGCATGGTGAAGGTCAGACCTTCACCACCTTGGCCTTGTGAAGGTCTGACCTTCACATTGGCAATGACTTTGGTGCGCATGACTTCTGCCGATTTCATCTGGCTCGATATAGTCCTCTGCCAAATCAGGTTGTAGAGTTTTTTCTCCCCATCTGTCGCTCCGGCCGTCTCCATACTCATATGGGTTGGTCGGATAGCTTCGTGGGCCTCTTGAGCGTTTTTAGACTTTCTGGCAAAGGTATGCGGTTCGAAATAATTTTCTCCGTATTTTTTCTTTATCAATATTTCAATCTCTTTTCGGGCGCTACCTCCGAGATTGGTCGAGTCGGTACGCATATAAGTAATGTGTCCGGCTTCGTAAAGTTTCTGAGCGAGGCTCATCGTGCGGGAGGGTGCGAGACCGAGTCGGGAACTGGCTGTCTGTTGCAGGGTCGAAGTGATGAAGGGTGCCCTGGGCGAACGGGCCACTTTCGTCTCCTTCACATCCACTATCTGCCACGAGCCCTTTCTGCCTGCTTCAAGAATTTTATCCACCTCTTTCTTATCCGTAGGTTCAATGGAGGAGATGAAGATGAGATGATGTTTCTTACTGTCTTCTAGACCGGCTTCGATAGTCCAGAAAGTAACCGGTTGGAAGGCGCGTATTTCGCGCTCGCGCTCCACGATGATGCGTAGGGCGGGGGATTGCACTCTGCCGGCGGACAAGCCGTAACGCACCTTTTTCCAGATCAATCCGGACAGGTCGTAGCCGACCAGGCGGTCCAAAACTCTCCTTGCTTCCTGCGCTTCCCGCAGATTAACATCAATCTTTCGAGGATGTTCGAGTGCCTCCTCAATCGCTTCTTTGGTTATCTCGTGGAAGACGATGCGCTTTGGAGACTTCAGCCCGACTGTTTCTTGAACATGCCAAGCGATAGCTTCGCCTTCGCGGTCGGGGTCGGTAGCCAAGAGGGTCTCGTCGGCCTTTTTCGCCAATGATTTAATTTCCGAAATTACTTTCTCTTTTCCTTTCACCACTTCGTAGTGCGGTATGAAGCCGCCCGGCACATCGATAGCCGCCCGGTTTGACTTGGGAAGATCGCGGATATGACCGACAGAAGCCACCACGCGAAAATCTTTACCGAGATATTTCTCGATAGTCTTGGCTTTCGACGGCGACTCGACAATTAAAAGCTTCATAAGACTCAATTAGTACTATAGAAACTTTTTATTTGCAACTTGTCCGCTGATGAGGCGGAATTAAAATGTTTTGCGAACTTCTCCTAATTCTTCAATAATCAAACCTTTAATTTCAAGAAGCGACAGGGTCGCACTGGCGTTGCCCGTATCAAGCTTCGACTGGCGGATAAGCTCGTCGCGAGAGCACGATTTCCCTGCCTGCAGAGACAGGTCCAAGATTTTTATAAAAATTTTCTCTTCTTCACTAAGCTCTTCTACGTCCACGAGCGTTGGATGTTCGTCCTTTCGCGCTAGCCCAAGAAGTTCGAGTACATCATCGGCGTCACGAATAAGTGCGGCGCCAAGTCTGATAAGCATATGCGGACCGTCGGCAGTTGGTGATGTCACAGGTCCCGGCACACAACCAACTTCTCTGTTGTACTCGGTCGCGAGGCGCGAGGTGATGAGAGTGCCTGATTTTCTTTCTGCTTCAATGACCAGTGTGGCGTGGCAAAGCCCTGCCATGATCCTGTTTCTTCTCGGGAAGGCCCACGCGCCGGAGGGCTGCGTATCGTCGTATTCCGACAACAACCCGCCGTCATTCCGAATAATCTCTTCCGCGAGATTAACATGCGAGTGGGGATGAAGTACTTTGCGGTCTAATCCGGAGCCGGGGACAGCTATGGTCTGCAAGCCGGCGCCGAGAGCGGCGCGATGCGCTATGGAGTCAATGCCGAGAGCGAGACCCGAGATGACTGTGATGGGAGAACCGGAGAGTCCGGCAATGATAGATTCGCATACCTCACGGCCGTAACCAGAGTACTTCCTTGAACCTACTACCGCCAAGAGCTTATTGCCGTCTTTAGGCAACTTGCCTTCGTAACGTAGTCGGGCGGGAGGGTCCGGAATCTCTTTTAGGAGCTCCGGAAAGTCAGGTGGAAGAAGTTCGCGTATCATTATGATAATATTGTATCGTATTATGCTCGATATCAAGTTTATCAGGGAAAATAAAGAGCTAATCAAACAGGCGGCTAAGAAAAAGCACCTTGAATTCGACGTCGCCAAGCTTATCGAAGTTGACGACAAACGCCGGCTTCTCCTCGGCCGAGTGGAGGAAAAGCGAGCCGAACAGAAGGTAGCCAACAACACGATAGTGAAGGCAAGCTCCGAAGAGCGCGAAAGTATTTTAGAAAAGATGAGAGTGCTTAAGGCGGCACTTGAGCATGAAGAAGAGGCGCTGAAAAAGGTGTTAAAAGAGTGGCAGGCGCTGATGCTCGCGGTGCCCAATGTCCCGGATATGTCCGTACCGGATGGCGATAGTGACGCCGATAATAAGGAAATAAAGAAATGGGGAGACATCCCCAAGTTCAACTTTGAACCAAAGAGTCACGTCGATATTATGACGAGTCTCGGTATGGCGGACTTTGAGCGTGGGGTCAAAGTGGCCGGCTTTCGCGGCTACTTTCTCAAGGGGTCGGGAGCCATGCTCTCTTTTGCCGTCTGGCGCTACGCACTCGATTTTTTTGTATCGCGTGGCCTCTCTCTCTACCTGGCGCCGTCTATGGTCCGTCGCGAGCCGCTTCTGGGCACGGGCTGGTTGCCGCAGAGTGAAGAAGATCTCTACAAAGTCCAAGATGAAAAATATTTGGCCGGTACGGCCGAAGTGGCCATCATGGGACTTTATCAGGATGAAGTGATTCCCAAAGAAGAGTTGCCAAAAAAGATTTTAGCTTTCTCGCCCTGTTTTCGCAGGGAAATCGGTAGTCATTCGAAGGATGTAAAAGGTCTCATTAGAGTTCATGAGTTTTTTAAATTCGAGCAGGTGATTCTTTGTGCCGCCAGTCACGATGAATCGGTAAAGCATCACGAAGAACTCAACAGAAATACCGAGGAATTCATCGAATCTCTCAAGATTCCTTATCGCACGGTCATAAATTGCGGTGGAGATTTGGGTCTCGGTCAGGTCAAAAAATATGATATTGAACTTTGGGTGCCGCTCGAAAATACCTATCGGGAAATTGGTTCGGCCTCGTACTTCCATGATTTTCAAACCAGACGCCTTAACATCCGCTATAAAGATGAGGAAGAGAAATTAAAATACGTCCATTCACTTAACAACACGGCGATAGCTACTCCGCGCATTCTGGTCTCTCTCGTAGAAAATTTTCAACAAGCCGATGGTTCTATAAAAATTCCTGAAGTGTTGGTGCCGTACATGAACGGTCTCTCTTCGATAAAGAAATGAAATGAAAATAGTCTCGAGTGGTCAAGTTCTTAACTCGCGAGAATTCTATGAAAAAAAGAAAAGAAGGAGGCGCTTCCAGCTCGTTCTCCTGTTTATCGGATTTCTGGCAATTCTTTCTTCGCTCGTTTACTTCTCTCGTCAGGAGCGATTTTTGATTACCGAAGTTGCGGTTCTGGCAGAAAATATCGTCGATAAAGAAGAGATTACACAAATTGCACGACGTTTGCTTACCGATTACTACTTTTGGATAGTGCCTCGAGCCAACACTTTCGTCTATCCGCGGCCTCTCATTAAAAAAGCTCTGCTTAGTGAATTTCCAAGGCTCAAGTCTGTCGATTTAAATTTGGACGAACACCGGAGACTCGTCATCACAGTTCGGGAGCGTGTGCCCTTTGCCTTATACTGCACAAACCTTTCCGGGCAGGCGAGCGAGTGTTTCTTCCTTGACGAAGAAGGCTTTATTTTTGCGCCCGCGCCATCCTTCTCCGACGGAGTCTACTTCATCTACGTTACCGAAGACCCGATTGAAAGTCCTATAGGCAAAA
>JBBDZK010000002.1:0-1257 GCA_040900205.1 Parcubacteria group bacterium
AATCACTTGCTTTTACCAGTGTTTTTTGGTAGCTTGACTGTGTGTTTCCGCCTCTCCGGCGGACAAGTTATTAACCCCCGTTTTCGTTACCCCTCGTTCACCCGCCATAGCTTTCTTGTCCGCCGAAGCCTTGGCGGAGGGGGAAGCGACGGCGGGCAGGTCTGGCATCCATTGATGAACCGCGAGGACCGGAAACGGCCATTTACTTTGACTACCAACACTCTGGAAGTTGACGCATTTTTAACCAATCTTCCCAATCCTCCTTCAATCGATGACCTAGTGGAGGGGCCGGTGATTTCGATTGATAAAGGCGCGGTCTACATTGACCTGCCGCCTTTCGGCACCGGCATCATTTATGGTCGTGAATTTATAAACGCCCGAGATATTATCAAGAAGATTAATGTCTCGGACATCATCCGAGGCAAAGTCGTCGGTATCGGCGGCAAGGAAGGCTATGTCGAAATCTCTCTCAAAGAGGCGCGCCAGGCCTTAATCTGGAACGAGGCCGAGGAAGCCATTCGTGAGAAACGCATCTTCGAGCTACCAATCATAGATGCCAACAAGGGAGGTCTCATTATCAACTGGCAGGGTCTCTCGGGCTTCCTACCCGCCTCCCAGCTCAAACCGGAGCACTATCCGCGCATCTCCGATGGAGACAAAGACAAGATTCTTGATGAATTGAAGAAGCTCGTGGGGGAGAAACTTTCGGTCACCATCATTGGCGCCAGTCCTAAGGAAGGTAAGCTCATCTTCTCCGAGAAAAGTCCTGAAACTAAAGACAAAGAGAATATCGTGGCTCGTTATGTTTTGGGCGACGAGCTCGTAGGTGAAGTTACCGGTCTCGTTGACTTCGGTATTTTCATTAAGCTTGAAGAGGGACTTGAAGGTCTTGTGCACATCTCGGAAATTGACTGGGGTCTCGTCGAAAATCCCAAAACTATGTTTAAAATCGGCGAGAAAGTACGGGTTAAGGTTATCGAAATCAAAGATGACAAGATTTCTCTCTCTATTAAAGCATTGAAAGAAAATCCCTGGAAAGAAGCGGAGAAGAAATATAAGAAAGACGCCGAGGTCGAGGGTGTCATCATTAAATTCAATAAGTACGGAGCGCTCGCCTCGATTGAGGAAGGGGTGGCCGGCCTGGTACACGTCTCCGAATTCGGTTCGGAAGAGAAACTGCGCGAGAAACTTGAAATGGGCAAGGTCTATACTTTCAAAATTACCCTCTTCGACCCGAAAGAACATAAGATGGCCTTG
>JBBDZK010000002.1:1357-9738 GCA_040900205.1 Parcubacteria group bacterium
GTCTTGAGAGCTTTGATAATCGACTCCACTCCACGATGCCCACCGGCACTTCTGTTGTACGAAATTTTGAGATAACCCAAAGGCAAATCCAGGTCATCATAAATAACAATCAATTCCCCCGCTGCCTTTTTACTTTTAACGACTTTGGCCACAGCCAGACCCGATTTATTCATAAAAGTATCCGGAAAAATAAATGTTGCGTCTACTTTTCCGGATTTAGAAATATAATCTTCCGCCATCCGACCCGTGTTGTGGCGAGTAGTCGCATATTCTCCTCCGGGATTGCCCAAACCTACGATGATATACATATCGCTATTGTGTCAAATCAAATTAGATAATACAATCTTAGCAAATTATGAAAGCAAATTTTTTCAAAGAGATTGTTAAACTCGCTCTTCTCTCTCTTCTGATAGTAGTGCCGTTCCGTATCTACATTGCCCAGCCCTTCATAGTGGAAGGCGCGTCAATGATTCCGACGTTTGAGACGGGGGACTATCTCATCGTTGACGAACTTACCTATCGCTTCAGGACGCCGGCACGCGGTTCTATTCTCATTTTTAAATATCCCAAAGATCCTAAAAAATCTTTTATTAAGCGCGTCATCGGCCTGCCGGAGGAGAGAGTCTCAATCTCCGGCGGACAAATCACCGTCACCAACGCCCGACATCCGGAGGGCTTTTTACTTGATGAGCCGTATGTGGAGTTAAGCAAGAGAGACAGTGCGGATTATATTCTTGGCGCGGGAGAATACTTTGTCTTGGGAGACAATCGCCTCTCAAGCGCCGACTCGCGGATATGGGGTCCGGTGCCGGAGGACAATATTATCGGCCGGCCAATCATCCGTTTTTTCCCTCCGGCACTTTTCCCGGGCGATAATTCCAAGCGTAAAGACGCGACGGGCGACAATTACTAATGACAACCAAACAAAGCCCGCGGTTGAACAGACAGCTAGGCGAATTCGACAGAGCTATTGTCATCGCTACCTACTTTGGCTTCCTTCCTATCATTGCTCCCAAGATTACCAAACAGGATATCGAATTAACCCGAAGCTTCATAGACCACCCGCATTACGATGCTATCGAAAAAGCTTCCGTCATGCGCACGTATCTGGAAGAGGACTTTGCTTCTCTGCCACATCCCTTGGCTCTAGTTTATGAAAAGCCCGCTTCAAGAAAGAGATTTGGCAATTATGCCCTCCACTTTATAGGTTCGCCTTCCGGCATAGCGGAAGCGACCCTTATCCGAACAACGCTCTCCATTCTCTCGGAAGAAGGCTATAAAAATTTGAGGTTAGATATAAATTGTATCGGCGACCGAGAATCCATACACGCGTACGAACGAGAACTTGTAAACTATGTGCACAAGTTCGGTACGAACGCCTCGGACGAATGGAAACGAAGCATGAAAGAAGACATTTTCAATGTCTTCAGACTGGAAGCGCCGGAAACTCTCCGCCTGCGCGAGTTGGCACCTTCTTCCATTAACTTCCTCTCCCTACAGAGCCGAATCTATTTCAAAGAAGTACTCGAATACATCGAAGCCCTGGGTATAGAGTTCCGCTTGGCACCGGAACTTGTAGGCGAGAGAAACCATACCTCCCACACCATCTTTGCCGTGAGAAATATTGAAGACAAAGACCTGCCTGCCGGCAGGCAGGTCACCAATACCCTGGCTATCGGTTATCGCTACTCACGCCTAGCCCGCTTCTTTGGGTTAAGGAAGGAAATTCCCATGGCCGGAGTAAGTATCTTTTCCACGTCCCCGAGAGACGCCCAAAGACGAGTTTACAAAGTCCTGCCGAAACCAAAATTCTACCTGGTCCAACTGGGTAAAGAGGCCAAAATTAAAACTCTTTCTCTCATCGAACTATTGCGTAGTCACAGAATACCCTTACATCACTTTCTCGGCAAAGATAAAATTACCACTCAACTCTTAACCGCTGAAAACCTGCGTGTTCCTTATCTCATCATCATTGGACAGAAGGAAGCCATCGACGACACCGCCACAATTAGAAACGTGGCAACACGAGCTCAAGATACGGTAAGTATCGGGGATCTGCCACGCTATCTAAAAAACATTACGCTCTAGCCTTGAGATACTTGAGCATAGTCTTGGCATCGGACACTTCAAATGGATCGTCCCGGCAATTGTCCGAAAATCCCGGCTCGATGAAAAGCTTAGCGATGACGCCGTCCTCGACCAACATGCTATAGCGCCATGAACGGTCGCCAAAGCCGAGATTCTCTTTTTTGACAAGCATGCCCATGGAGCGCGTAAAAGCCGCGTTGCCGTCGGGAAGCATCTTCACTTTCTTGATACCGAGTTTGTCTGCCCATTGCTTCATCACGAACGCATCGTTGACGGAGAGGCAATAGACCTCGTCGATGCCGAGCTTCTTGAACTCGTCGTATTTCGCTTCGAAACCCGGCACATGTGTCGTGGAGCAGGTCGGCGTGAAGGCACCTGGGAGTCCGAAAACGACAACCTTTCTGCCGTCAAAAAGGTCTTTCGAGGAAACGTCCTGCCAACGATACGGATTCTCGCCACCGACGGATTTATCGTACACACGCGTCTTGAAAACGACTTGAGGCGCTCGTTTGGGTGTATTCATGCTTGGCATTATAAACCATGGTGTGCTAAAGTGGCAACCGCAATGCAGACAATGGTCAATATAGAGGTTGTCAAAGGAGCCAACGAGAATAACTTGAGCGCACTGCGACGCTTCACTAAGCGTGTCCAGTCGTCAGGAGTTCTGCCGCGTGTCCGCTCAAAACGCTACACCCAGCGCTCCTCCTCCCGCAACACCAGACGGGCGAAACACCTTAGTTATCTTAAGAAGAAGGAGATAACCGCCGAACTTATAAAACTTGGTAAAATCAGCGAGGTCTCTAAATTTAGCCGCCGCCGTTAAATGAAAAGAACGACAACCCCGCCTCGCCTCGCTAAAGGCGGGGCGAGGCGGGGCAGGTTTGGAATACCCTTCACTCGTCTAAAAAACCGTGTTTTAGGACGCAGTTTCGAGCTTTCTTTGGTCTTCATCGACAACAAGCTCTCACGCCGCCTCAATAGAACATATCGCGGGAAAAATTCGCCCGCTAATGTCCTTAGTTTTCCTTTATCGAAATCGACCGGAGAAATTTTTATTGACCTTGTCACGGCTCAAAAAGAGACAAAAGAATTTGGGATGTCATTCGAGCAATTTGTCACATTTCTCTTTATTCATGGCCTTTTACATTTGAAAGGAATGGCACACGGGGATACAATGGAGCAAGCGGAAAAAACATTATTACATGGCACGTCAAATCGTAGTTGGCATTGATATAGGCACTTCTCAAATCAAGGTGGTTATCGCCGAAGGGCTCCTTGAGCATGGACATGTCGTGCCGAGAGTCATCGGCACCGGTTTCAACGAATCCAGAGGTGTGTATCGTGGCTACATTGCCAATCCGAGCGAGGCGGCGAGGAGTATAGAAGTGGCTGTTCGGCGGGCAGAAAAAATTGCCGGTATTAAAGTTAAACGCGCCTATGTCTCTTTTGGCGGGATTGGCCTCGGTAGCATAGTGGCAAACGGTTCTGTCATTATATCCCGAGCGGACCTAGAGATTACCGACAGAGACATCTCTCTGGCTCTTGAAGCCGCCGAAGCAGCCATACCACCGGCTACTTCAATAAATAAGAGAATCATAAATATAGTCCCGATTGAATATAAAATAGACGGCAAGCCGGTTTGGGGGCAAGTTCTTGGCCTCAAGGCGCAGAAGCTCGAGGTTAAGGCACTCTTCATTACCTGTCTGGAACATCATCTCGCCGATCTCATAAGCACAGTAGAAAAAGCGGGCATAGAGGTCGTTGACGTGGTGGCCTCACCGGTAGCCTCGAGCTTCGTCACCCTTTCTAAAAAACAGAAGAGGGTAGGTTGCCTTTTGGTCGATATCGGCGCAGAGACCCTATCTATTGTTGTTTTCGAGAACAACAATCTAATTTCACTCGAAGTCTTCCCCGTCGGTGGTAATGATATTACCAACGATATCGCTTTAGGCTTGAAGGTTTCGCCCGAAGATGCCGAAAGTATAAAGCTAGGTTTTGAAAGAAGGATTATGACCTATCCGAGAAAGAAACTGGAAGATATCGTGAAAGCGCGACTTAATGACTGTTTCGAGCTTGTTGAAACACATCTTAAGCTAATTGGGAGAAACGCCCTTCTACCAGCAGGCGTTATCATTGCGGGTGGAGGCGCCGCCACCACTGATATAAAAAGTATCGCGGAAAATTCTCTCAAACTTCCCTCTCAAGTAGCGGAGGTTTATTTTGGCCACACGGCGGAAGGTAAAATTAGTGACCGCACTTGGGCAGTCGCCTGCGGTCTCTCGATATTCGGATTTAATACGGATGATGAGCCGGGCACCATAGGCATCCGAGGCGGTACTGTCAGAGAAAGTGGCAGACGCTGGTGGAAGAAACTTTTACGTATGATTTCTCAGTTTTTACCATAACACTTTACAATTTCTGTCAATAGCTTTTCTTTTCTGCCTCCTCTGGTAAGATGGACGCATCTAAAATTTAATTCAAGAGCATGCCACAAATCAAACCAGAGGTAGAATCCTTCGCCCGAATCAAGGTCATTGGAGTGGGCGGTTCCGGCAAAAATACCGTCAATCATATGATTAATTCCAAGGTTAAAGGGGTTGACTTCATCGCCATTAACACAGATGCCCAGGACCTTCATCAATCGCTCGCCAAGAAAAAAATTCATATCGGTAAAAACCTGACCCGCGGTCTTGGTACGGGCATGAACCCTGAACTTGGTAAGCGCGCGGTCGAAGAGACCAAAGAAGAGGTTCTGGAGGCAATCAAGGGTGCCGATATGGTCTTCATTGCCGGAGGCATGGGTGGAGGCACCGCCTCGGGCGCCGCGCCGATAATCGCTCGTACCGCCAAGGAGAACGGATGTTTGACTGTGGCTGTCGTGACCAAGCCTTTCTTCTTCGAAGGACAACAGAGAATGAAGATAGCGGAGGTGGCGATTGAAGAACTCAAGCAGGCAGTTGACGCACTCATCATTATCCCCAACGATCGTCTGCTTCAGACAGTCGAAAAAAATATCACCGCCAAAAACGCTTTTGCCATTTGCGATAACATTTTGAAAGAAGCGGTCGAAGGTATTTCTGACCTTATCACTACTCCAGGCATCATCAACATTGACTTCGCGGATATTCGTTCAGTCATGGAAAATGCCGGGGCCGCGCTTATGGGTATCGGCTCCGCTTCGGGGGAAAACCGTGCCGTGGAAGCAGCCAAGGCCGCCATCAGTTCACCCCTCCTTGAGATATCTATAAACGGCGCCAAGGGCGTACTCTTCTCAATCTCCGGCGGAGATGATGTCACTATGTTTGAAATTCAGGATGCGGCTAAGATTATCACCGAGTCGGTAGACCCTAATGCCAAGATTATCTTCGGCTCGGTCCGCGATGACAAACTCAAGAAAGGTGAAATCAAAATTACTGTCATCGCCTCAAATTTCACTGACAACTATTCGAGTTCGAAAAAGGCGGCATCACTCTTCCAGACTTTTAGTATTAATGAGGGAGAGAGTGGCAAGGGTAGGATTTTCAACACCGTCTCCCGAGAGCCGCACAAAGAAGTTCAGAAACCGGTAGTAGAGGAGAAAAAGCCTGAAAGCAAACGCACTCCCTCACCCGTACCGGAAGACAATGACGATGACTGGAGTGCCGTGCCGTCATTTCTCAGACGCTCAAAACTAAAATAGAATAAGGAATAATGAATTAGGAATAAAGATTCGTTTCTGATATTCTTTATTCGTTATTCTCTATTAAACTCTTCATGTACGATCTAGCCATTATCGGCGGAGGTCCTGCCGGCGTCGCCGCTGGCGTTTATGCGGCACGCAAACGGCTTAAAACTATCTTCATTACCGAATCCTTCGGTGGACAAAGCACCGAATCGTCCGGTATTGAAAATTGGATTGGAACGAAAAACATTTCCGGCCCGGATTTCGGAAAAGTGTTGGAGGAACACTTGCGCTCGTATGCCGGTGACTCCGTAGAGATAAAAGTGGGGGGAAAAGTGACTGGTGTCTCCAAATCAGATGAGGGTTTTAAAATCGAGACCGCAAATAATACTTATACGGCGAAGACCATACTCATAACCACGGGCAGTACTAGGAGAAAACTAGATGTCCCTGGGGCTAAAGAATTTGAGAACAAAGGTATCACTTATTGCGCTTCTTGCGACGGTCCCCTTTTCGCCGGTCAAGATGTAGCCGTTATCGGCGGCGGGAACGCCGCGTTTGAAACAGCCGCCCAACTTCTGGCCTATGCCAAGTCGGTTACTCTCGTCAATCGAAGCGACAAATTCAGGGCGGACGAAGTAACGGTCCAAAAAGTGCTCTCCCACCCTAATATGAAAGCTGTCAAAAATGTAGTGCTCAAAGAAATCAAAGGCGTTAAGTTTGTAAACTCGTTGGTTTACGAAGAAACAGGTATAGAGAGAGAAATTCCTGTCACCGGTGTATTTGTCGAAATTGGCTTGGTGCCTACCACTGACTTTGTAAAGGAACTAATTTCTTTAAATAAATATGGTCAAATTCCTGTCGACCCTAGGACTCAAAGGGCCGAAGTGGATGGCCTTTGGGCAGCCGGAGACTCAACAGACGGTCTCTACCATCAGAACAACATCGCCGCCGGCGACGCCGTCAAAGCGCTTGAGAACATTTATTTATACCTACGGATTAAATAATCGGCGGATACGCGGCGGGTGGTTTCAATAAACATTGTTCCGATATTGCGGATACTTTTCGAATATGCGCGATAGGAAACCTTTTGTCTCTTCCAACTCGACCGTATGGACTCCGGTGATTTCGTAGTCTTCCGGACGATGATAATCACCTCCCCCGCCGGCGACCAAACCGTACATGCGATTAATCGCGCGATAGCCTTCAAGTTGATCCGTCGTGGCAAGCAGGCTTGAATTCTCCCCAAAAGAAGGCACCGTCTCGATACCGTCTATCCGCCCTTCTCGAGCGAGCTTCTCAATCCATTCGAGGCCCAGTTTGTCTTTATAAACGTAAGGATGCGCCAGGACGGCAATACCTCCGGCTCCGCGTATTAGCGTCACTGCTTCATCAAGCGTCACCACCCAGGAGCGTGGAGTGTAAGCATTTGGAACGATTGGGTCGTTACCGAGAAAAAGATTGAACGTTCTCTGCCAGAGACTATATTGGATCACTTCCTCGTAACGAGCTTTGAGACTCGGGTCTTCTTTCCCTCTCTCTTTAAGCTTCTTCATGAAATCTTCAATGATTTTGTGGTTGGCTTCGTTTTTCAAAAGAGCGCGAACGAGATGAGGCTTACCCACGACTCCTTCCGCAGATTCTTTTTTGACTTCTTCCCTAGTGATAAAAAAGCCAAGCTGCTTAAAATTATCCACCATCATGTTCATTCGCTCCCGGCGAATCTCCAAGGCGACTCGGCAGAACTTCGAGAGAGCCTCGTTTTTATGGTCGACAAAAAGTCCGATGATGTGAAGAGAAACAATGTTTTCCTTGATTTCCTGGGTAACCGTAGCGGTAATCTCGACTCCGGAAATGAATTTCACCGGATGGTTGAGAGATTTCAAATCATCAAAGACCTCGTCCGACATCAGGATGTCATGGTCAGTAAAAGCCACCGTGCCGATGTTGTACTTCGGACATATGTCCAACACTTCGCGGTGTGACATGGTACCGTCTGAAAACACGGTGTGGCAGTGTAATACTTGATATTTTGATTCCATGACTTTATATGGACCGGCTCCGTCTGGTGCGCGATAGAGGACTTGAACCTCTGACCCTCCCCACGTCAAGGGGATGCTCTACCAACTGAGCTAACCGCGCTTTGTACCGCCGAAGCTTTAGCGAAAGCGGACATGACCAAGATTATACAGAATTAGAACAGATTCGCTAACCTTGGAGGACTGTGTCCGCCATAGCTCGCCGCTTCGGCGAGTGAAGGCGGAAGGGGTGGGATTTGAACCCACGAGGAGCTTTCGCCCCTGCCGGTTTTCGAAACCGGTTCATTCAACCACTCTGACACCCTTCCATGACTAAAACAATAGCACTTTTTGCCTTTCTGGCCAAAAGTGTTATGATTTCTAGCGTTTCTGCCTCGCTCTTCGGAGCCTTAGCGAAGTAGAGGCCCTATCGTCTCCCCCTTCGCTCATACTTGTGTCTGAGCTTCGGAGGGACAAGTATCGGTTATATAAACCACTACTTGCCCTGCGAAGCTCCGATGTAAATCGGAGCGTAGTAGGGGCCCTATCGTCTATCGGTTAGGACACAAGCTTTTCAAGCTTGGAAGCCGGGTTCGACTCCCGGTAGGGTCATG
>JBBDZK010000003.1:0-9645 GCA_040900205.1 Parcubacteria group bacterium
CTTGGGGTACTCGTATTACCGCTGCTGCTGGCACGAGTTTAGCAACCCCTTATTCATGAAGTACTATCACCCCTCACATGGAACGATAAATAACGCTTAGTAATTATTTCTAACCACCTTGCGAAATTTACAAACCCATGTGAGGGGTTTCTCCTCCATAAAAGATGTTTACGTCCCTAAGGACTTCATCCATCACGCGGCGTCGCTCGATCAGGCTTTCGCCCATTGTCGAATATTCTCGGCTACTGCCACCCGTAGGTGTATGGACCGTGTCTCAGTTCCATCGGTGGGGGTCACCCTCTCAGGTCCCCTAAGCGTCATCGCCTTGGTAGGCCATTACCCTACCAACTAGCTGATACTCCGCAGGCCGCTCCGGAAGCGAATTGCTTCTTTGGTATCTCTACCACATCCGGGATTACCCCGCCTTTCGGCGAGCTATACCAGACTTCCGGGTGCGTTCCTACGCGTTACTACCTCGTCTGCCACTGATTCACCACATGTATTGCTACACAAAGTGAGCCCGTTTGACTTGCATGCCTCATCCACGCCGCCAGCGTTCATCCTGAGCTAGGATCAAACTCTAAATTGTAACGAAGTTGCAATTTACCCTGCGTAGCTCCGTGAGGAGCGAAGCATGGGTAATATTGTCCTTCTTCGCACGAGGCTACGAAGGACGTTTTACTTCGTAAAACGGAACAAAAGAGAAAACGATATTTTCTCAACTGCCCACTAGATCCTATAGAAATCAGACTGAACTTACTGTGCCCTTCGTCGCTAAAGCGACGAAGGGCTGTTCTCATTCTCATCATTCAATTTTCAACGAACCCTGCCCGCCAATACGAAAGGCGGGCCGCCTCAACGACGGGTTTATTCGTAGTTAAGACGTGGAAGCCATTATACGCATAACCCCGAACTCGTCAAGCCTTGTTTGTTAGTTTCCGCGACTGATAAAACGTAACCAGGAGGGGCGAGGCGAGGAAAATTGAGGAATAAGTGCCTACGACCGTACCGATCATCAGAAGGAGAACGAAGTCTCGCGTGGCTCCGGCGCCGACGAGATAGAGAACGAGGAGAACAATAAAAATGGTCAGGGAGGTATTGATGGAGCGGGCCATGGTTTCCGTGACCGAACGACCCACCGTTGTTTCAAACGGCTCATCCATCTTCTTTTCTTCGTTGATGCGCAGATTCTCGCGCACGCGGTCAAAGACCACGATGGTGTCGTTGACAGAGTAGCCGAGAATAGCCAAAAGTCCGGTAACAAATAAGAGGTCGATTTCCAGACCGTAAAATATACCCAAGAGCACAAAAATGCCGGTAGGTATCAACACGTCATGCGCCAGGGAAATAATCGTGGCGAGAGCGTACTTCCAGGAAGAAACAGGCTTGGAAACTTTTCTAAAAGCGAAGGCGACAAACAAGACAATCATGATTACCACTACAGAAACCGCTATTATCGCTTTTTTCTGGAGCTGTGCTCCCGCTACCGGACCGACGGTATTGGAGCGTTCCAGCGACGGAATATTTGTCCCGTCTTGCGATAGAACGGAGACAAGCGACGAACTTTCTTCGGGAGAGAGTTCGTGGGTACGGATGATGTAATTTGTTTCTCCGGAAGGTCGTACACTAAAGGCGCCTAGATTGAGAGAAATAATGGCGCTCTCCATTTCCCCCTTTACCGGACGCTCTGTGGCGTAACCAACCTCGGTAATAGTGCCTCCGCGAAAGTCCACGCCCAGGTTGAGCCCGTAAAAGTAAAGGGCGAAAAGCGAACCTGCCGCCATAATTCCAGAGAGGGCAAAAAAGATTTTTCTGTATTGTATGATTTTCATGAAAGTCCGCTGCTAAATAATTTTCTCTTAAACGAAGATTCCTTTGAAAACACGAGAGAGAGCAGGAAAGTGCGCGACACGACGATAGCCGAGAGCATGGACACACCGACGCCCAGACCGAAGGTGAGAGCGAATCCTTTGATCCCGGCGGTACCGACCCAGAAAAGGATGATGGCGGTGATGATGGAAGAGATATTGGAATCCCGAATAGCCGCCCAAGCGCGGGCGAAACCTTCTTCAACGGCTGTCTTGATATCCTTTCCTCTTTTCAGTTCTTCCTTAACTCTTTCAAAGATGAGAATATTGGCGTCCACGGCCATACCGAGGGAGAGAATAAAGCCTGCGATACCTGCGGCGGTAAGTGTGACCGGAATGAGTTTGAAGAGTGAGAGCAGAATGAGAATGTAGAAGATTAGGGCGACCGATGCTACAAGTCCGGGTAACCGATACCACAAGACCATAAAAACGGAGAGTAGAATAAGACCGATTATTCCGGCCCAAACTCCAGCGGAAAGCACTTCTTCTCCCAAGGTGGCGCCTACCGTTGCCGATGTGACGAGTTCTATCGGTACGGGTAGAGCTCCGTAATTAAGATTGCGCACTAAGTCTCTCGCTTCCTCGGGAGTGAAGGAGCCGGTGATTTGAGCATTGCCGTCGCGGATTTCATCCTGGATAATCGGAGCCGAGATGACGGCTCCGTCAAGAATGATGGCCAGAATCTCTCCCTTATGTTCACGAGTAATCTCGGCGAAGAGTTCACCACCTTCACTGTCGAACTCCAGCCCGACAAGCGCCACTCCCGTAGTCGAATCGAATTCAACTCGAGCACGCGATAAGTATCTGCCCGAAAGTCCGGTGGAAATAAACAGCTCATTGACGGATGCTTCCGGATTGGCTTCAAGGATAGCGGTGGCATCCGGATGAGCCAGACGGAATTCAAGAACAGGAGTCTCACCTATTAGCGCTATCGCCCTCTCTAAATCCGTTACCCCCGGCAAACCGATAATCAACCTGTCTTCTGGGTTACCCGTCACGAAACCCGCCCTCTCCGTCTGAATCATTGGTTCGGAAACGCCAAAGATATTCACTCTTCTCTCCATTACTTCTTTGAGACTTTCCATCGCGCCCTGGGGGTCATCCACGCCTGAAGTATCGGCACGATAGACAAGTTCCGTTCCTCCGACCAGGTCAAGTCCGAAGCGGAAAGGGAATTTTGCTCCTTCCTGTCCACTTTTCGCCACAAAAAAAGTCAGAAGAATCAGAATGGCAATCAAAGTGAGCGATAACCAGAGTTGTTTTTTCATTAAAGTACCGGCATTATGGCAAAATTCTTACCGCCCGGCAATGGAAGCAAGCGTCTTGAGAGTTCTAAGAGCGATTTTGATATCTAAGAAAAACGAGCGATTCTTGATGTAATAGAGGTCATAAGAGAGTTTGTTCGCAGTTTCAAAATAATCAAGGCCGTGATGCGGATGCTTGTCTTGGTGAATTTGCGCCCAACCAGAGAGGCCGGGTTTAATGAGATGACGGACATTATAGTAGGAAATCTCGTCGGTATAGTGCTTAACTGCCTCCGGGAACTCGGGCCGCGGCCCGATGAGTGAAAGATCTCCAGCGAGGACATTCCATAATTGCGGGAATTCATCGAGCCGAGTTTTACGAAGGAAGTTACCGACCATGGTCACTTTATTTACCACACCTTTATTACGCCAATCACCGTTGTCGTTGAAAAGCATGGTCCGGAATTTCAAGATATTGATAATGTGGTTATTGCGCCCGATACGATTCTGACAAGTAAAAACCGGTCCCTCACCTTCCAGCTTCATGGCTATAAAGACAAAGGGGTAAATAAGCACTGGAATGACGAGAAGCGGAATAGATATGACGATATCCATCAGACGCTTCAGGGCGTCATATCCCACACGAGGTCGAGTCGAGATATTCTCCAAAAACCAGTTATGATTAAGGAGCGAGAGAGGTACTCTGTCAAAGATATCTTCATAAATTTTATACATATCAATAAAGCTGATTTTAGAGAAAATCAGATTATAGAGATGGGGCAGAACCGGCTCGACATTTTTATTCGCCAGGTCGATGACTATAACAGAGACATCTTCGGCATAAATATTAGAGATAATTTCGTCCCAGAAACCCTGCTCGTCAGCACGACTGAGATCTACAGAAGAGACAAAATTGATATTGTAAATTGAATTATTGTTGACTTCTTCGAGCAATTCTTTCATCTCGTCCCCGGAACCGATAAGGATGGCGTTGTTCGGATGGCCACGACTGATAAGAAAATAACCGTACCTCCTCCAAGAAAGGATGAGTACAAAAGACACCAAAAGATATATGAAGAGAATAGTTTTAGGAGTAATGCCGAATAATGGTATCAAGTAGAAAAAGACTACCGCCAATGCCGAATTGGCAATTTGAGTATTGGCAAGAACAATTGGCAGTTTCGATTTTAGAATCGCCGTATGTTTCTCATACAAACCCGCTATGTAAAAGACAAGAATCCAGAGGACAAAAAGCAGACTGAAAGGCATTAAGTGCGTTAGGAATAAATCTTTGGATGGCACTTCTAAATTGCGTATCAGGAGAGCTAGCCAAAGCGCCACCACCAAAGAGCCAAGATCACCCAGGACGAGTACGAGAGGCTCTTTTCTATTGAGCAAACTCATAGACGTGCATTATACAACAATAATCCCTAAAATAAAAGCTGTATTTTATAATTTATACTAAAATTATATTTACGCCATGGCGTATATATGTACTGGCAATTTTATAAATTATTATTTTTATTCAAATATGATCTTGCCAACTTGAAAGTCTTAAGTTGCTTTCTTAAGCCAATTAATTCCACATAATCCCGAAAATCCTTTGGCAGTGGCGACGGCCCCACCCAGACACTTTTTTGAATCATTGTGTAATCAAAATTTTTCAGTTGCCGGCGGAACCAATCTCTCTCCTTTTTCTTTTCATGCGGAATGTCATACATTACTATCAAATTTTTAGGAGAATTTTTCTCAAATTCCGAGTGAAAAGTAACGTGATAAAATTTTCTTTTTCTATGACTCTTCTTTATACGACTTTTATTATAATTTGAAATAGGTAGGCCAAAAGCATTCACTCGTAAACCTTTGTAGAAAAAGATTTTGTTACTCATAGATATATTTTAACCCAAAATACACATATACGCCATGGCGTATATGTGAAAGAAAGAATACATATCTAGTATGGTGTGGGCGACGCAAGTTCTCATGTTGTCGTGCCCTCATACATTCTCAAGCTAGGGTATCACTAGTCTTCTTAAGATTAATTACCCTGTGAGACCTTTTTACTCATTAAACCACCTCATTTAAATCATATAACTATTCTTTTCTAACTACGTATGATAAAATGTCAATTGTCAATGAAGATTATTTACGGCATTACCAAATCAAATTTTGGAGGCGCCCAGCGCTATGTTTTTGAGTTAGCAAGAGAGTCGAGTAAGCTTGGCCACGAGGTGACGGTACTCTGTGGCCTGTCTCAGCAGACAGATGGTAAGGGCGTACTCATAGAGAAACTTCGGAAAGAAAATATAGAAGTCATTTCCATCCCCTCGCTTGACCGAGACGTTTCTCCATTTAACGACATCCGATCATTTCTATTTATGTTTGAAGTGCTTGGTAAGTTAAAACCGGATGTATTTCATATGAATAGTTCGAAGATGGGAATCCTCGGCGGTATCGCCGGACGATTAGCGGGAGTAAACAAAATTATCTTCACTTCGCACGGCTGGGCGTTTAATGAAGACCGGCCCTGGTATCAGAAATTATTTCTAAAGATTATTTATTGGAAGGCAATCATGTTTTCCCACAAAACCATCTGCGTATCGGATAAAACACGAGAGGCCGTCGCCCATTGGCCATTTGTAAGAAATAAACTGGTGGTGATTAAAAACAGCATTGAAGAATTCAATCTTATTGAACGTTCCAAGGCGCGGCTGGTTCTGATGCCCGGTATTCTGGCAGATACTCTTCTTATCGGCACCATAGCCGAACTCCACCATGTAAAAGGTCTGGATATTCTTCTTCAGGCCTGGCAAAGGTTCATAAAGCATGATAAAGCCGAGCTTGTAATCATCGGTGAAGGGGAAGAAAGAAATGCTCTGGAACATATGATTCAGAATCTGGGTATAGAAGATTCGGTCATACTAAAAGGATTTGTGGAAGATGCCCGTTCGCTTCTTTCCGGATTTGATATTTTCTGTATGCCTTCTCGCTCTGAAGCTATGCCCTACGCACTGCTTGAAGCCGGACTCGCTGGTTTACCCGTCATCGCTACGCCCGTAGGCGGCATTCCGGAAGTTATTGAGAGTGGTATCAACGGCGTGTTTGTACCAGTTGAGAATGCGGAAGCGCTCTTCTCTACCATGATTCTCTTGGCAGAAGACTTCGATTTGAGGAAACGCCTCGGCACTACTTTGAAAGCCTCAATCCAAGAAAACTTTTCGTTTGAAAAAATGGTCAGCCAGACGTTGGCTTTATACTGAATATGAAAACCCGCCAAGCACCGAAGCGCTTGGCGGGAAAGGTCGAAGGACTAGGCACTTGCCATGAGGGCGGGTAGGTAGTCGTCCCACTCGAGGTCGAGCCGGCACCAGTCCACAATCACTCGCCCCTCGTACCAGATGAGGTACGCGACTTCGCGCTTGTTGCCGAAGCCCCGTGTGGTTTTCCAGAGAAAGACTACCTTACCCTTAAGCTCCTCCGGGTAAGAGTAGGGGTTGACAATCCAGCTCTGGACCTTCTCGTCCTCGAGTCCGCGACAACGGCTGAAGAGACCGTCTTTGTGTAGATATCTCTCGAGGTCGTAGCCCCTTACCCCCCCACTCGTTTGCTTGGGGTGGAGGTAGAGCTCAAAGCCCAGATCCTCCACAGTTTTCGTGAAGAATTTAAAAAATCTTTTTAACTGACTCTGACTCCCGCCCATGACACAGCTCCCTTGTAAAGAATTTACACCCGCACTCACGAGTGTTTCCGGAATCTGCCGGACATCAGTCGCAGGGTAACCCCTACCCGTCTTCCTTGATTATACACCCTATTAATTTGTCTGTCAAGGACATCTAGAACCTAGGTCCTTGGGAATGACGCTTCATACTTGAGAGCATACCGAGAGCGAGCCATTCGGTCACCAAATGCGAGCCGCCGTAACTCATGAATGGAAAAGTAATACCCGTTACCGGCAGGATACCCATGTTCATGCCGGCATGAATGACAATGTGGACAGAAAGCCAAATGACAACACCGAGACCGAAAAAAGTCTCGAAGTTGGTGGCGGCCAGTTGAGCATTATTTGTAATTCTCACAACAAGGATAAGACAGAGCGCCAAGAGAATGACCGCGCCGACAAACCCCCACTCCTCGGTAAAAGCGGCAAAAATAAAATCGGTCTCATATTCCGGCAGAAACCGCAATTTCGACTGACTACCCTGACCAATTCCCTTGCCGAGAACTTCGCCGGAGCCGACGGCGACAGTCGATTGATAAGCGTTGTAACCGGCGCCACGGACATCCGCCAATGGATGGATAAAGGAGACGATACGGGCTTTCTGATACGGGGCGAAAACAAACATCCAGAGAATAGCCGAAGTAACTATCCCCAAAATCACCACGAAAGCGAGATGCTTCTTAGAGATACCAGAGACGAGCACCAGACCCAACCAAATGCCCAGAACAACCATAGCCCCGCCGAAATCCGGCTGCAGAAAAATCAGTATAAAGATAAAAAACGCGTAGGCGCCCGAGACAAGAATATGCCGCAGATTTTTTATTTCGATATGTCTGCGGGAAAAATACTTCGAGAGCATGAGGATAATCACCAGTTTGGCCAGGTCCGAGGGTTGAAAAGCGAAAGCTCCAAATCGGAACCAGCTCTGCACCCCTCTGGTCGCTTCGCCCACCAAAAGAAGAATGATAAGCACCAAGAGAGTGGCGATGAAAATGGGCACAAGCACTTTAGTCTTGCGCAGAAATCGCCAGTCAATCGTGGTAGCGACAAAGAATACAGAAACCGCAACAAGGAGCCAAATGCTCTGGCGGAAGAAAAAGTAATTTTCTCCGGAGAAGGAGTTCATGGTCACAAGACCGGCCAGAGAAATAAGAATCGCCGGCACAAACATGTACCAGTCGACATGCATACTGTCTCTAAACTTGGTTATCGATTCGGTCATCGGAGAAAACTTTTGTCCGGAAGAATCCTAATTATGATATTGATATCGATAACAGAGTCGACAAATGGTCTCGGCCAAGTGAAGACTACCGGCACACGTGCCCCAGCCGAGAGCGAGTCAACAAAAGTTTTAGAAGCCGCGAAGATATTGCCCGATTCGTTGGCAATCAGAGCCACGAGATCAATATTGGAGACATTCTCAAGAGACATATTTTCGATAATCGCATCCAGACGCGGAGTGGTGCTTCCCCGCGAGAGACTCATATCTCTCACGATAATTTCTGGTCTTGGTAAAGTATTCCTTTGCCAGACAAGACTTTCCGCTTTCCACTCAAGCGTAGCTCTGGTTGGGACAACTCCGTCTTCCAAGCTGAACGGTCCCTCAAAGAGAGCGAAAGTAACGCCTTTCGGCACATAAACTTCTCCTTCCAAAACTCTCAACGGAATGATACTTGAGGCGCCGTAAAGTCTAAAGACATATCCGGCCCGGTAGATCTCGGCGCCCGGATTCGGATTCTCCACCAAGGCCACTACCTCGAAAACACCGGGAACAACTTCAAGCACCCGCGGGTCACCTCTTTGGATAAGAGTCGAGGATTCCGCGGTGCAGAGAAGCTGGCATGACCCTCCACAGTCAATACCGGTCTCATCGCCATTTTGTTTGCCGTCAAAACAGGTTGGCGCTCGGTAGAATAAGAAAAAAATCGGCGCCCCAATCAGAATGACAAGGGTGACGATAACAATAGATAAGATAAGTCTCTTGCGTTGAATAGACCATTGATTCATAAGGTATAGTGTATCAAATACTTTGTTCTGGCGGCTACCTACTTTCCCCTTGCGAGTATCATCGGCACTACAGAGCTTAACTGCCGTGTTCGAAACCCGCCGACGCCGAAGGCTATGGCGGGCGCAGTGATAACGGGTGAGAAGCGAATACTTGAAGCTTCGCAAGGCCGGAGCGCGACGGCGCGAGGAGGGGTCGCGGAAATTTTCAGCAGAAAATTATCTGTGACTGACCTGAAAATAAAATAATTCAGTACTTAGTCTTGGCGACTAGCTACTTTCGCGTTGCCACTATCATCGCCTCAACTGGGCTTAACTGCCGTGTTCGGAATGAGAACGGGTGTTTCCCCAGCGATGAATCACCAAGACTAAAAACTTAATTATTTCTCAACCAGTCAATCGCCTAAAGCCCCGCGATAGCAGGGTAAATTGATTTCATTTAGCAGGACAGAATTAGTGAAGTGATTTCTATGTTTCCTAATAGGATTCGAGCAATTAGTACGCCTCGGCTCAACACCTTACGATGCTTACACCTAGCGCCTATCAACCTAGTCATCTCCTAGGGCTCTCAACGATTCCTAATCTTGGGGTTGGCTTCATTCTTAGATGCTTTCAGAATTTATCCGTGCCCGACTTAGCTACCCTGCGGTGCCCTTGGCAGGACAGCAGGTACACCAGAGGTCGGTTCAACTCGGTCCTCTCGTACTAGAGTCAAATCCCCTCAAGAATCGAACGCCTGCAGTAGATAGGAGTCCGACCTGTCTCACGACGGTCTGAACCCAGCTCGCGTAACTTTTTAAATGGCGAACAG
>JBBDZK010000004.1:0-1416 GCA_040900205.1 Parcubacteria group bacterium
GCCTTGGCCTGCCGATCAGCGACAACTTGCTCGTAAGTTTTCTTATTAGCATCATTGATAGCCAAAAGAGTTTTCTTTTCCGCATTGTCTATCTCCACTTGCCTCTTGGTGGCTTCCAGGGCTGCCTTGGCAGACGCTTCCGCTTCTTTTTTCTGATTCAGAATGGATTTTTGCTTTTCGGTCAGAAGTCTAACGTCGCGCAATTCAGCAAATAGAATGGCGAGCGCTCGTTCGGTGGAAGCATAAGTATCTATATCGACAAAGAATTCAGAAAGGCTTTTTTCGGAGAGTATTGCCTCTGCCAGTGAGTAGGAATTAATGTCGTTCGTTTTTCGAAGGATATTGGCGATAGCCTTCTTGCCGGTATCAATGCGGGTATCAAGTATGGAAATTTCAGATTGTTTGACAGCGATGTCCCTTGTCAGAAGAGCAATCTGATTGTTCTTACTTTTAATGTTGGCTTGCGCAGTATTAATTTTAGCCGTCAAAAATGCTATATCACTCGCAAAACCAACTCCCAGACCTTTTAGTCTGTCCACTTCCTTTTGAGCTTCGCTTGCTTCTTTTACCAACTGATCAAGTTCGGCGCATGCTACTGGTTCGCGAGTCCTCACATCATTTGGGCAAGTTGCCAATTGTGCTGAGACATTATCAAAAACACCCAAAAAACCGACAACAAATAACAAGGCTAGAAATATTCTTGGAAAATTAAACTGGAGGCGTTTCTTTTTTCGCTTCGCTTTCATTAGTTTCAATAGTTTTCTCTTCTTTACCCTTCTTCTCGACTTCTATGGTTGACAGATCCACCGGTGCCACTTCTTCCTCTTTCTCCTCACGCGGGGCCGATACCAGAACGATTACTTCTTCCGGTTGCTCTTTAAGTTCTACGCCTGTCGGTAAGGTAATATTTTTAGCGAGAATTTGATCACCGAAGTTGGCCAAAGAACTTATATCTACGATGATATTGTGCGGCAAGTTTTTCGGCATGGCTTCCACCTTCATTTTATGGAGGACTTTCACCAGCATGCCGCCAAGATCTTTTACCGCGATAGAGACTCCGACGAACTCAATAGGTAATTCAACTTCTACTTTATGACCCTTTTCAAAAACGTAGAAATCCGCATGACGGGGTATCCCGGTAATGGGGTCCAGATCCACGTCCTGAATGAGGCTTTCTTTAATGCCTTCTGGTGTCTCCAGAGTGACTACACTGGATTCCCCCGCTTCCTTCCAGACTTTCAGGAAATCGATTTTAGGAATAGAAATGGAGGTAGATGTTTCCTTTTTGCCATAAAAGACTGCGGCCACTTTTCCCGCTTTTCGTAGTTTGTCCAATTTATCGGTTTTATTCCGTATTTCTGCCTTCAAGGTAAGCATCCCCTCATTCTACTCGATTGCGATGTGAGATTCAAGATA
>JBBDZK010000004.1:1516-9331 GCA_040900205.1 Parcubacteria group bacterium
GACTTTCTTGCCCGGATTAAAGATATCTTGCGGGTCGAAGATTTCTTTGGTCTTTTTGAAAAGATTGAGCACTTTAGGGCTGTACATTTTACCAAGATAAGGCGTACGGATGATGCCGTCGTTATGCTCGCCGGTAATGGAGCCGAAGTAGGATGCCACCAAGTCGTAGAACTTGTCCGATACCGCGAGAATCTTGGCGCGCTCGCTTTCTTTCCTTAAATCCATGAGCGGAATGATGTGGAAGTTGCCGTTGCCGGCGTGACCGGCGATATTGGCTTTTATCCCGCTATCTTTAAGAATTTTGAGCGCCTTAGGTAGAAATTCCGGTATCTTATCCGTTGGGATACAAAAGTCTTCTATAAATGGCGCGGTTCTTTTGTCTTTCACATGTTCTCGGAGGAGATTGAAAGATTCCCTTCTCATAATCCAAAATTTTTCCTCCTCGGAATCCTTCTCTATGACCCTGGACCACACATGAAATTTTTCTGTGGCTTTAAGAATTGACCGGACCTTGCTTTTCACCTCTTCTTCCGTATTTTCCGCTATCTCAACCAAAATAATCAGTTTCGGCAGTCCCAGCATTCTCAACCCAATGAACGCTTCAGGGATAAATTTGGCGGCAAAAGAAAGGAGGTTTGAGCCCGTTTTTCTGGCAATCTCCGGCATGAAGCGCAGTCCCAGTTTGAGTGTCTCTTCGTCGAACGCTTCCAGACTCTCCGGCGCCTGCGGCAGGATGGCGTTGGCTACTTGGGGCAGTTCGTCCCATGATTTGAAGAAGAGCGTGACCATATCATGATAAGGTTTAACTTTAACCAGTCTTACGGTCGCTTCGGTCATAATACCCAATGTGCCTTGAGAACCAACGAGTAGTTTATTGAGGTCGAATGTCTCGCCATCAAATACGTTCCACAAGTAATATCCGGCAGAGTTCTTGGAAACTTTTGGTTTGGCATGAGTAATTATGTCCTGATTCTGTTTGATAAGTTCAAAAATTTGTTTGCCGTATTCATTGTCTATCGAATCTCTCTTTATCGTATATTCATTGCCATCGGCGAAAATCCACTTGGCCTCGACAATATAATCTTCCATCTTGCCGTAGCGCAGAGTTCTTTCTCCGCCGCAGTTATTAGCCACCATGCCTCCCAGAGCGCAGAGCTTTTTGGAAGCCGGGAAGCAGGGCAAGATAAGCCCTTTCTCCAGAGTCTTCTTTTCGAAATCTCTATAAAAAGCGCCCGGCCGAACGACCGTCCCGGCCTCCCTTACCTCTCCAATCTTATTCATGTGCTTCGTAACGTCCGCCACAATGGATTCACCCAAAGGTCCGCCGGTCATATCCGAACCGGCTGCCCGCATAGTTATCGAATGCCCCGGGTTGGAGTTGACCCACTTCACTAAATTTCTCAAATCTTCCGAATCCTTCGGATAGACAACCAACTTCGGCCTAACTTTGAAAAGACTGGCATCACGGCTATACGACTCGAGAGTGACGCTATCTTCAAATACTTCGCCTTTGAAAAATTTTTTGATTTCCTCCGCTAATTTCATAATTTATTGAAAAGTTTGAGTTTGGCTATGACCACTTTCTTCATCTCTACCACTCCTTCGGCCAAGAATCTATACGGCGCTATTTCACCGGCCTTAAGTCCTTTTGTCACTCCTTCTTTATAAGCCACTCTCAATTCCGTGTTGATGTGTATAATTCGTATCCCGGCATCTATTGCTTGCTTAAATTCTTTGTCTTGTATCCCAGAACCTCCATGAAGAACTAAGGGTACTCCGACTCTGTCCCGAATAGCTTTGATACGCTCTATATCAAGTTTTGGGTTACCAGACTTCACCATGCCATGAATATTGCCAACCGAAGGAGCGAGGAGATCTATACTGGTAGCACGGACAAACTCCAGAGCCTCTTCCGGTTTAGTTTCGGTTTCGCTTGAGACTCCTGTCGGTATGTTCTCAAGTATTTTGGATGATCTGCCGATAAAACCCAACTCTCCCTCTACTATTGTTTCCGGATTCCTGGACCGAGCATAGTCCACGATTTCTTTTGTTAATTTCACATTCTCTTTAAACGTTTTTTCTGCCCCATCGATGATAACACTATCCACTCCGGCATCTATTGCAATCTTTGCTCTCTCGACCGAGTACGTATGATCGGCGTTAATAAAGACAGGCAGTCCGTTGGCTCTGGCGGTTTTTACCAAAGAAATTACCTCCTCAAGTCCGACGAAATCCCTCTCCCCTTCGGAGACTCCGATAATGACCGGTACGCCAAGCTCCTTAGCCCCTTCAGCCACGGCTCTGAATCCTTCCGAGTCCGAAATGTTGAAATGTCCTATGGCAACCTGTTTCTCCTCTGCCCACGAGAGCCATTCCCGCAATGATTTCATGTTATAATTTTAACACAATGCATGACCTTGTAGCCATCGGCGATATTGTTACTGATGCGTTTATTAGGCTAAAAGATGCCCGTGTCAACTGCGACGTCAATCGTGAGCGTTGCACTATTACGATGCCCTTCGGCGACAAGATTCCCTACGAGTCGGTCGAAGTGGTTCGCGCTGTCGGCAATTGCGCCAATGCCGCTGTCACCGCTTCCCGACTGGGTCTTTCCTCCGCCCTCGTGTCCGATTTGGGAGACGATCAAAACGGCAAAGAATGCTTGGAGAGTCTGGAAAATGATAAAGTAGACACGATTTTTATGAAGACCCACCAGGGCAAAGAGACGAACTATCACTATGTTCTCTGGTATGAAGACGACCGTACTATCTTGGTCAAACACCAAGAATACAATCGGACTTTTCCCGACATAGGAGGGCCTAAATGGCTCTATCTCACCTCTCTCGGTGCCGATACTCTCGAGTATCACAAGTTCATCATTGAATATATAAAAAATTACCTGAATGTTTCCCTCGCGTTCCAACCCGGAACGTTCCAAATCGGGCTTGGCTTCGAGATTCTCAAAGAAATCTACAAACACGCGGAAATTTTCTTCTGCAATGTCGATGAAGCCGAAAGGATTTTGGACTTGAGCACTCTCGGCATAAATGAACTTCTCAAGCGTATCCACGCTCTCGGGCCGAAAATTGTAGTCATTACGGACGGACCAAAGGGAGCTTACGCTTATGATGGAGAGCACTTCTGGCTCCAGCCGCCGTATCCTGACCCCAAGCCGCCATTTGAGCGTACCGGGGCGGGCGACGCCTTCTCTGCCTCGACCGTAGCGGCTCTGGCGCTTGGTCACGACCTGCCTACGGCTCTTTCTTGGGGTGCGGTCAACTCGATGTCGGTAGTCCAACAAGTCGGCGCGCAAAAAGGTCTCTTGACTCGTCCTCAAATTGAGAAATATCTTAAAGACGCTCCCGCCGATTTCAGAACCAAGCCATTTAAATAATCCTATCGCTTCAAGATTTTGTTGACCGCTTTTATGATGCTCTTGGTATCCATGCCGTAGTGTTCAATCAGTTCGTCCGGAGTGCCTGACTGACCAAACAGGTCGTCAACACCGATGAATTCCATTGGCACCGGAAAGTTTTTAGCCAAGCATTCCGCCACGGCCGAGCCCATACCGCCTCGGATTTGATGTTCTTCTACCGTAATAATTCTGCCCGTTTTTTTGGCAAACTCTATCAGAGCCTGTTCAGCCAAAGGTTTGATGGTTGAGAGGTTCATCACCTCTACTTCGATGCCCTGTTCTTCAAGTTCTTTGGCGGCCAAGAGTGTTCTGTGGAGGAGGGCGCCGGTAGCCACGATACCCGTTTGGGGCTTTGTCGACTGCCAGAAGATTTGAGCTTTCCCTATCTCAAAAGGTGTTGATTCGGTTGTCATAACAGGTGTTTTTTCGCGGGCCAGACGGATGTAAACCGGTGTGCCGGTGTCCGTACTTAGCATAGTTGCCTTCTTGGCCTCAATAGAATCACAAGGAGAAAGTACCACCAGGCGAGGAATAACCCTGGTGATGGCAATGTCCTCTATGGCTTGGTGCGTACCGCCGTCCGGTCCGACAGAGATACCGGCGTGTGAGCCGGCAATTTTAACCGGTCTATCGTTGTAACAAATAGTGGTGCGGATTTGTTCCCAATTTCTGCCGGGAGAAAACATCGCATAAGAACTGATAAAAGGAATTTTGCCCATGGCCGCGAGTCCCGATGCCACGGCAGCCAAATTCTGTTCGGCCACCCCCACTTGGATAAATCGATTAGGAAACTTCTCGCTGAAGAGATTCATCTTGGTGGACTCCGTCAAGTCGGCGCAAAGTCCTACTACTTGTAAGTTTTTCTCCCCTGCCGCCAAAAGTCCCTCGCCAAATCCTTGTCGAATCGGCACTTGTTCAACTTTTTCGTCAAACATTTTCGTATTTAGTTTGAGTTCCGGATTTAGCATTGAAAATTGTTTACTGGTGTTCACTTCTGATCTTCCCACCTAAAGTCCGTAGTTCATTGAGAGCCACTTCTCCCTGTTTGTCGGCAGGCACTTTGTCGGTCGGACCCTTGCCTGGCGGACTGCCGTGCCAACGATAATCACGTTCAAATTCCGGCACACCCCGGCCCGCGATAGTGTGAGCGATGATGACGGTCGGTTTGCCAAATATCGCTTCCGCCGCACTGAAGGCATCGGCAATTTCTTCCATATTGTGTCCGTCTATTTCGATAACATGCCAGTTCCAAGCTCGCCACTTATCGGAAAGCGATTCCAGAGGCATGACATTCTCCGTGTACCCGTCTATTTGAATGTTGTTTCTGTCTATGACGGCGGTGAGATTGTGAAGCTTCTCTTTGCCGGCGAGCATGGCCGCTTCCCAGGTTTGCCCGCATTCCTGTTCCCCGTCTGAAAGAAGGGCGTAAATGCGTCGTTTTCCGGTCAGGCCGTGGTCAATCTTATCGGCAAGCGCCATACCGACGGCTTGTGAAAGGCCAGTACCGAGCGGCCCGGAGCTTGTCTCAAGCATTGGTAAAAAATCTCGATGAGGATGTCCTTGCAGACGTGAGCCAAATTTACGCAAGGTCTTGAGTTCTTCAATCGGAAAATAGCCGGCATGGGCCATGGTCGAATAAAGCACAGGACAAATATGGCCATTGGAGAGTACCAACCTGTCCCGTTCTGACCATTCCGGCTCCTTCGGGTTGTGCTTTAAAGTGTGAAAATATAGTACGGTAAAGATATCGGCCATATCCAAAGGTCCGGCGGTGTGCCCAGAGCCGGCTAAGATGAGCGCTTCAATAAGCGAGATGCGAATATTGTTGGCCTTCTCCTTAAGTTCGATTAATTTTTCGTCAGTGATTTCCATAATTCTTGAAAGCCAGACCCGACAACCAACCTGTTTACACCAGAGCTCTGAAGCGCTTGGTAGTTGGTAGTATTTATGCCACCATCGACGCTTATCGTTACTTCGGGAAATTTTTCTCTAACCTTCTTTATTCTATCAAAAATTTGCTCGTCTAGCGGACGTCCCTGCGCACCAATCTGGGCAATAGACATGAGGTGGACGAAATCTACTTGAGGAATAAGCGGAAAGGTGTTTTCAATCGGGATGCCAAGTTCCACCGCCAGGCCTATTTCGACTCGGCCTCTGAATTTAGTGATCTCTTCATTAAGTTCGTGGACGATAATTCTCCTAGCCCCCCTCTCTACCCAGCGTTCCATGATTTCCCCGGCTCGTCGCACCATTAAATGCACTTCGAAATTGATACGAGTAGCCTCTGTCCAGAAATCTTCCTCGAGCACATCAATGTGCACCAGCTTTATCTCTTTCGGTATCCGGCTAAGCTTGCTTTCTAGGTCGGTGACACTCGTGGCAAGGACGGCGGGGATAATTTCACTCATGAATACGCTCCATTTTAGCGATACGCCTCTTGTATTTCTCCGTGTCCTTAAACGGGGTGTTAAGCCACTCTTTAACGACCTCTTTCATCTCTTCTTCGGTGATGAACCTTGCTCCCAGCGAAAGTATATTGGCATTATTGTCTGCCCGGGAAATCCTTATTATTGACTCATGCTCATCCGGCACTACGCATTGCCCTTGACCGTAATAAACCGTAGCGCGAACATTCCTGAACTTGTTGGCCGCCATACCCTCTCCCTGTCCGGAACCGCCCAGGACAATACCCCTGACTTCGTTTGGATGCATAGAGACCTCGCGAGCGACCGGAATGATGAAGTCCGGATAGTCATCTTCTTCATTATATTCGAACGAACCCTTATCCTCGACTTCATGGCCAAGTTCTTTAAGGAAGGGAATGAGCTTTTCCTTAAGTCCGAAGCCAGCATGGTCTGACCCTACGAAGACTTTCATATTATTTGATTAGCGAACCGAACTTGATAACGTGGTTTAGGAGCGTGTGGCAATACCCCATCTCGTTGTCGTACCAGGCCAGAACTTTTACCAGGTTGCCGCCAACTACTCGGGTGAAGTTTAGGTCGGCAATAGAACCGTAGGGACTGCCGAGGATATCCGAAGAGACAAGTTCCTCTTCGGTCACAGCAAATATCCCTTTCCACCTATCTTCTTCTGCCGCTCTTTTCAAAATCTGATTTACTTCTTCGCTCGTGGTTTCTCTTTTAGATATAAAAGTAACATCGACAATTGACCCGGCCACTACCGGCACACGCGTGGCAATACCGTCAAAAAGCCCGATGAGCTTTGTAAACGCCTTGGTCACGGCCACGGCCGCCCCGGTCGAAGATGGCACGATGTTTTGGGCTGCGGCGCGCCCCTCTCTGAAACCTTTTTTGGAAGGACCATCCACTAGTGATTGTGAGGCGGTGTATCCGTGCGTAGTATTCAAAACCGCTTTCTCAATACCGATGGCCTCGTCAAGAATCGCGATTAAAGGACTACCGGCATTGGTGGTACAAGAAGCATTGGAAGTAATAAGGCAAGTGGAAAGTTTCTCTTCATTTACCCCCATGAGCACCGTGCCCCCTTCGATACCATTGACCGGTTCATCTTTCATAGGAGCGGTCACCACCACACGCTTCGCCCCGGCATCAAGATGTGCCTTTGAGCCGCTAAAGCTTGCGAAAAAACCGGTAGATTCGACGACTATATCCACATCAAGTTCTTTCCATGGCAGATTGCTCGGGTCTTTCTCCTGAAAGAATTTAACATCAAATTTGCCATCCCACTTTCCGTAAACGGTGTCGTGCTTTAATAAATACTCAATGTTTTCTCGGTCGCCCAAGTCATTAACGGCAACCACCTTGACCTCTGGCCGTTCAACGGCTAATTTATAGAATGCTCTGCCAATTCTTCCCGCTCCATTGATTGCTACTCGTATTGCCATTTTATAATTGTACCACAGTGCCTATATCAATATGATACCGATTGGTAAAGCCGGCCGGAAGCTCTAAGACATATTTGACGACTTGTTCCGGATAGAAAATTTGTGGAAAAGTCTCGGGCTTCACCTCCTTTTCTATGCCAATAATACGGAATTTTTCATCAATCCAGACGATATCAATGGCAAAATTCATGTCTTTCATCCAGAACCCATATCGAGCCGGATTATCATAGACAAAAAGCATGCCCGTACCTTCCGGTAAAGTTTCTCTATCCGACAAACCTTTTCTCCGTGTTTCCAAAGTATCAACCACCTCAATTTTTATGTTTACATCATTTATCCTGATGATTTTAATTTGGTCTACTCCGACTAATATTCGTTCGAAAAATAAAAAAAGTGACCCAAGTATAATTATTAATCCCAAAATCAGGAAAAAAGAATTTTTCACCTTTTTATTATAACAAAAACCCCGCCGAAGTGGCGGGGTTTTTGTTATAACCGCGAAGCGGTTATTTACATAGGTCGACGATCGCGA
>JBBDZK010000005.1:0-1413 GCA_040900205.1 Parcubacteria group bacterium
AAATAATATTTCCAAAAAGTTTTTCACACATTTTTCGGAAAAAGATTTTTTTACCCTAGTGCGCGCGGGCTTCAAATCCAAACGTAAAAAACTCTCCTCCAATCTATCTACGGTATTGCCTAAAGTCCAGATTAAAGAAACATTTCAAAAACTTAAACTAGATGAGAATACGCGGGCTGAAGACGTTGATATTGAGACTTGGAAACACATTCAGAATCTCTTAGTAGTTAGTAACTAGTACCCACCTTACCCATGAGACCAATAGAAGGGAGAACCACGCATGACTTGCCGGCGGTCATCCAGCAAGATTGAGCTCCGGGAGTGTAATCGCCCAAGTGCCAGGTATTGGAAACTCCAATCTGGTAATAACTGTACAAAGTAGTGGAGAAAGAAGAATAGACCAAAGGGCCGGCGATTGTCAGTGGTCCGCCTAAATGAAGAGGTGAGAACCATATATAGGTCATGCCGCTCGAGCAAGTGCATTCTGTTCTGAAGGAAACCAGACCGCCGAAAGGCAGTGACCCACTTTGAGCCTTAGCCAATAAAGAGGGTAGGAATAGCCCGGTAATGACCATGAGAGCCCAGAAGGTAGAGAGGTGTTTCTTTTTCATATTGTAGTCTCAAGCCTATAAGGGTCTTTATTAATGCCGTGCTCATTCTGGACATAAATCCAGAGTGCGGCTCTATAACTGCCGGCGGTAAATTGCCTAATCTTATCGTACATCGAAAGATCGGGGATACGAAAAGTTAAAGTGGTGCCATTGGCCGATACAGGGCCGGCAGAATTACCGAAAGTGGTGATAAGTTCATTGGCTAGAGTAAAACCACTTCCCACCAAAGTGACGTTCTCCCCGTCAATGGAAGCACTCTCTATAAACGGTCCCGGATGAGGATTATTTGTCACTTTTATGGACACGTTAATGTTAGGGTCATCGGAAGAGCCCAGGGCGTTGGAAACGGCGAGTCTGTATTCTCCGTCTGAAAGACTGCTGGGCACATTTATCTTGAGAACAGACCCATTTGTGGAAGTAGCAGTAACCTGGGAGCCCCCATTGAAGGAAACATTGTTAATAGTCTTACTGAAACTAGAACCATCGAGAGTAATAGGGTCTCCCGGACGCACTTCGAATGGATGCGCGCGAAAAAGCATTACCCTATTTGCTCGCATCCCCGGCGCCCGAGGAGTGTCATTTTCAAAACCCATGAAGGGCGCCACGGGAGCGGGCATAACGGGCGCAACAGGAGAAGGAATGGGGGCGGCCGGGGCCACAGAAATGGACGGGGCTTCAGTTTTTGTAGCATTTGCAGCAAAACTGGCTCGTGAGATGGGTCCGAAGTAACCAACGGCTGGTGTAATGCCGTTAGCGGCCTGCCATTGAGCGACGGCTGCTCTGGTCAAAGGACCAAAGTAAC
>JBBDZK010000006.1:0-6036 GCA_040900205.1 Parcubacteria group bacterium
CAAATCTCTCCTCTTAGTCTTTATTTTGTTTTTTTCTTCTAATTTACCCATACGCTACTTTTATGCGATAGCATTATTATAACGTATCATCATACTAAAGCAAAATAAACTATTAGATCACCCGCTGTACTCCGATAATATTTCGCTCAATAACCCGATCCATCACGCCACCACCGAGGCAGGTCTCACCATCATAGAAAACTATCGACTGACCGAGAGAAAGTCCACGCACCGGTTCCCTAAATTTAACGGTCAAATTGTGAAAAACCGAGCCTTCAACAATGACGGGTACTTTTTCTCCTCGGTATCGTATTCTGGCGAATAGCGGGGACTCCGCAGGTTCGGCAATCCAGTTGACATTCTTGACCGCAATTTTAGTCGGCGAGTGAGAAATTATTTCCGGCTCTTTATTTGAGACCGTAATGGTGTTTGCTTCCATGTCCTTAGACAATACATAGAAAGCTCCGCCTAACGGCTCTTTCTTGATAATTTCGAAACCATGTCTTTCTCCGATGGTGTAGAATACGGCTCCTTTGTGAGTGCCTATGATTTCACCGCGATAATTCAATACGTCACCGGGCAAGGCCCGAATAAAGTGAGAAAGAAATTCGTCCATACTGACATCACCGATAAAACAGATGCCTTGGCTGTCTTTCTTTCGGGAGACGGGTAGATTGTATTTTCGAGCGAGCTTACGTACTTCGCTTTTTGTCAAATCACCGACTGGAAAAAGTGTGTGAGAAAGATCTTCTGGCGTAAGAGTCCAGAGGAAGTAACTCTGGTCTTTTTCTTTGTCTTTCCCTTCTTGCAACCTGCCTTCTTTAATGCTGGCGTAATGCCCCGTGGCGATATAATCCGCCCCCATTTCTCTGGCTTTCTTCCAAAACGCGCCGAACTTAATTTCTTTATTGCAGAGCACATCCGGATTGGGGGTCCGACCGGCTTTGTATTCGGCGACCATTTTATCCACCACGCCTTTCTTGTACTCCGACTCAAAATCAAAAAAAAGAAACGGAATATCAAGCGCGAGCGCCACTTTCATGGCATCACGTCGCTCATCTCTCCAACTACAAGGCAAAAAAGCCGGTTGCCAGACCTTGATAAAGACGCCCGTGACATCAAAACCGCGCTGTTTCAGAAGCGCCGCCGAGACAGCACTATCTACCCCGCCGGAAAGTCCGATAAAAACCTGCCCACCGGCAGGTATGGCCTTACGGAGAGAGGTGCTTGATAATGTTTCTTTTGTGCTCATCAAAGGTTTGGGCATAATGCATTTTTCCTTCTTTATCTGTCAAGAAATAGAGGTAGGGCGTCGTAGTTGGATGAATGGCTGCCTCAATCGAAACTAATCCGGGATTGTTGATTGGATTTTCCGGTAGACCGACGAATTTGTAAGTACTCATTTCCGCATCCACTTGGAGAGGTATACCGAGTTTGAGTCGTTTCCATAAAACATCTGAAGCCATTTCCCGTTCTTCTTTGGTTTTGGCTTCTGCTTCGAGTAGTGAAGCCATAATGACGACTTCTTCCGTGGTTTTACCCGAAGACTCTATGTCCTGCAGACTCGGGGAAATTTTGCGGGCGAAGTTATCGGTAAGCAGTTTGATGGTGGAAGAGGCCGTAGCGGTCACCGGTACAAAATAAGTGTCGGGGAAAAGATAGCCTTCCGGCGCGTGTTCTACGAAATCCGCGTGATCAAAAAACACAAACCGCTCGTCGAAAAGCGAAGAAATCTTCTCGACGGTGAAGCCTTCCGGAATAGTTATCCTGACCAATTCTATATCATGCTTACCGTGGAGCACCCGCCAAGCGATGACAAAGGCGTTTTGAGGATGAGACATGTAGTACTGTCCGGCCTTCATGTCGCGTTCACCACCAAGCATAACGGCAGCCACACGAAACCAGAGCGGGGAACGTATCACCTTATCTTGTCGAAAACTTTCCGCGAGGGCGTAGAGTCCGGCACCTTCCGAGACGGTAACAATAGAGCCGGAGGGGAAAGAAAACGGAGGTGTAGTGGGAAAGAGCCCTACGGCCAGTAAGATTGCCGCAATTATAAAGGGGTGAATCCTCATACAGGCAAGTTTGCCGGAGCTTCCGCTTTCTTCGAAGGTACGCGAGTGAGAGTCGGAGTGGTAACGGTCGCTCCCGGGAAGTGAAAGATGGTAGCCAGCTCTTCGGTCGTCAGAACGTATGGCTTACCAAACACGTGTTTAAACGGAACATTGAAGACAGAGCGTCTCTTATAGGCTTCAAGTAGTGTTCTCTGCCTATACCTCCTTCCGATATCAAGGAAATCATCCCAGGGATAAACTATGCCGGGGATAAATTGGTGCGGTCGGATACCGTTGAGAGTTTTTGAACCAAACTGGCGCATACTGCCGATAATCCCCACGCCTCTCGTCCTGACATATATCTCCTTGGGCGCCACATAAACCACTCTCAACATGGAGTTAAAGGCGAGTTTGGCGGAGTTGCGTTGAATTGACGCAATAGTATCGGCTTGAGTCTTGGTGAGATTAAAAAGACTGGCAGGTTGGCCAACTGCGGGTTTGATAAACGGCTCTTCTTCAATAATTTTTTTTATTTCTTTCTTAACGCTTTCCCTCCAATCAGGCTTACTGAATATGCGCGCGTCTTGAAGACCTTCCTTGCGATGGCCTTGAATCAGGATTTGAATCCACGCCTGCTCTCCGGGCTTCAGCGTACCGAGATATTCAAGGACAGGGGCAAGCGGGTCCACTATTTCTTCTTGTTCTTTATGGCCTTTATCAAGCTCAAAGTCTATATAAGTCTTTATCGGGTAGGCATCCGGTTTAACCAGTCTAGTGGTGATGCCCCATAAATTCATTTTCTCCGGGTTAAAGACGACTTTTATGGCATAATCTTCTACTTCTATAACTTCAGCGCCGGGATAGTGGGCATAAATTCTCGACTCTATAATATTTTTCCACTTTGGAAATGACCAGATAAAGAATTTTACCTCACCACCGATTGATACTATCTCAAGTGAAAAAACGTCTCTAACTTCGCCTTCCAAAAAAACGCCTGTAAGCGAACCCACGACATCTTCCCAAATTCCTTCTATGACCATCTCCATGGCGACCGGCGATTTGTCGGTATTTTTTGGAATTCTTATTTCCAGAAGTATGCTTCCCTGTTTTTTCAGCCACTCCCTGCGCTTATAAGAAAACCAGGTATCAAAGAGAACACTAACCATAAAGATGGGCAGCCAGACAGGCCAAGTCGCGGCAATGAACTGCCAAATCTTCAGGTAAAAATCTGTTTGGAAAAGAGAAATAAAGTTCTCAAGCATGACCCTATTTTACACATTCTTACACGTTATGGTAGCGATTGGCGGAATCTTTCTTGAAATACTTGTGGTTCTGAAGGTTGACCAGGATGGTATTCTCTTTGACGTAACGTTCTTTTAAGGCCTTCTCGATAATTTTCTCCTTCGGCAAGGGCCCTTCTTTTTCTAAAATTTTCCTGATGACATCCTTAACTACACCGGACATATATCCCCATTCGGAGAGAGCGTAGAGTCCGCGACCGACCAGGACAAATCGGGGGTCTTTAATGAGTTCGTTGTGAGTGGTCGCCACATGCGCTTTTTTATTGAAGTATTGGGTAATGGCCTTGGCCACGTCTTTGAAATGTATGGGTGAACCATGTTTCCTGATGACCAAGAAAGCGAAATCACGCATACCCTTGGCGTTGACATTGGAAGAAGAGGAGCGACCCCATTCACCTAGAGGATTTTTGCCGATTTTATGGGAAATGGAGAGCCAGCGCTTGACAACTTCATCATCTTTATATTTCTCGTTTAAATCCTTTACCTCCTCGAGAAAAGAAGTGATGAGATCGCCTTCAAATACCAACTCATCATCGGAGAGTTTGGAATACAGTTTACGAAGAGCGGTCTTAATCTTGTTGGATAATTCCGCATCGACGTGCCAGCGGTGCCTGAATTCTTCGTCCTCTTTCTCACGCGTGAATCCCTCGCCGATGACCAGCAGAAAATGAAAAAGGTTTTGGGTATTCGAATCTTGGCTCAAGTATTTCAAAAGGTCTTTTTCCGAAACCAGACCGCCTAGGTCAAGGATAACCGCTTTCAGTTCGGTAAAGATTGGTTCAGAATCTTTATATACTTTTGACTTGCGGATAGCGGTAAGCGAATGGTTCTCGATCTGGCGGACACGCTCTCGGGTAATATTATATTTCTTACCAATGGCATCGAGAGTGAGTTTGGCGCTCTTCGGTCCCAATCCATATCGACTGACAAGCACATCCTGGCTACGCTTGGCGAGACTCGACAAAAGACGCCGGGTGATCTCCTTGGGTTTGAAGCTTAGGGTAATCTTTTCGCTCATAATTTATCGTATTTGTATCATCCATACAAATAGATGTCAAGTCTGGTCAAGTAACGAGACTGATGATTCTCTCCGGCACGACAATGACCTTTTTGGGTTCTTTACCGTACAACC
The DNA here is from genome assembly GCA_040900205.1 of Parcubacteria group bacterium. Lineage (GTDB taxonomy): Bacteria > Patescibacteriota > Minisyncoccia > Phycocordibacterales > Zambryskibacteraceae > UBA5004. The sequence continues at coordinate 4,488 of JBBDZK010000006.1, forward strand.
ACTTCTTCACTTCTGGTAATGCCAATGTCGCCGCTTTAATTTCTTCCTCATTTTGTTCACGGCGAATAACGAGATTTGCTCTCACCTTGCCATTAATCTGAATAGCCAAAGTAATTTCGTCTTTTAATAATTTCTTTGAGTCATAGGTCGGCCAGCTTTCGGCGTGGATAGAATCCTTGTGACCAAGAGCTCTCCACAATTCTTCCGTAATATGCGGAGCAAACGGCGCCAAGAGAACGAGCAGAATTTCAAATTCTTTTTGAGAAACTTTCTCTTGTTTGTCCAGAACATTGGTATAAATCATCAGAGCCGATACGGCGGTATTGAAGCTCATTGATTCAATATCTTCTGTAACCTTTTTAATAGTCTGATGCATCAAGGTCGAACCTTGATGATTCGTATTTAAGATTCGACCTTTAAGTCTCCATACTTTCTCCAAAAACCGGCGCGGACCAATGAGCGCCGCCTCGCTCCAAGCGATAGCTTGCTCAAAAGGACCCATAAACATTTCATATAACCTTAGGGTGTCGGCACCAAACTGCTCCACTATTGCGTCCGGATTTATGACATTACCCTTCGACTTGCTCATCTTCTCCCCGCCTTCGGCCAGGATAATACCGTGAGAGGTGCGCTTTTTGTACGGTTCGCTTGTGGGAACAAGTTTTAAATCGTAGAGAAACTTGTTCCAGAAACGAGAATACAAGAGATGGAGCACCGTGTGTTCCATACCTCCGTTATACCAGTCAACCGCCATCCACTTATCAAGGTTTAACCTTGATACAAATTCTTTGTCATTATGCGGATCGCAGTAGCGCAGGAAATACCATGAGGAACCGGCCCAGTTTGGCATGACATCCGTCTCTCTCTTGGCCTCCCCCCCGCATTTTGGACAAGACACCTTAACCCACTCGGTGATGTTGGCAAGCGGTGATTCGCCATCCGGCCCCGGCTCATATTTCTCTACTTCGGGCAAGACCACGGGCAAATCTTTCTCCGGCACCGGCACTACCCCGCATTTAACACAATGAATTACCGGTATCGGCTCGCCCCAATAACGCTGTCTGGAAAACACCCAGTCTCGGAGTTTGTATTTGGTAACCTTTTTACCGAAATCTTCAAATCCCGCAGACGTGTAGTTTTCGATAATTGGGAGACCGTGTTTTTCCGCAAATTCTTTGTCTCTTTCATCATCGGCAGGCACACCCATAATGGCTCCCGTGCCATAGTCTGACATCACGTACTCCGCTTCCCAGACCGGAATCTTTTCTCCGGTGGCGGGATTCGTAACATATTTACCAGTAAACCGATTTTCCTTGCCGGCCATGACGACAAATGTCGCGCCGAAAATAGTATCCGGACGAGTGGTAAAAATTTCTATGTCGTCAAATTTTATAAGCACGCCTTCGCTCCTGCCAATCCAATGGCGCTGCTGAACCTTGACTCTCTCCGGATAATCCACAGTTTCCAAGTCGTCGTAGAGTCGGTCGGCGTATTTGGTAATGGCAAGCATCCACTGCTCTTTCTCTTTCTGTTCGACAGGCGTTCCACA
>JBBDZK010000006.1:6136-8419 GCA_040900205.1 Parcubacteria group bacterium
CACCAGTTGATGGGCATCTTGGCCTTATACGCCAAACCATGCTCAAGAAATTTCAAAAAGAGCCACTGCGTCCATTTGTAATATTTAGGGTCGGTGGTATTAATTTCTCGCGACCAATCGAAAGAAACGCCTAGAGATTGGATTTGTCGGCGAAAAGTGTCTGTATTTTCTTTTGTCACCACCCTCGGATTTTTGCCTGTTTTAATCGCATAATTTTCTGTCGGCAGACCGAAAGCATCCCAACCGATGGGATAAAGCACATTACAACCTTCCATCCGCCGTTTACGGGCGATGATATCAAGCCCGATATAAGGTCTAGGATGCCCGACATGCAAGCCATCTCCGGAGGGATAAGGAAATTCTATGAGCGCGTAGTATTTCGGCTTTTCAGAAGAATCCTCTGCATTATAAATACCAGATTTCTCCCACTCCTTCTGCCATTTCTTTTCTATTTTTTGAGGATCGTATTCATGCATTATTTGGGTCTTACTGGATAGAGTTCAGGGTCAATAGTGCGAGAAAAACATTTACGCCCGGCATCGTGTTCCCAGCTGTCGCTAACTCCAGGTTTACCCATCGGTTCGGGATAAGCTATCCGAGCTACGGAACCATTCATCACCTGTGACGGTTTGTTGAATTCGGCACACAAATCAAACGAAAGAGTGCTGTTACGCTTATATTCGTAAGGCGCTTGAGTTTGAGAATCTACAGGCACTACAAAACCGGAGATTGGATCTTCCAGTTGCGTAAGCGCGGTTGGCAATACTCCCTTCTGTTGCCAGTAGTTTACAATCTGCCATTGAATGTTTTGCAAATCAGAAACTTTTTGCGAATCATAGCGAAGCATACGTTGGCTCTGTGGTGTCCCAAGCACACTAAAGCCGGCGACAATAGAACCGAGTACCAAAATCGCCGCCACCACTCTCCAGATATTCCTGCGCGCCTTTGTCAGTCGGTCTTTAAGATCGTCCAGGTAGTAACCGAAGATGGCACCCGTCACTACCAATACCGAAAGAATTTTCAAGAGAAAAGCGGTGGTCAATTCCTGCCCATCCAGAAAGTAATAGATGAGGATAACGAGATCGCCGGCGAGTACCACCCCGGCGATAAAGAGCGTGATATAGATAAGCCATTTGCGCACCGGGTATTCCTTGCGACTTGGGTCTTCCGCGTAGCCTTTGTGAAGAATATTGGCAAGGAAAAGAAAGAGTGGGAAAACTACGACGAGGGTCGCCACCGGTAAGCTGATGGAAGTCGAGCCGAAATAGCCGTATGTGGTAACTTGCGGGAAAGCGACGTTAATGACGCGGAATAAAATGTTTAAGAGTGCCACCGTACCCGTATAAAGAAGGGCGATGACGGCGAGGTGTAAGAAGAAATCCTTGGCGGTTATTTTTGGCATAACACAATCATATCAAGAATTCGATAACATCTCCATCTTGGACCACATACTCTTTGCCCTCTGTTCTTACTAAACCTTTTTCACGAGCCTTCACCATAGAACCACTATTTATCAAATCCTCATAAAAAATAACTTGCGCTCGGATAAATTTTTCTTGAAAATCTGTATGAATTGATTTACCCGCCTCCGGCGCAGTCGCATTCCTCTTTGCCGTCCAGGCTCGTGACTCGTCTTCTCCCGTAGTGAAAAAAGTAATCAAGTCGAGCAGTTTATACGCCTCGACTATCAGTCTATCGAGTCCGGTGCCGAAGATTGGATCGACTTCCAGATACAGTCCGGGAATCTTACTTTTAAATTCTTTTGAAATTTGCCCGGACACCTCTGAAGTGTTCAAGACGTAGAGAGTCGGTTTCCTGATACCGGCCGCTTCGAGCTCCAGGTTGATAATTTCAATATCGAAAAGGGGGTCAACTTTCTCATGCACGTGGATAATATCAGGGTCTTCAAAAGTCCGCACCATCTCGATAATGGCATCCACTTCTCGGATATGGGAGAGAAATTTGTTACCCAAGCCCTCGCCCTCCGAAGCGCCTTTTACCAACCCCGCGATGTCGACAAACTCGACTACCGCCGGAATAGTTTTCTTTGACTTAGATAACACCGAGAGTTTCTCCAACCGCTGGTCCGGCACGGGCACAATGCCCACCGACGGGTCAATGGTGCAGAAAGGATAATTCTCCGCCGGTACACTCTTCTTGGTTAGCGCGTTAAATAATGTTGATTTGCCAACGTTAGGAAGACCCACTATACCAATAGAAAGCTTGGACATTACTTTGCTTTCCGGCCAAGATTGAAAACTTTACGCTTCATGCGTTCGCGGC
>JBBDZK010000007.1:0-8214 GCA_040900205.1 Parcubacteria group bacterium
TTTTTTATACTATATATCCCAGCCGAGAGTTTTTAAAAATTCCTTGAATTGGGGGTCGAGTTCGGCCAAAAGTAAAATCTTCGTCCTGGTCATTGTCGTATTGTTTTTTTCATTTTTGATGAATTGGACTATGGCCGTATCTTTATAGCGAGTGGTTTGATAAAAGTCACTTAACACAGACTGAATAGCCTGTGATCTCTCACTACCGTATTTCTCCGCCAGGAAGAGCGCGTAGAAGTACTTGGCTTGCGCTTCATATGCTGGCACTACCTGCGCGACCATGAGTGCTTCCGCAAAAGCTTCTTCCGGATTTCCCAATGATTCATCGCCAGCTTGAGAAAGCAGGCCGAGAACATAGGCTTTGCGGGTCAGGATTTCAGGAATGTAATTCCCTCCCTTTTCTTCTCGGCCGCGGGTTCGCGCCACATCATTATCGGCGTTTTCAAGTTTAAGACGGATAATGTTCTTGGCGAACAATATCTTTTCTGACCTACCTGAAACTATGCTTTGCGCGTACCATTGGGCGATGCGCGTTTCCGGAATACCTAAAGGGTAGAAGGATGAGGCGTATTCGAAGAGTTTGCGATATGAGAGCGGGATTTTTTCAGCGTCATACATACTCTTATACGGTTCGTCTTTAAAAATTTCGGCGGTCACATTCAGGTCGCTGAAAGAATAAAAAGCTTGCCCCATGGATTGAACCGCATACGCACGCGTCGTCAGAGGATAGTTTAAACCGGCCGCCACCTCTTTAAAAATAGGAATGGCCTTGAACGGCTCATAATTGGAGATATGGGCTAAAGCTATTTTGTAGAGTATCTGTCCTTGTTCGTCCGGCGTTTTTGCATCATCCAAAGCGTCTTCATAGGCAGCTATCGCGCGAGTATAATCACCTACCTTATAAAAACTTTCTCCACCAGCAAAATCATTATTTGAAGCGACAAGATTATCGTAGAAACTTAAGGACTCTTGGGGCTTTTGAAAAAAATTGTAATAAATGAAAATTGCCGCTCCAACGGCAAAGACTAGAGCAAGTAGAACTAACCATGTCCTATTAAAATTATTTTGTTCCACGATGTTTTTATATTCCTAAGTATCACCCGCAGCCACCACCACCACCACTATCACAATCACTACCACCACCACCATCACCATCACCATCACCACCATCACCAGGAACATCGGCATACACAACAGGGACCACCCCGCCGTGTGGGATAGCCGAAAGGCTACCCCTGCTTCTTTCCGTTAACACCAACGAGGCGAGTGATGCCACTGCCAGCAGTAAAAAATATTTTGAATATTTGGTAATTTTCTTTACCTGTACCATAAAGCGCATTATACATTACTCGAGAGGCATTTGATATTCTACTTATCCACAGATGTTTGATAAGTATCCAGCAGGTAGGCGGCGCCCAAGAGAAAATGGGCAGCCGAATCTATCCAGGCTTCCGTATTGGCATGGTCATGCCGGAAGCCGCCTGCCACTTTGGTTTTAAACGACGGGTCGGTGAAATAAAGCGAGTCGGGCGTGTATTGCAGGCGAACGAGCCACTCAAAGCTCTTTTCAATATGAGTATCGTAACGACCGGGATGACGCGCCAACCCTTCAAAAATTTTCCCCGTGCCGCGCGTATACGCAAACGAAGAATCCGGCCAAATTGGAAACGAACCGTTCGGTAACTGTTGACGAATAAGCCAAGTAGCCACTTCTTCTGACTGCAGAAGATAGAGCGATTGGCCCGTGAGCAAATGAAGCAACTGAAAGGTATAGATAAGTTCCGGATACAGAGCCAACTGCGTGCCTGGCATGAATTTGTTCTTTTTAAAATCAGCAAACACTCCATCGGCCAAAGAGAAACTTTCGGCCCGATAATCCCCTTTTCCTTCTAAAGTGAGCTTGGCGAAAAGCGAAGCCAACACCGCATGCATAATCGGGCGGTACGCGACGCGCGCGTATTGTTCCTTGACGTACTCAAGCAGAGGCGCTATATGAGTCTCGCTACGGGCGAGCGCCGCATGCAAAAGATAGGCGCATGACCCTACACCGGGGGTAACACCCGGTTCACGCGTATTAAAGATATGTCGTTGTATATACTCGGATATTTGTTCTGATGCGCGGAGATATCGCTTTCGAGAAGTAGCGACGCCAAAGGCGGCAAGGGCGTAGGACGCGTTCGCCAGTCTTCCCCAATCCATTCTTCCTGTCCGCTTATAGAGTGGGTCAATATATAACGGCATGGCATCGTGAGCGTCGCACGTACCAACGAGCCACTCGGCCGCCTGGTCACCGTGTGTTTTGACTCTCTGTAAAAAAGAATTCGTCGGAGGAAGAGGCGCATAGGCAACCGAGCCCTCAAGAAGCATCAGAGCATGTTTGCCATCCTCCATCCAACCTTCGGTCTGGAATGTGTAAAGAGGAATGTTCTTACTCTCTTCAGCAATACCGGCTTTCTCCTTTATCAAACTGCTTTTTAAGCCCGACATATCTTTAAATTTTGCGCCATTGAAAGTCATTGGCAGATACCATCCTCTTTTATCGCCTCTTGTGGCGTAGTAGCCCCGGCAGGCGTCAATTTTCCCATTCTCTATATCCTGCTCACGCAAAGGTAGCATTAAATCAGACATGAAGGTGACTTCAATCCGCGCGTTTTCCAATTCATCCTGTTCGACCGGCTTCATGCGCGCATCGCATAGCGCACCTCGGCTGGCGTGGCGCAGCGCATCAATGAATGGCAATAATGGTGAAATAACCGACCCTCGAATTTCTCCATTAATCCAAACACCCACATCCACCAGTGTTTTTTCGCCTGCTCGATGCGCGGGGAAATCCGGTTCGGGTACAACACGTTCTCCGTCAAAAAATGATTCCATAGTCTTCCTCGCAAACCGCAGAGTGACTTCTTTTTCCGAAAGAGACAGGCCGAAGCGCAGAGGAAGAGTGCCGCGGTGCATATCTTTGTTCTCCCATATTTCGATCCCCGCCGCGTACCAGATTCGGTGCCAGCTTGCTTCGGACGCGACTTGCGGAAACGAGGCCGACGCGGCCACGCGTTTATTGGTTTGGCAAATAATAAAGCCGCAGGTGTTCTCTTCTTTTGAAGCCCGTCTCCGATGGGCATCGAGCACTTCTGTTTGGAGTGGCAGGTCTATCAAAATAAAAAACGGTTCCGGGAAGGTCTTCGATGTAAGCCACATAAAAAAAGTATCAAGCTGGGCGGTATGGTAAAACTCGTTGGCACGAGAGAAAAATTTCTTCAACATGCGATAGTGTCGTATAGTGAATATACTACTTTCTTGTATGAAAGAAAAACAATATTTGGAGGAGGTCATCGCCAGTGAAGTCTTCATACCTAAGGGAAAGGAGCATTTCGTCTCTCCCAAAGGAGCAGAACCGAACTGGCTTTTTGACTTTCGCCGGGTACTCATGAGACCTCGGGTACTCTATGCCCTCTCTGCCTTGTTCCTGAAAGAATTTAAAAGCGTCCTCCCCTTTCAAATCGGGGGCATGGAAGTGGCCGCCATACCACTCGTAACCGGTCTAACTATGGCACTCTCTGGACAAGGACACGATGTCAATGCCTTTTTTATCCGCAAGTCGCGTAAAAAAGACGGGTTACTCAAAATGGTGGAAGGAAACGTCAATGCGGAAAAAATAATTTTGGTTGACGACCTTATCAACACGGGCAAAAGCTTTATCCGCCAAATAGAAGTAGCCGAGGCCCTGGGCAAAAAAGTGCATGCGGTATTCAGCATTTTACGATTCAGGGAAGAAAAATATTATTCCTATTTCCATGACCGTGGCATAAAGATTGTTTCGCTTTTTACCTTGGATGATTTCAAAAATTCGCTCGGCACTTCCCTATTTAAATATAAGGACGAAGAAGAACTTGGCGTCCCGACACCTTTTTCAGTCGAATGGTATTTCAAAAGTGAAGGGGCTGATTTTTTTCACGTTATTCCCAAGTCACAACCGGTTATCGATGAAGAGCGTCTGTATTTTGGCAGTGACACGGGTATGCTCTGGGCACTAAATCAAAAAGATGGGTCAACGACCTGGAAACGACAGATAGGATTCGCGCCAAAAGCGCGACATATTTTCTCTTCTCCGGTTCTTCATGACGGTCTCTTGTATATCGGTGCCCACGATGGCACTTTTTATTGCTTTGATACCACCGATGGTAGTAAGCGATGGCTGTTTGCCGAAGCGGACTGGATTTATTCCTCACCTTGCATCGTCCTCGAGCTTGGACTCGTGGTGGTCGGCTTGGAATTCGGCTGGTGGCGTAAAAAAGGAACGGTGGTCGCTCTTAATCTCCGTACGGGAGAAAAAAAATGGGAGTATCAAATAGGAGCATATGTCTATGCATCTCCTTCCTATTCAAAAGAACACGGGATGATATTATGTGGGGCAAACAACGGTACGCTCTATGCCATTGACGCTCGTGGAGGAACACTACTCTGGAGTTTCAAGACCGAAGGGGAGATTAAAGGACGCGTGGCCATTGATGACGCGCTAGATCGAGTCATCTTCGGCTCTTTAGATTCCCATATATATATCGTGCGTTTAAACGACGGAAAACTGATGCACAAAATAGCAGTCGAGGGCGGCATATGGTCTGACCCTCTGATACACGAAACCCGCGTTTATGTGACATCGCTTGATAAGAATCTGTATTGCATTGATATGGCTTCGGGCGCCATAGTCTGGAAATTTTATGCCCATGCCAGAATCTTTGCCTCTCCCCTATTCGCAGAAGGGAAGATTTATATCGGTTCAAACGACGCGAGATTGTATGAACTAGACCCGAGCACAGGCAAAGAAACGGCGTTCTTCCAGGCCGTTGAGCGCATTACCACCGCGGCAACCTACAATCCGAAAACAAAAAGATTCTTTCTTCCAACCTTTGCCAACGAGATTTATTGTTTAAAAAGATGACCGCGTGTTATCATGACGTTATCGCAAAAGTATCGTAGATGTCCGCCATGAAAACCTCATACGTCGTACAAAACTACAACGTGCTCCTCGACACCACCAATGTTGTCCTTACCGTAGGGACAGACGTGTCGGCCATGGTCTTTCTGGTTGAGTGCACGCCAGATACGCACTACGCCCTTTCGGTCAATAAGCCGAATTATGTGGACTCGTTCCTTTGGTTGTTTTTCTTCGAGTCCGTCAAGCCCGAGGACTACCCCAAGTGGACATGGGATAATCTGACACGGAAATTTGTGAAAACAAAAGCGGGAGTGCTTAACGACGAACTGCGGGCCAAGTCGCGCCTGGCAGAGCACAAGCGTGCGGTAATCGAACGTATCATGACCAACTTAAGTATTACCCGATTCAGGTCCAGAACCGGCGTCTACGGGCAAGAATGGGTCTATGCCGACAAGAAGGCCGAGGCACAGGCATTTAGAGCCTCCGGCTACGACGAAAACATTCTCGTGGAGTGCCCGTATGTGGCACAGTATGCTGACTATGCGAAGATATCACTCCGGCAGGCCGCCGACGATATCCTCTTCAATGTCAAACTGGATAAGCACAATATCGCCAACACCGAGCTCCTCCGACTGCGGTATTTCAATTTAGTGAAGAAGGCTACCTCGTCGGAGGAACTAAATACGATAGTGGATGGATTCATGTCGGACTGTTACCATAAATAGTACGCGAAAGTGGCATGACGAAACTCATTTATTACAACCCACGCGCCGTGGTGAACGAGACAAACTGGAATCTTCCGGGCATCGCGAAGTTTTCATATCTTTTCAAAGTGTACAACCTGCGGATGATGCTCAACGACCGCACAGACACCTGGACGATACCTGTTCACATAAAACCGTTGTTTCCCATCCCCGCTCTTAGAAAAATCGGAAAGACATACGAAGATATCTGCAACGAACGCGCCACAGAAATCCTCCAACGTGCCGAGAAACTCGGTGTTCTGCTCTATGTATTCTGGTCCGGCGGCATCGACAGTACGCTAGTGCTCGTGTCATTGCTTAAAAATGCCACCAGTGCGCAAAAAGTAAATATGGTCGTACTTCTCTCCGAGGAGTCGATTATGGAGAACCCCCGTTTCTATCAGGAACATATCCGCGGGAAACTTCGGATGGAGCCATCGGTAACATTCCCCTCGATTCTGGGCACCAAACACCTGATTACGAATGGCGAGCTGAATGATCAACTGTTTGGGTCGGCACTGGCGTCGCAAACGTTGATGAAAATGTTCGGCGATCAGATTATTTATCAACCTTATCGTAGAGATATTCTTTTTCAGTTTTATGATCTAAAGTTTGGAAATGCGGAGATGACCAATTTTTACTTGGACCTTTTTGATCGATTGATGCGTGCCGCACCGATGCCTATAACCACCTATTTCGAATATTTCTGGTGGTTCTTTTTTACGCAAGATTGGCAGTCGACCTTTGTGCGTGTCCTCCAGTTCACTCCCGAACGGAACGCGCAGAATATCACGACGGAATATATCCGCACCAACTTGAATCCCTTCTACGGCACCGAAGAATTCCAACTCTGGAGCATGAACAACCTTGATAAACGAGTAAAGGATACCTGGAGTTCATATAAATGGCCGTGTAAAGATATCATTTATGATTTCACGAAGGATGCCGACTACCGCGACACCAAACTGAAGCGGTCCTCGCTTCACATCTGGCAACATCGAGATGATTCGTATAAATTTATGGATGAGTCCATGCGACTTTTTCGTGAAATGAATCCTACCGAGTACTACAATCCGAACAATAGTTTCCTTTGAAAAAGCAAAGAAAAAGGGGCGCACATGTGCGCCCCTTGAAATTGAAACAGGCCGGCTTACGCGTCCCTGCCAATAGCCCGCGTCAATACGCCCGCTTGCCGCTTCGCCACCGCCAAAAGGCAGAAACCAAGCGGGGCAAAAAACGCGAAGAGTGCTCCAAGCGGTCTGCCATTGGCAATAAGGAATTGCGCGGTTGGCTGGTTGAAAACGTTTTGCCATAGAGGTCCGCCAAAGGTAATGGCAATCCCGCCCAGAACACCAGTAATCATCCCCCAGAAAACATAGCGTCCGGGAGCAATCAATGGCCAGAAGAGCGCCAGTAACATTGGGATAACCACTTCTCCGCGTATTACCGCCATGCTCTGTACCAAGAGTGACAGATCAAGATTGAGTGCCGCGATGAATGTCCCCATCACAACTGTAACCAGGATGAAGACACGACTCCACCGGACGATCTCTTTGTTGGTCGCCTCCGGATTCACGAACCTGCGGTAAACCTCAATCACCATGAGATCACCCGCGCTTGCCAGCATCGACGCGAGACCCGCCGTAAGAAGGACTATGAACACGACGGTGACAACAAGGATTGCCCACTGCGGCACTGTTGACTGTAGCACCTCAAGCGCCACCAGCTGCGTGCCGGGGATAATGAGCCCCAAATCCTTCGCCAAAAATCCGACCGAACCGTAAGCAATGACTATTACCGCAAACAGCGCTGCGGCGGTGAAGCAGGAGTACCGAATGATCCGGCGGTCAACCGCGTAAGTGCGTTCTGGATACTCCGGCGTACTTAGGATGGCCCCAAGGAAAGTGACCCCAAGCGGCACACCAATCATCCACAAGGCGCCCCAGAAAGAGCTGCCCGAAGATGCCGGCGCCACGACTTGAGCGGAGACCGACCCCGTGTGATGGAAATGGAGCGCAATGACCCCGGCGACTCCCATCAAGATGAGCGCAACCTTCACCGCGTCACCGATGACCGCGGCGGGAAGCCCCCGCCCGGCCACCCACAAGAAAGCAAAAGAGCCAATGATGATAGCCACCTGCCATGACGGGATACCCAATTGTTGACTGGTCCACTGTTGCAGAGCCGTCAGGGTGAGACTGACTATGTAGACGAGTGACGCGATTGCCGTTAAGGCAAATACACTCCGAACTCCCGGCCCAAATGCACGTTCCACGACTTCCGGGAAAGTATACCCCCGCGGCATGACTTCTTGCACTCTCGGCGCAAGCATGCCCAGGAAAATCAGAGTGCCGACATTCGTCACCATGAACCAAAAGAACTCCCATTGGCCTTTGTATGCAAACGTCGCTCCGACAACCAGGGCGACGGCTTGAGTCCAAGTCGCAGTGAATGTCACGACACCAAGGCCGAACGGAATGTTTCTGTTCGACACGAGGAACGACTCGGCTGTCGGCTTCCGATACGAACGGGACA
>JBBDZK010000008.1:0-1193 GCA_040900205.1 Parcubacteria group bacterium
AAGATAAAACCGATGTGCGGTCCGGGGCTAACCTTGGTTAACCTCATAATATCGGCGCCGTTTAAAGCAAGTTGTTTGACGGAAATCGGGTCGCGTAAGACCTCTTCAATCATCGATTTGTATTTGCGCAAACGGAAAGGCGTTTCTTTGGGTCGTCCGGTACCGATGCGGTCACAGACGCGCAAGTCCACGAGGTCCCAGATCAAATCAATGCCGACATTTCTGACAATCCTTCGCACGGCGCTCAAAGTAATCTTCTCGGTATCGGAGAAAAACATGTGCCAGCGGACGAGCTTAGTCACTTTCTCAACGGTTTCTTTCGGGAATCGCAAGTCTGTGAGAATACCTCTCGCCAGCCGCGCTCCCAAGACCTCGTGGTTGTAGAAGGTCCACTGACCTTTGAGCCATTTTCTCGTGTGAGGTTTGGCCACGTCGTGAGCGAACGCGGCCAAACGTAAGTGAAGCGGGAAATTTTTCTTGGCCGCATGATTAAGGGTGCGGAGCAAATGTTCCCAGACAGTGTAGGCGTGCGCTTGGTTTTGTTCCATGCCTATCCCCTTTTCAAATTCCGGCGAAATAAAATTCAAGAGTCCGAGCCGAGAAGCCAAGTCTAAAGCGAGCGCTGGCGTATCCGACATAATAATTTTTGTAAACTCGTCACGCACGCGCTCACGGGAGATATGTTCCAAAAGTCCGGCGTGCTTGGTTATGGCTATTTGAGTTTCGTGCTCTATCGCGAAGTTTAATTCGCTCGCCAAACGGAGCGCTCGAAACATGCGGAGAGCATCTTCGCCGAACCTCTCTTCGGGTTTGCCTACGGTGCGGATAAGTTTTTTCTCAATATCACTCGTGCCTCCAAACGGGTCAAGTAATTCCCCCGTTTCTATATTATAAGCAAGCGCGTTCATACTGAAGTCTCTGCGCGCCAAATCGTCTTTGATGGTCTTGCCCCACTCCACTTTATCCGGTCGGCGGAAGTCCGAATAGCCGGATTCGAGCCGATACGGAGTTACTTCAACTACCTTGAGAGTTTTATCGTTCGTTTTCTCATTGACTACTCCGACTGTGCCGTATTCGTTTTCGTAAAATGTTTTTGGGAAAAGTTTGATTATCTCCTCCGGTCTCGCTTCTGTCGCGATATCCCAATCCTTGGGGGCCTTCCCCATCACTAAATCGCGTACGCATCCGCCCAC
>JBBDZK010000009.1:0-6992 GCA_040900205.1 Parcubacteria group bacterium
CAAATACCTCTACATAAGGGCATCATCGTAATTATATTGAAAATTGTCGTTGCGGAGACGGACGGATTCGAACCGTCGAGGGCTTTTAAACCCTACCTCGTTAGCAGTGAGGCGCTTTCGACCACTCAGCCACGTCTCCAATAATGGCCAATTTAGCATATTCCCACTCGCTTTCATATCGAAAAGAAAGGTTTTCTCAATCGGAAAGTGACCCCCGATTGTTTATTTTTTGATTTACTACCACAGCCAGATGCCGACGAGGACGAGGTCAATTATCACTATTAATTTGGTGTTGAACGTCTGTGTTCGGGCACTTGTATTCTCTTGCCATTTTTGAGCACTCTGGTGTGAGCATGGACTTCCACAATTTTCTTTCCTTCTTTTGTTTTGGCCATTTTAATTCTCGAAACTTTTTAGAACGCCATGAACCAGGGCGAGGACGATGCCGAAGAGGAGTGCCCACCAGAAACTTGTGATGGTGATACCGGGGACTATGGTGGCCGCGCCCATAATGCTTATATTATACATTACTCGGTAAAATTGTTATAATCCCCTATTACAATTGGTTATAGTTAATCGTCAAATTGATGCTCGAATTCATAAAGAGAAGAAAGGTTGTCATCATCTTAGATGAGAAGATCAAATGATTTGATGTCTCCGTTCGATAAGCTGACAGACATTTTTCGTATCCTGCCGATGCAGGAAAAAGCTCTGAAACGGCTTGGTATGGTCAAAGTCAGAGACTTGCTCTACCACTTCCCTACGCGCTACAGCGACACAGCCGAGGTTCGGAGCATCGAGACACTGACGAAAGGCAGTATAGCGGTAATTTTCGGCCGTATTTCCGGATTGAAGATGAGTAGGGCGTTCAGAAAGAAAATTCCTATGGCCGAAGCGGAGGTTCGGGACGATACGGGCAAGATAAAAATTGTTTGGTTTCATCAGGCCTACTTGGCTAAGATGATAACCGAGGGCTCAAATGTTCGGGTGGAGGGTAAGGTTTCGGAGAGGAATGGGCGGCTGTATTTCTCAAATCCGAAGATAGAGAACGCTCCGGATTTGTTTACAGAGACCTGCTTACATTCTCTCTACCCGGTCTATCCAGAGACGCGCGGTCTCACTTCCAACTGGATTTATCACAAAATTCAAAATATTTTTATGTCAAAGGGTATCTTTGACACTTTGGTAGACCCGATTCCGGAAAGTATTTTAAAAACGTACAAATTACCGAATCTGAAAACGGCTTTAGTCTGGATTCACACGCCGAGGAAAGCGGACCACGCCACGGCGGCCAGGAAGCGCTTCGCCTTTGAAGAAATTTTCTTCATCCAACTTGAGAGACAGAGAGCCCGCCAAGAATTCAAGGAGCACCATGCTTTCGTCATAGAGAAGCGGGAAGAAGAAATAGAAAAGTTTATAAAAAGATTCCCATTCACTGTCACAGCCGCGCAGAGAAAATCGATTGGACATATCCTGGCCGATTTCCAGAGAGGTCACCCGATGAGCCGGCTCCTGGAAGGTGACGTCGGCTCCGGTAAGACTGCTGTGGCCGCCGCGGCAGTTTATGCGGTGGCCACCTCCAAACCGAAAGGGCAAAACTTCGGCACGCTCCAGAGCGCGTACATGGCACCGACCGAGATTCTCGCCCAGCAACACTTCGAATCTTTTATAAAATATTTTTCTCATTTACCGATAAATATCGCCCTTATTACCGGTAGTGGTTGCCGTAAATTCCCATCCAAACTAAATCCTGATGGCTGGACGGATATTTCGAGAACGCAATTATTAAAGTGGGTAGCGTCCGGTGAAATTGCCGTTCTTATCGGCACTCACGCCCTGATTCAAAAAAGGGTGAGGTTCAAACATCTTGCCCTGGTTATTGTGGACGAACAACACCGTTTCGGCACCGCCCAGAGACAAAAACTGGTTAATAAACCCGAGATTATCCCTCACCTCTTGTCCATGACCGCTACACCCATACCAAGGACACTCGCTTTAACACTCTACGGCGACCTTGATTTATCGCTTCTCGATGAGATGCCAGTTGGTCGGAAGAAAATAATTACCGAAATCATCACTCCTGACAGAAGAAGTGGCGCGTATGAGAAAATTAAAGAAGAGCTCAAGGCCGGCCGGCAACTCTACGTCATCTGTCCGCGCATAGACGAACCGGACCCGGCCAAAGAACTGGCTGTGCTCGCAAAATCGGTCAAAGAAGAAGCCCAGCGGCTCAAAAAAGACATTTTTCCCGAATATGAGATTGCAATACTTCACAGCAAAATGAAATCAGCCGAGAAAGAAAGGGTCATGCTTGATTTCAAAGAAAAAAAGACTGATATATTGGTGGCCACATCGGTAGTGGAGGTGGGAGTCAATGTCGAAAACGCTTCGCTCATCGTCATTGAAGGCGCGGAGCGATTCGGCTTGGCGCAACTCCACCAGCTTCGAGGCAGAGTATGGCGCGGTACGCATCAGCCATATTGTTTTGTATTCGCCGACACCAAGTCGGCGAAAACGGTGGAGAGATTACATGCGCTCGAAACCGCAAAGTCCGGCTTCGAACTGGCTGAATTCGACCTTCTCCAACGTGGCGCGGGCCAACTTGGCGGCGCCAAGCAGTGGGGCATCTCGGATGTCGGCATGGAGGCCATCAAGAATATCAAGATGGTCGAAGCGGCACGCGCGGAGGCCATTAAACTTATCGAAGATGACCCCGAACTTTTAAAGTCCCCGCTATTGAAAGAACGTCTTGACTCTGCCGCCACAAAAATCCATTTTGAGTAGGGCGTGCTAGACTTTATATAAATGAATTATGCCGCTCTGGCCAATGCGACGGCAATCACGCAAATCTCTGAAGAAATTATTGAAAACGAAACGACAGACTTAAGGCGGAGCATTTTCTTTTCTGATATATTAGTGCCATTGCGCGTGTAGCTCAGTTGGTAGAGCGCCGAGCTTATACCTCGGTGGTCCTAGGTTCGAGTCCTAGCACGCGCACTAGACCAAGAGTATGGAGAGTATGGACACGTTGGAAGAGTGGTAATATAAATACGAACACTCTAGTCATGTTCACTCTGGAAATCATTTTCAATATCCTGGCCGGACTGGCGTTCTTTATCTACTGGGTAATCGCTTTCATCATCCTCTATCACCTCTCCCGCTTCGGCATCGGCGTTCAACCCAAGAAGTTTGCCGCCGCGTTCCTCTTCGGCTCGGTAGTACTCTCCGCCACGGTTATAATTTTGTTTACGAGGACAGATATAAGTGCCTTCCTCTCGCTATAAAGACATGATCAAGAAACTGCTTTCGATCTTCCACGACTCTCCCAACTCTTTCGAGGGTCAGAAACAGGGCGAAGAAGTATTAATGCTCCTGCGACACCATCCATTCACCATCATTATCAAGGTCGCGTTCTTCGCGCTTATCGGTCTCGTGCCGATAGTGCTGTGGATAATATTTTCTGCGCTACTCGAGGAACATGGCTGGCTCAACGCCTTCCTCTTCGTCTCAAGTATCTGGTATCTGGTCCTTTGGCTCGGCATCTTTCACTCTCTGACAATATACACGCTCAATGCCGTCCTCATTACCGACCGTCGCATTATAGACAACGACCTCCACGGACTCTTCAACCGTGAGGTCTCCGAATTGCACAATCACCGGATACAGGACGTTTCCGTGCATACGAACGGACTCTTGGAGACTTTCCTCAAATTTGGAGATGTGACCGTCCAGACCGCCGCGTCCGAGAAACAGTTCATCTTCCACAGAGTTCCCAAGCCGGAGAAGGTTAAAGACGTCATTATGCGGATTACCGCCTCTAGACATACCGGAGTTAAGACCATGGTATAATAAATACGGGTTGAGATATAACCTTAATAATTAATTTATTATATGCAAATTCACAAAGTCACGTTTCTTCTGCTTATTATCGGAGGTCTTAACTGGGGCCTTGAGGCCTTTGGTTACGGCATCGGCAATTATGTCCCGAGTGGATTAGCCATGACCGTCTATGTTCTGGTCGCCCTCTCGGCTCTCTATGAGATTTTCAGTCACAAAGGACTCTGCCGCAATTGCGCTCCTCAAGGAGGAATGTAAAGAATCAAAAAGTCCCGCCGAGGCGGGACTTTTTGATTATGTTTGGTGCTCAATATCCTTTTTCTTCTTCGGTTTAATGCCGTGTGCCACTAATATTTCTTCAAACTCTTTTTGTTCAATGGTCTCAATTTCGATCAGTCGCGCGGCGATAGCGTTGAGCGCTTTTCGGTGATCTTTGATAATCTTTTCCACTTTCTTCATCGCATCACTTATAATTTTATAGACCTCGGCGTCTATCTCGGCTCCCACTCTCTCCGAATATTCTTTGTTCCCCACACCTAAACCGAAGAGCGGTTTACCGCCGGCACCCTCTAGCGCCATCGGTCCCATTTTCTCGCTCATGCCGTACTTAGTCACCATATCGCGCGCCAGAGCGGTAGCCATTTGGAGGTCGTTTGACGGACCGGTGGTCAAATCGTGGAAAATAGTTTTCTCCACCACATAGCCGCCAAGCGCCACCGCAATGTCGTCAAGAAATTCTTTCTTGGACTGGAGTTTGCGGTCTTCGAGCGGTAACTTTAGGACATAGCCCGCCGCGCGACCGCGGGAAATTATGGAAATCTTATGAACCGGGTCGGCGTACGGTAAGACGGAGGCAGTCACCGCGTGACCGGCTTCGTGGAAAGCGGTCAGCTTTTTTTCTTTCTGCGAAAGGATATGACTCTTTCTCTCCGGACCGAGCATGACCTTCTCGATTGAACGAATGAGGTCAAATTGAGCAACTTTACTGCGTTCTTCGCGAGCCGCGAGTATCGCCGCCTCATTCATAAGCGAGTAGAGATCGGCGCCGGAGAATCCAGGCGTTCGTTCGGCAATTAAAGCGAGTTTGACATCCTCGGCAAACGGTTTCTCTCGTGCATGGATCAGGAGAATCTCTTCCCTGTCTTTCCTGTCCGGCAAGTCGAGAGTTACCCGCCTGTCGAAGCGTCCCGGCCGCAGAAGCGCTGGGTCAAGAACGTCTGGACGATTGGTAGCCGCCATGACTATGACCTTTTCATTGGGCTCGAAGCCATCGAGTTCGACCAGAATCTGATTGAGAGTCTGCTCGCGCTCGTCATTGCCGCCGCCGACTCCGGTCCCTCGCACCCGACCGACCGCGTCTATCTCATCGACAAAGATAATGGCCGGAGCCGCTTTCTTGGCCAGGTCAAAGAGGTCGCGTACGCGCGAAGCTCCCACCCCCACAAACATCTCCACGAACTCCGAGCCGGAGATGGAGAAGAATGATACGCCCGCCTCGCCCGCGACCGCGCGGGCGAGGAGCGTCTTGCCCGTACCCGGCGCTCCCATCAAGAGGAGTCCCTTGGGAATACGGGCGCCGATGTCGAGAAACTTTTTGGGATTCTTGAGAAAATCCACTATCTCGCGAAGCTCTTCCTTGGCTTCTCTGCATCCCGCCACATCTTTGAAGGTGACCTTCTGGCTCTTGTCATCAGGATGGGTCATCCGCGCCTTAGATTGACCGAAGGTGAAGGCCTGCATGCCGGCGCCCTTAACCTGCCGCGAGAGAAACCATAAAAAGAAAACTATGAAAGCGATGGGTAGGAGAATGGGCGCGAGCGAAGCGAACCAATACGAGAATCCTCGGTCATCCTTCACTTCGATGTTTACCCCCGCCAGCGCTTCCGGAGAGACATCGTAATTCTTGAGGGTGGTGGTTAAGGCGGTGCCGGTTTCCTTCTTGGAAACTTTTTTTTCTTCGTCATCGAGGAAAGTAATCTCAAGCTTGTCGCCGACAATAGTGATAGATGAGACGTGGCCGAGAGATATTTCTTCGGCGAGGGTAGAGAGCGAAATTTCTTCGACCGGCTGGGAAGTATCGGAAACGAACGAATAGATACTAACCAAAGAGAGGAAAATAATGAGGGCAAGAAAGGCTTGCCTTAAAAAAGCCCGGCCGGGCGGAGTGTCGCCCCCTTTCGGCGGCTTAGTAATGATAATTTTCTTGGGTTTATTGGGCGACTTATCGAATGGCATTTTCATAGTGGCATTATACTGAAAAAATAAGATTTTACTATTTTTTTGCCTGCCCGCCTCTGGCGGGATATGATTGAGTGATGAGTACTTATGCCAACAATTCAAAAGCCCTATTCGATTATGAGGTTCTGAAACGCTTCACGACCGGCATCGAGCTTCTGGGCACGGAGGTTAAAGCCGTGCGGGAAGGAAAATGCAGTTTAAGAGGAGCGTTTGTTTCCGTGCGAGGGGCCGAGGCATACTTACTGGGAGCTTTAATCCCGGCCTATCAGCCGAAAAATGCGCCCAAAACATACGACGCTCTTCGAGCGAGGAAACTGCTCTTAACAAAAAGTGAATTGGAGGAATTGAAAGACGCCGAAGGAACAAAAGGATTGACAATCATCCCGCTTTCGGTGTATAATAAGGGTAGGTTTCTGAAACTCGATATCGCCATCGCCCGCGGCAAGAAAAAATTCGATAAGCGACAAGTGATTAAAAAGCGAGATATCGAGAGAGACCTGAAACGTTCATTGTGATTTTAATACGGGGGTGTCAGTTTTGACACGAGACATACCCGAAGTGCGCCAGGCGGAGCTCCAATGACTCCTTAAACCTTTGGAAAACCCAAATGCAAAATCAACTTTTGCAAAAGTTTCTCCATACTTCGGTATGAAGGACTTTCAGTTCGCCTACGCTAGAGTTTAATACTCGCGTAACGAACCGTCTTCTCTCTTACTGTCAGGCATGAGAGTTGGAGACGCTTCATTTGTCTGACTCCGATTTTGGCATTGCTCATTCCAGAATTTAAGAACAGAGCTAGGTTGGTGAGTGTTTTGTTTAGCTTTTAGCTCACTGGCCAAATACCCAAGCTAGACTAAGCCCGGTAGAAGCACTTCGTGTATCCTCTTGGACGGGAGCTCATTCTCCCCACCTCCACT
>JBBDZK010000010.1:0-1054 GCA_040900205.1 Parcubacteria group bacterium
ATCATCTCCTGGAACGTGAATGGACTTAGGGCAGTCCACCGCAAAGGGCATCTAGGACAGGTGTTCCATATGAAACCGGACATCCTTTGTGTGCAGGAGACTAAATCACGGCCAGACCAGCTTCCCGTTGAGTTAAGCGCGCCAAATGGCTACCATGCGTACTTCCACTTCCCTACCCAGAAAAAAGGCTATAGCGGCGTAGCCATATACTCCAAAGAAGAACCTTTAAAAGTTTCACGTGACATGGGAGTAGAAAAATTTGACCAAGAAGGACGACTAATTATGGCTGAATATAAGGACTTTACCCTGATTAACACCTACTTCCCTAATGGCGGAGGGGCTCCGGAGCGACTCCGATACAAGCTTGATTTTTACGATTATTTCCTAGAATTTATAAATAAGTTACACAAGAAACAACCCAATATCATTTTTTGCGGTGATATAAATGTGGCCCACAGAGGAATAGATCTAGCCAGACCGAAAGAAAACGAAACTCACGTTGGCTTCTTACCAATAGAAAGAGCTTGGATGGACAGGCTTATTGCCCATAACTGGATAGATGTCTTCCGGCATTTTTACCCTGACCAAACAGAAGCTTACACATATTGGGATATGAAAACTTTTGCCCGAGAGAGAAACGTCGGATGGAGGATAGACTATTTCTTCACCTCTCCGGAAATGTTGGGAAAAATAAAAGCCGTAGAGATACTTGACAACATTTTAGGTTCAGACCACTGCCCTATCAAATTAACCTTGAAATAGAGCCACAAAATAAAAGGACAGGATTATCCACAGTTATGTGTTTCCAAATTTGTCCTTTATAAGATACAATAACACCAGACGCTCGGTGGATACTCTCGGTTCTCTAATCGAGATTGGAATCCGGGCATGTGTTCTTGGAAGGCCATTCCAGTCGCCGGAAGTTCATTCTGGTTTTGGAGTTTGGGTAAGGATGACGAACCCTCAACTTTATTGATTTTTGGTCCCGTGCATCCCGTGAATCCTGCTCTTTTTCTGGAGTGATTTTCCCTGGTTCGCCGAAGCTCGAAAGAGC
>JBBDZK010000011.1:0-5927 GCA_040900205.1 Parcubacteria group bacterium
ACGCCAAATGCCTCACCGGTATCGGTAGTAGGACAAGTCCTCGGTGCCTTCACAGAAACTGAAAGGCAGGCCCAGATTGCCACCGTTCGCGCCTCGCTTATTTCTCTCATCAACCAACTGATTGGTCTCTTGCAGGCGCAACTCGCTGTCGCCATACAGGCGCAGGGTAATCAGTAAATCTTAAATCAAAAACCACCCCTCACATGCTTTTAATTGCATGTGAGGGGTGGTTTTTTGTTGTATAGTAAACGCAATGATTCACTGGTTTAAAAAGTATTTCTTCCCACATCGGGGCAATCATCATCACCCCCACCTCTTGCGGCACAAGTCACTCTCTGCCGCCATAGCCGTAGTGGTTCTCATCGAGCTCACGATACTCGTCGGTCCCTTTGTGTTGCCGCGCTTGGGTATCCAGCTTGCGACGGTACTGCCCTCCGTAGTGACTCTATTGACCAATAATGCCCGCGCCGAAGGGCATGTGGCGGAAGTGAGGACTAATGACGTTTTGACCCTGGCGGCACAAGCCAAGGCCCTAGACATGGTAGCCAAGGGCTACTTCGCCCACCAATCGCCGGACGGTACCCAACCGTGGTATTGGATTGATAGAGCCGGATACAAGTACCAGTACGCGGGAGAGAATCTGGCGGTAAACTTCACCGACTCGGAGGAATTGGTGAAAGCGTGGCAGAATTCTCCCACCCACAATCTTAATCTCCTCGGTCCGCGCTACACGGAAACCGGTGTGGGAGTGGCTACAGGAATGTATCAGGGCAGGGAAGCGGTGTTTGTGGTGCAATTCTTCGCCTCGCCTCGAAATGGGCCGGTCGCCTTAGCCAGCCCATCCACGGCCTTATCCGAAGAAGCGGCAGGACCAGTCTCGAGTCCGATAGAGTCGGCAATACTCGGTACAGGAACACAAGTGGAACCAGCCCCTTCTGTGTTGTCGCAGGCGGTCTTATCCCCGCGCACCTATGGCACATACGCGCTACTCGTTCTGGCCGGGTTCTTCCTGTTCATTCTTCTTATCGGCTGGGGCAGGCATCATCCTAGGGCTATCGTCGGCGGGGGACTCTTGGTGGTGCTACTCGCTCTGGTGATATTTGCGAACAAACATTTGATATTGCCGGAACTCAAGTTGTCGCCTGATAATCAGAACGCGGCCACCGTGATATACTCCCAATAAATGATGGCTAATCGGGCGAAAGTCGATAAACCGTTTTTATTTATCTCCATTGTCTTGATAGTGGTCGGTTTTTTTATTTTCAGCTCGGCGTCTTTGGGCCTCTTGGCTAAAGAGGGTTCCAATTACGCCGATGTCGCTTTCTCCCAAACGGTGCTCGGGCTCTTCTTGGGGACGTTGGCGCTGATTGTGGTCTCACGTCTGGATTTCAGACTTTGGAAAAAATCCGCTTTCTATCTCTTGCTCATCGCTATTGTTCTAAACATTCTGGTTCTGGTGCCGGGGATTGGCTTCGAGCACGCCGGCGCCCAACGCTGGCTTAGAGTCGGTGGTATCTCTTTACAGACTTCAGAGATATTGAAACTGGCTTTCATCCTCTATTTCGCGGCTTGGGCCGCCGGAGTCAAGGATAAGATAAAGACCTTCTCCTGGGGGCTCCTGCCCTTGCTCGTGCTCTTTGCCATCTCGGCCACGCTTCTCTTGAAGCAGCCGGATACCGATAATCTTGTCATAATTGTTCTTGCCGGCATGGCGATGTTTATAGCGGCAGGGGGGAAATGGCGACATGTTCTTTTGGTCGTCTTAGCCAGCGCCATCGGTCTTGCGGTTCTGGTTGCCACGCGACCCTATCTTATGCAGCGCCTAACGACCTTTCTTAATCCTCAAACGGATGTCTTGGGGGCGGGTTATCAGATTAGGCAGTCTCTCATCGCTGTCGGGTCCGGCGGTCTCTTCGGTCAAGGGTACGGCCAGAGTGTTCAGAAATTCACCTATCTGCCCGAGCCGGTCGGGGACTCAATCTTTGCCGTGGCGGCCGAAGAATTCGGCTTCGTTGGTTCCGTTTTCCTCTTGGCGATGTTTGTCCTTTTTTCTACCCGAGGTCTCAAAATTGCTTACCAAACAACGAACGCCTTCGCTAGACTGACGGTAGTCGGAATTGTTATAATGATTACCTCCCAAGCATTCGTCAATATCGGCGCCATGCTCGGCATGATTCCACTCTCCGGTATTACCCTGCCCTTTGTTAGTCACGGCGGCACCTCTCTTTTCATCACTCTTCTTGAAGTGGGCATCGTACTCTCTATTTCTAGGACACGAGGAACATAAAAAGCAAAATGCGCATCTTATTTACCGGCGGCGGCACCGGAGGACACTTCTACCCGATAGTCTCCATTGCCGAAGAACTGAACTCTCTTGCGAAGGAGAAGAGACTTCTTGCTCTCGAGCTTTTTTTCATGTCTCCCACTCCTTATGACCCGGGAGTATTATTCGAAAACGGCATTATTTATAAGAAAAATACCGCCGGCAAACTTCGCCGTTACTTCTCTATTCTAAATTTCTTTGACCTTTTTAAAACAGGGTGGGGGATTCTGGTCTCGCTTTATATGGTCTATAAACTTTATCCCGATGTCGTCTTTGGCAAGGGCGGGTATGCCAGTTTCCCGGTACTGGTGGCGGCGCGCCTGCTCGGTATTCCAGTGGTTATCCATGAATCGGATACCGTGCCGGGTAGAGTGAACTTATGGGCCGCTAAATTCGCTAAAATAGTGGCGGTTTCTTACAAGGAGGCGGCGAAATATTTCCCGGCGAGTAAAGTGGCTTACACCGGTCAGCCGGTGCGTAAAGATGTCTCTCTCCCCATCACTATAGGCGCTCGCGAATTTCTGAAGATTGAAGAAAATGTGCCGGTCATCCTCGTACTCGGTGGCTCGCAAGGAGCGCAGAAAATCAACGATACTGTCCTCGAAGGTCTCAAAGGTTTGGTGGAGAAGTATGCCATTATTCACCAGACCGGCAAAAATAATATCGTAGAAGTTAAGGCCACGGCGGAGGCAATCCTCAACGGCTCTTCTTATAAAGACAGATACAAAGCCTTTGACTACCTCAACGTTCTGGCTACTCGTATGGCTGCCGGAGTGGCCTCGGTGGTGGTCTCACGCGCCGGCTCGACTATCTTTGAAATCGCGGCTTGGGGTGTGCCCTCCATCATTATTCCCATCAATGAAAGAGTCAGCCGGGACCAGCACACAAACGCTTTCGCCTACGCTCGCGCCGGCGCTTGTGAAGTGATAGAGGAAAATAATTTGACTGCCAATATTCTCGCGTCGGAAATAGAGCGTCTGGTGACCAATGAGCCGGAGCGGGAAAAGATGAAGGCGGCGGCCAAAGCGTTCTATAAGCCCAATGCCGCGCGGCAAATTGCCGAAGAGATTCTTAAAATCGCTCTGGAGCACGAAATAGAGAAATGAATCAAAAAATCATTACGCGCTTTCCGCCTTCACCAACAGGATCGCTGCATATCGGTAATGTCCGGACTGCGTTGTTTAACTATCTCTTTGCCAAACATGGCGGGGGAGATTTTATTGTCAGAGTCGAAGATACCGACAAAACGCGCTCGAAAAAGGAATATGAGGAAAATATGTTTGAAAATCTAAAGTGGCTTGGTCTGGAGATAGACGGTGAAGTCTGGCGCCAATCCGAAAGAACGGATATATATAAAAAATATTTACGAAAATTAATAGACGAGAATAAAGCTTATATTTCGATTGAGACCGAAGGAGAGAATAGGGAAGTGGTTAGACTCAAGAATCCCAATAAAGTCGTTACCTTCAATGACTTAATCCGAGGGGAAGTGAGTTTCGACACGACCGAGTTGGGAGATTTTATCATTGCCAAAAATATTGACGAGCCTCTTTACCATCTCGCGGTGGTAATTGATGATTTCGAATCCGGCATAACGCACGTCATTCGTGGTGAGGACCATATTTCCAATACACCGCGACAAATCTTGATACAAGAGGCGATTGGTGCGCCAAGACCCCTCTATGCCCACTTACCGCTTATTCTCGCCCAGGACCGCTCGAAGCTCTCTAAGCGCAAACACGGCGAGTCGGTCTCGCTCGACTATTACCGCCTTAAAGGCTATTCGAGAGAAGCCATCATCAATTACCTCGCGCTTCTAGGCTGGAATCCGGGCACGGAACAAGAAATCTTTACACTTGAAGAATTGATCAAAGTCTTTGACCTCTCACGAGTACACAAGGGCGGCGCCATTTTCGATGAGAAAAAACTGGCCTGGGTGAATAGGAAACACTTCAATCTCGGCAAAACCAGAAATAAATGAAGAAGGGATTTATCAGTCTTTTCATTGTCTTTTTAATCGTGCCGGCTGTTTTAAGTGCCGCCAACCCAAGCGATTTACAACAACAGATTGAACAACAAAAAAAAGAGCTAGAAGTTCTGGTCGAAGAACAGAAGAAGCTTCAGGCCGAGCTCGAAGCGGTTAATAGAGAGAGTCAGACTCTCGGTAGTGCCGTCAAATCTCTCGACGCCACGCGCAGGAAACTCTCCGCCGATATAAATGTCACTCAATCGAAGATTAATTCGACCAGTCTGACTATCAGGTCACTTGAAAACACGATGAGCGATAAAGAACGGCAAATCATTACACACAGAGCGGCGATTGCCGACACTATTCTAACCCTGTCCGAATACGACTCTCGTCCCTTTATACTCCAACTACTGGCCTCTACTCGGCTCTCGGACATCTGGAGCGACAGAAGTCAGATTGCAGGTCTCAATGACCGTTTGGGAGATGAGATTCTCACCCTGCGTGAGACCCGCCGAGTACTTAACCAGGAGAAAGAACAGAAGGAGAAGGTGAAGGAAGAGCAAGTCAGTTTGCAAGGACAATTGAGCGGCCAGAGATCGGTGGTCGAAGAGAATCAGAAGGCGAAAGAGAGGCTCCTCGCCGAGACTAAGAATAAAGAAGCGGAATATCAAAAACTATTAGCCGAAAATATTGCCAGCCAGAAACAATTCGAGGAAGATTTGTTTAGACTGGAATCCGAATTGAGAATTACCCTTGACCCATCGCTCATCCCAGTTCCGCGCCGAGGACTGCTCTCCTGGCCTCTTGACCAGATTTATATCACAGACCCGTTCGGTGTTCGTCCGCGTCGATTTCATAATGGCGTAGATTTCCGGGCTTCTATGGGTACGCCGGTCAAAGCCGTTCTCTCCGGCGTTATCCAGAGCGAGGGCAATACCGATGCAATGAATGCCCAATACAGAAGAGAGGGGAAACCTGTGTGTGTCTCATATGGCCGTTGGATATTGATTAAACACGATAATGGATTATCTACCGTCTACGCGCATCTTTCAGGCACTATTGTGAAGACAGGCCAGACCGTTAAGACAGGAGAAATAGTCGGCTATTCCGGCGGCGCCCTGGGAGTGAATGGTTCCGGGCATTCTACCGGCCCCCATCTTCATATGGGGCTTCTGGCAAGTCAGGGAGTGGAGATTAGGCAACTGACAAACAGTAAGGGTGGGTGCAAAGAAATTTTTATGCCGATTGCTCGCGGTACGGATGCCTACCTCGACCCGCTTGCTTATTTACCGTCAATCTAGTTTAATAAGTTTAATAAAGTGTATAAGTTGCATAAGTTAAATAGGGAAGGAGAGAGGGGGTTTATCGGTACTCTTTTTCTCATAATCATTGCTTTGGCCGCTCTGAAATATTTTTTTGATTGGTCTATTTTTGATGCGGTGGCATCGGAACAGGGGAGGAACACCATAAATTATATTAAAGACGTATTTAATGTCTCATGGTCTTTTATCAAAATGCTCTTCTTGAAACTTTATGAAATTCTTTAGGATGATGCTTTTCTTTCTTCTGGCGCCGATCTACGTGCCGGCCTATCTCCTGATGAACTTCACTTTCAAATGGTGGTCGTCTCTTTTG
>JBBDZK010000012.1:0-9845 GCA_040900205.1 Parcubacteria group bacterium
TCAATTCTATAAGCGTAGGCGGATTATGTTTGTATTCCATTCCATAATAGTGTACAATAACGCCAATAATAAGTCATACACAGACGTTGCAACAACCCCGCATTAATCAACAAATAAGAGCGCGCGAGCTTCGTATTATCGGGTCACATGGAGAGAACCTCGGCATCCTCACTCTTGAGGAAGCTCTTAAAAAAACCGAAGAGCTCGGAGGAGATCTCATTGAGATTTCCCCCAATGCCACCCCGCCGGTAGCCAAGATTGCCGATTTTGGCCGCTATCTCTACGAAGAAAACAAGAAATCCAAACAGGTAAAGAAATCCCGTTCTGCGGAAGTGAAGACCGTGCAGGTCAAACTCGGCACTGGCGACCACGACCTCATTCTCAAAGCCAAAAAGACCAGCGAGTGGCTCTCGGAAGGTAACCGCGTTAAGGTTGATCTCTTCTTGCCCGGACGAGCCAAGTATCTGGATGAAAAGTTTCTGAAGGAGCGTATCGAACGTATGCTCAAATTCGTCAGCGTGGATTATAAAGTCGCCGACCCCGCGAAAAAGAGCCCGAAGGGTATGACCGTCATCATAGAGAGGGCGTGAGCTCCGAAACCCGCCTGGGCAGACCGGCTGGACATCCGGCTAGAAATAGGTAATATGTAGAGCTCCCACTTCGCTAAAGCTACGAGGGATAAACATTATGGCGATGAAAACAAATAAGTCATATCTAAAGAGATTGAAGCTGACCAAATCGGGCAAACTCTTGGTGCGCAAGTCCGGACAGAACCATTTCAACGCCAAGGAGCGCCGAGCGGCCAAATACGCCAAAAACCGCAAGACTGAATTTTATATGAAGAACAAAGAACGTTCCCGCTTCCTGGTGAATATAAACTAACAACCAGAACCTATAACCTAATCTTATGACCCGAGTAAAGAAAGGGGTAAACGCCCTTAAAGCCAGAAAAAATATTCTCCGCAAGGTAAAGGGTTACAGACATGGCCGCCGAAGCAAGGAGAGGCAGGCCAACGAAGCCATTGTCCACGCTGGCGCTTACTCCTTCGCCCACCGCAAAGACAAGAAGGGTGACTTCCGCCGACTTTGGAACGTGCGTCTTTCTGCCCTGCTTAAACAAAACGGCATTTCATATTCACGATTCATCCCTCTGCTGAAGAAAAAAGGGATTGCTCTTGATAGAAAAATCCTGGCCGAAGTCGCTCTTAAACATCCGGAAACTCTCAAGAAGATTTTAGAGTCTGCCCGTTAACAAAAAATCTCCGCCGGGGCGGAGCGCTTTTGTAGGGTTATTTTGGTATACCCTAGTTTAAAAACTAGGTGGGTGTCCGCAGATTTATCCCAAGGGATAAAACAATTAGGACTCCCTAAAAATATTTTAGCTAGATAATACCTCAAATAACCCTACACACATTATAACGCATGAAAATAAAAAGGCTGTTGATATCGTCTAGACTTACTTGCGAAAATATTTCCTAACTAGGATTGCCAAACCAGTGGGTTATTTCATGCTTGGCTTCCTCTTGCGTCTCCGAGGCATGCAAGAGATTCATCACGGCTCGCTTTTCGCTATTGGCGAGAGCCGGTGAATCATTTGAAAAATCACCCCGAATAGTACCCATGTCGGCCTGATATGGCATGGTAGAGCCGGCAATCTTCCTAACCATATCGACGGCATGCAGACCCTCGATTACCATACGGACGAGTGGCGCAGATGACATATAATCCACGACCCAGATGCGCACCATCTCGCCAATCTCGGATGGGTCGGTGGTTCCAAGGAGTGACTTGGGGTCAATACCATACTTCTCATAGGTACTAAGACTCTTTTCCCCCAGGCGCTTAATCCACGCTTTGTCTTTTGGATAATGTTTATCGATTTGCGCCACCGTCGGCTGAAACATTTCCAGAGCGACAATCTTAAGATTCCTCTGTTCGAAACGCTTGATAATTTCCCCGATTAACCCCTTTTCTACACCATCGGGTTTAATCAGGACAAAAGTTTTTTCCTTTTTCAGATGCTTCATCATGAAGTTAGTATTATATGGCCTTTCTCTGTGATTGCAATCGTGTGTTCGAAGTGGGCGCTTCTGGAGCCATCGCGGGTGCGGATGGTGTAACCATCGGATAATATTTTAATACCTGGTTTGCCGACATTAACCATAGGCTCAATGGCGATAACCAGCCCCGGCACCAATTTCTCTCCCCTGCCTTCGACGCCGACATTGGGCACAAACGGATCTTCATGGACTTTGTACCCGACACCGTGACCGACAAGATTTTCGGCGAGAGTAAAGCCACTGACTTGGACGACTCTCGTTATGGCGGCGCCAATATCACCGATAGTCTTACCCGGCAAGGCTGCCTCGATACCCTTCCCGAGAGCCGTTCTTGTCGTCTCAATGAGTTTTGCCGACTCTTTGTCGATAACGCCAACCGGTACAGTAATGGCGGCGTCGGTGATGAGACCGCGATGCAAGAGACCCAGGTCCAGAGAGACGATATCGCCTTCTTTGACGATTTTTTCCGCTTCATTTGGTATGCCGTGGACAATCTCATCGTTTACAGAAACGCAGAGCGCCGCTGGAAACGGGCGCTTGGCACCTTGTGGCCTATACCCCAGAAAAGCGGGCTCATCGCCGCCCTCTTTTGTCAATCGCCTAGCCTCTTCTTCGAGTTTGAGCGCCGAGATCCCGGGACGAACTTTCGAAGCCAGGATTGAGAGAATCTCCGCCAATCTCTTGCCTCCTTCTCGCAAAATCTCTATCTCTCTCGGAGTTTTAAGACGCACGGTCATAAGCGGCAATGATATCGGCGTGTACTTTCTCAATCGGCTGTTCACCATCGATTTCAAGAAAGCGGTAGAGGGCATTGGTCCTGAAATATTCTATCGCCGGCCAAGTTTCAGCCTCAAACCAGTCCAGACGCTTATTAATCTTAAGGAGGGTGCTGTCGTCTTGTCTGCCGCGGCCAAGCAGACGA
The DNA here is from genome assembly GCA_040900205.1 of Parcubacteria group bacterium. Classification (GTDB taxonomy): domain Bacteria; phylum Patescibacteriota; class Minisyncoccia; order Phycocordibacterales; family Zambryskibacteraceae; genus UBA5004. Next base: position 2,983 of record JBBDZK010000012.1, read on the forward strand.
TTTCCGGCCCACTTACGACTCACTTTTAGATAAATTATCGTAGGCAGAGTCCTTTTATAAAATTTAAGTGCGGTAGTGAGAAGAACCGCTTCGGCATGAGACCGCGGAGCACCATCAAAGACTAGATGCATATCGGATTCGAGTTCTTCCACAAGCATGCCTCCCCACATCCAACAGGCCAGAAAATCAGGCTGGCGTTCGGACTTTTCATAGATTTCTTTCGAGAGCTTGGAAGAAAAACGGTCGGCTCTGATGAATTTACGGAAACGCTCCCCTGTTTCGACGTAAAGAATACGATGTTTGAGGGAATCAGAGTGCGCAATGCGATTCTTCAGAAGCTCTGCTTGCGTACCCTTACCACAACCAGAACGACCGATGAAGATAACCGTGTGAAGCATCTATCTATTATAATCTAAATTAGTATTCATGTACCGAAACCTGCGCGTTAACCTTTTTAATCAAGTCAATCACTACCGAGACCACGATCAGAAGCGCCGTGCCTCCTATAGCCAAAGCTTGAATACCTGTGAGTGATCGCAGGATAAGAGGTAGGATAGCGATAGCACCCAAGAAGAGCGCCCCGACCAGAGTTAGTCTGGTAAGAATACGCGAGATATATTCGGCAGTAGCATCGCCTGGCCGCACTCCGGGAACAAAGGCGCCGGATTTCTGAAGATTGGTGGCAACGGAATCAGGGTCGAAAGTAACGGCGGTATAGAAGTAAGTAAAGAAGAAAACCAAGAGAAAGTAAGCGGAAGTATAAAACCAATTGTTTGAGAGTAGCGTCAACGCGAAACTGGCCGCCTCTCCTATCATGGCGATACTCGATTGAGTCAGAAATTGGAAAATCATCTGCGGAAAAAGAAGAATAGAGAGGGCGAAAATGATGGGGATGACACCGGCTTGATTGAGACGCAAAGGCAGATAGGTGGAGAGACCCCCGTAGGTGCGTCCACCTCTGACTTGCTTGGCGTAAGTAATAGGTATCGGTCGCTCCGCTTCCGTCACTACCACCACGCCCAAGGTAACGAGGAGAGCGACAGAGAGACCGGCGAGATAGATGGGTAGTTGTGACAGGTCAAAGGTAAAGACAAGTTGGCTTATCGTGGTCGGCAACTGCGAGACAATACCGGCAAAGATGATGAGAGAGACACCGTTACCGACTCCAAACTCTGTGATGAGTTCACCAAGCCACATCAGAAGCATCGAACCCGCCACAATTACCAAGATAACCACCAACAGTTGGCCAAGAGGAAGAGGGGGCAGAACACTTTGCCCTTGGAGTAATTTGATGAACGCATAGCCTTGGATAATGGCTAACGGTACTGTCAGAAGCCGGGAGTATTGGGTAAATCGACGTCGGCCTGCCTCCCCTTCTTCTTGGTAAAGCGCCTTGAGTTTCGGCACCATCACAGTCATGAGTTGCATGATAATTGAAGCGGTAATGTAAGGGCCGACACCGAGCATCACGATGGACAGATTCGAGAGACCGCCGCCGGAAAAGAGATTCAAGAGATTGAGGAACTCGCTACCGGCGAAGAGACTCTGAAGACGGGCGACGTCAATCCCCGGGATAGGAATGGCGGCAAACAAGCGAGAAACAGCCAAAATGCCGAGCACAAAAAGTATCCGTTTGCGAAGCAATTGGTCTCCGAAAATAAGTCTGAATTTCTCGCCAAGTTTGGACATACAGATTAGCTTCTAGCTACTGACTTCTTCTTAGCCAGTTTTTGCTTTAGAGCCATACCGGTAGCCTTTGGTTGGAAGGATTTTAAAGACGACGCGCCACGGCCGCGAAGTTTCGGTATGCGTTTTATTATATCGCGTAGCTCCGGTCGTTTCTTACGACCGGCGCGAGCATTCTGACCCTTAGTGCCGCGGCCGGCTGTCTTACCACGTGTGCCGCCACGCCCCACTTGTCGCGCATATTTTCTTTTTGTCTTGGCTTGAAGATTATGAAATTGCATATTATTTGTGGTCCCCACCTGCCGAGTCCTGGCGGGCAGGTCTTATTTTGGTAGTCTCAAGTTGCTTAAGAGCCTCGATGGCCACATAGGCATTATTGGCGCTGTTCTTGCTTCTCGAGAGAAGTTTGGCGCCTATGGCCCGGAGACCGGCCAGTTCAAGCACCGTGCGCACGGAGCTGCCCGCTAGAATCCCTTTACCATGAGCCGGCATAATTTTAACGCGCGAAGCATTAAACTTGGCTTCCACATCGTGCGGAATGGACATCTCCTTGGTAGTATTGACCGTAATCATGTGCTTCTTGGCGTCACGAAAAGCTTTTTCTATGGCTAGCGGCGTATCTGACGCCTTACCCTGGCCGACACCCACGGATCCCTTTCTATTGCCCGCCACCAAGCAAACCGAGAAACTGAAACGTCTGCCACCGGCCATCACGCGGGTGACGCGTCGAAGACTGACGATTTTTTGGTCAAATTCCGGCTTGGCGCGAGTGTCACGGCGTGACGAGCGGCGGCTTGACCTCTTCCCTCTATCACCCCCACCTGCTCCCGAACTATCGTGAGGGCGGGCAGGTTTGTGCTCTCGAACTTTGGCAGTAGGAGCGATCGGAGTCGGACCGACGGGAGTCGAATTAACGGGAATAGTTGTATTTGTTTCTGTCTCCATTTTTAGAATTTTAATCCGACTTTACGCGCGCTCTCGGCAAGAGCGCGGATCTTACCCGTATACATATATCCACCTCGGTCGAAAACCGCTTGCTCAATTTTTTTAACCTGGGCTTTTTGGGCAATCTCTCTGCCAACTTTAAGAGCATCCGTACCTGTGGCAGAAGCCAGAGTGACGGACTTGTCGTCATCAATAAGCTGAGCATAGATGGCGGTGTTTGATTTGAATACCGAAAGGCGCGGGCGAGTGGCGGTACCGGAAATTTTTGCCCTAATCTTCTTATGCTTTCTGGCGCGTCGGGATTCCATTATACTAATTTTTTACCCTGCTTGCGTTTGATTATTTCATCACTGTAACGCATACCCTTACCTTTATAAGGCTCCGGCTTCTTGAGCGAACGCAAGGTTGAGGCGAACTGACCGACTTCTTCCTTGTCCGGGCCGGATATGGTTATGAGATTTTTCTCGGCGGTAACTTTCAAACCCTTTGGAATTGAGGCAATCACCGGGTGAGAAAAGCCGAGTGCCAGGTTAATCTTGCTTACCCCGGCCCTGGCGGGGTCTTCCACTACTTCGGACTTGAATCCAATACCTTCGAGAATGAGTTTCTTTTCGAATGATTTGTTGACGCCGGAAATCATATTGGTAAGATGTGAAGCGTAAGTACCCCAAAGTACCCGTGATTCTGGGGTCATCTTTTTCGGCTGGACACTCACCTCATTGCCATTAATTTTAACCTCAAGACTCGGATGAAGTGGGCGTGAAAGTTCGCCCAATGGTCCCTTAACCGAAACACTACCGAGAGAGACCTTAATCTCGGTGTTTATGGGCAGTGTGATTATCTTTTTTCCTATGCGCGACATAAATGTTTATTTATAGTGATTTATCATGAGCTTGTCGAATGAGCATAATCGAACTACCAAATTTTGAACAGAGCCTCGCCACCAAGACTCGCTCGTCTGGCCTCGCGGCCGGACATTACTCCTTGAGAGGTGGAGAGGATGAGGGCGCCGTAGCCATTTTTAACAGAACGAATCTCGGAAGACTTCTTGTAAATTCTTCTTGATGGCTTGGAGATTCGCTTTACTCCCTTGATTTTTGGTACGCGATTCTCCATAAAAAGATCTATGACCAACATTTTTTTGCCCTTCTTGGATTCGGTCTCGACATTTTTAACGAAGGTTTCTTTTTTCAGCGTCTCCGCTATGGAGTGCTTAAGCTTGGAGTAAGGTATCAGAACACGATCATGTCCGACGCGGCCGGCATTCTGGATTTGTATAATCATGTTTGAAATCGTATCCATATGAATTACCAAGAAGACTTCTTGACGCCCGGAATCTGGCCTTCATTAGCAAGCTCTCTGAAACAGATGCGACAGAGGTCAAAGTCGCGCATGTAACCACGCCCCCGACCACAACGAAAACAGCGCGAAGTCGCCCTAGTGGAGAACTTGGGCTTCTTTTTGGAACGCGCGACTACTGATGTCTTTGCCATAAGAAAAGTGATTTTAACACATTATTTACGAAACGGGAAGCCAAGGTGGGCTAGGAGAGCAATGACCTCTTCTTTGGACTTGGCGGTAGTGACTATGGTCACGGCTAGACCGAAAACGTCTTTAAGTTCTTCGTCCGAAGTCTCGGGAAAAATGTTGTGCTCCTTGATGCCTAAAGTATAGTTACCCATTTCATCGGCCGCGTCCGGAGAGATCCCACGGAAGTCTTTAGTACGGGGCAGGGCAAGATGCACCAGCCTATCCAGAAAATCGAACATCCGCGAGCCGCGCAGAGTTACTTTGTAGCCGACAATATCCCCTTGTCGAGATTTGAAACCGGCAACCGAAATTTTGGCCCCGCGAGGAGCCGGTTTTTGGCCGGTGATACGGGCGAGACGGTCTTCGACCACTTTGAATCTCGCTTTATCTTTAAACGAACCTACACCGGAAGAAACTATCACTTTCAGGACTCTCGGTGCTTGCATCCGATTTTTGTATCCATGCTCGATTTTGAGAGCATCAAATGCCTTCTTAGATTTTTCTTTAAGATTTTCCATGGATTTTCACATTTGAGACATGGATAGGAAAGTTTTTTTCTATGATTGTGCCCTTGACACCGTTCTTTTTGGCACGCTCATGAACTTTTTTGGCATTAACGCCTTCGACCAATACTTGGTCTTGTTTAGGGAAAGCGCGCAAGATTTTGCCGGTCTTGCCTTTGTCTTTACCCGCGAGCACTATGACGTTGTCTCCTTTTTTGACGTGCATGATAGTTATTTATAGTGAGCTTGTCGAACTAAACTATTTCCGGCGCTAAGGAAATAATTTTCTGGAATCCCATTTCGCCAATCTCTCTGGGAACCGGGCCGAAAATTCGACCGGCCAACGGCTCTTTCTTGGTAGTATCCAAAATGACCACGGCATTTTCATCAAAACGCACATACGTGCCATCCTTACGTCGGAAAGGCGCTCTCTGTCGCACCACTACCCCGTAAAGAATATCCTTCTTCTTAACCTGCTTTCTGGGTTCAGCTTTCTGAACCGAGAGTACCACCAATTCTCCGATGGAAGCATATCGTTTTTTAGAGCTTCCGAGCACTTTGAAGACACGACCAAGCTTGGCCCCGGAGTTGTCTGCAATTTGGACGATGGATTGCGGTTGAATCATGACTTTAAGAAGTTAGGAGTTTGAAACTTTTATCCTTTGATATCGGCCTAGTTTCAACGATTTGTACTTTATCACCAATCTTGGCGGTATTGCCGGCGTCATGGGCCTTGAATTTCTTGCGTCGTTTTATGAACTTACCGTATCTAGGATGCTTCTCGTAGCGCCCGACTGAGACAACTATGGTGTCTTTCATTTTGTTGGAAACTACCGTACCAGAAAGTATTTTTGTCATTTTATTTTATTTAATTCGGTCATAATGCGAGCGATATCTTTTCTCGTACTCGCTCCTCCTTTGACATTGCGAGCCTTGGAACCGCTTGATCCAAACCTTAGTTTACGCAAAGTCTCCCGTCTCTCCGTAAGGGCTTTTATTAAATCTTGTTTTGACTGGCCGTGGTAGGTTGTTTTCTTCATAAATTTAGCGGGCCACAACTTTAGTTTTAACCGGTAGCTTGGTTCCAGCTTTGCGAAGCGCTTCCCGAGCCCCCGCTTCATCCACTCCGTCTACCTCAAAAATTATCCTGCCAGGGAGGACCGGCGCGACATAACCGGCGATATCTCCTTTGCCTTTACCAAGCTTCATTTCCGCCGGTTTGGTGGTATAAGGCATGTCCGGGAAAATACGAATCCAGAAACGGCCGGTCTTACCTACAGAGCGAGAGAGAACCTTTCTGGCAGACTCAATCTGGTTAGAACGAATACGGGCAGCAGCTAAGGCCTTCAATCCGTATGAGCCGAAAGCTACTGTCAGCCCACGGGTAGAAACGCCGACTCTCGAGGGATTCCTTCTCATAGTGTGCCACTTCCTGTATTTAACTTTCTTGGGAAATAACATGTTATTTGAAAATATCGCCCTTATATATCCAAACCTTAACCCCGATAGTACCGTAAGGCATTACTGCCTTGGCCAGAGCGTAATCAATATCGGCACGCAGAGTCTGGAGAGGAATGCGACCAAGCTTGCGGTCTTCCGTTCTGCTCATGGTGGCGCCGCCAAGACGACCGGACAGGAAGACGCGTACCCCGAGCACATCGCGATTGGCCATTACCTTCTCGAGCATTTGCTTCATCACTCTCCTGAACGGCAAACGTTTCTCGAGGCCCTCGACTATCATCTGCGACACGATGGCGGCATTGGTCTCGGCCGATTTAATCTCCTTGATATCGAGTCTGACATCCACCTTCTCTTCAAGTAGTTTGTGTTTCAAGAGGAGCGACTTAATTTCTTTGCGAAGTAATTCTGCTCCATCGCCCTGACGACCGATAATCATACCCGGGCGAGAGGAACTCAAAATGATACGTAAGGACTTCTCACTTCTTTCTATCTCAATTAAAGCCACGAAGAATCCTTTAAGTTTTTTTTCCAAATACTGTCGAATCAAAATATCCCCACGTAAAGCGTATTTATATTTACCCTTCGGCGAAAACCAGCGTGATTTCCAATCACGCAGAATCCCGAGGCGATGAGAATACGGATGTACTGTGTGAGTCATGCTACTTGTAGTGAGTTCATCGAACTATTTTTTTTCCGCTAGGATAACGCTAATATGTGAAGTCCTTTTGCGGATTGGAT
>JBBDZK010000012.1:9945-22242 GCA_040900205.1 Parcubacteria group bacterium
TATTTTTTTTCCGCTAGGATAACGCTAATATGTGAAGTCCTTTTGCGGATTGGATTGGCCATACCTTTTGAACGAGGTCGCCGGCGATAAAGGGTACTACCGGCGTCAACCTTGATTTCCTTGACGACTAGACCCTCTGTGGACACGGATAGGTCTTTGGCATTCGCTAGAGCCGAGGCTAAGAGTTTCTGAAGCGGTAAAGCGAAGCGCCTCGGGATAAATGAGAGAGTGGTGATAGCTTCCTCCACCGATTTGCCGCGCACAGTGTCAGCCACCAGACGCACCTTGCGCGGAGATTGTCTGTAGTTATTAAGTTTTGCCTTTACTTCCGACATATTAATTACTTCTTGGTTGCTTCAGCGCCCTTGACCGCCTTGGCGGCGGCGATTTCGGTTTCCTTCTGCTTCTGTTCAAGATCTTTCTGCATTCTACCACCATGTCTCGTGAATTTACGCGTCAGCGAAAATTCACCGAGACGATGTCCAACCATATCCTCGGTAACGAATACTTCTATGTGATCCTTGCCGTTGTGAACCCCGAAGGTGAAACCAACCATTTCCGGCGCGATCTGGCAGGCTCTCGACCACGTCTTAATCACCCCCGCCGTGGTGGGAGATTTACCCTCTAACTTCTTGAGCACTCGAGGGTCAACGTATGGACCTTTTTTAGATGACCTGGTCAATTTATAAGGATACTAAATGAAACAAGCTCCTCTGAGCTGTGCGAGATATAGTATAAAAATTAAGAGCTAAAGTCAAACAAACTCAAAGCCCCCTCTTACGAGGGGGCTTTGAGAAATCACGAAATCACGTAGGTATTATCTAGCTAAATAACACCCGGGAATTAACCGTGATTTTTATTACTCATTTCTCCGCGAAGCCGTTCGATGAAGCGAGAGGCCGCTTCCTGTCCGCCAAGACCGAAAGAGAGACCCAGAGCGAGTGAGACCGCGATGACAATGCCGGTAAAGAGAGTTTGACTAAACGCCGCGGCAATACCAAGCTGGGAGAGCGCCACGAGAATGGCAAAAATCCAGATAGCCCACTTGGCGACAGCGCCGACGAAGTGCGCTGAACCTATGTCTGCTGTTTGAGCTGCTGTGACAACAACGCGTCCGGTGATATCGCCGATAACGCCAGCCGCCAGAAGGACCAGGGCTGCAGCGAGCACGCGAGGCAAGTAACCGAGCACGACTTCTTGAAGAAAGACATTGACTTGTGAAAGACCTAGAACCTCTAGGGACGCAATCAGAAACATCACTATCACAAACCATTTCACCAGAGCTCCGACGAATGCTCCGGAATCAAGATTAATGCCTCCGCGACGTACGAATGACTCGAATCCTGTTCGACGAAGAGCGTCGTCAATTTTCAGAGACTTGAACACTTGCCAAATTGCCCGGCCAAAAAGCGCGCCGACCAACCATCCGAGGACAAGGATGATGATGGCAATAACAAGGTTCGGGACGAAGTTCACCACTCCCACCCAAAGATTTTGGAAGGAAAGGATCAGAACTTCTCCCCATGTGTTTAATAACATATATTCTTAGCTGGATATTGTGTGCGAAAATGCACTTAGCTTCTAATCATTACCACTCTAAAAGGGGTATGTAGCTTATTATACACCCGATAAGCGGAGTGAATGTTGGCCAATTTAGGGGGGTGTGGATATCTTTTGATAGCTTTTAGGAGTTAGATTCCCAATTTGTTGAGGATTTTTTCGTGCTGATAGTCCAGGATATCCTTAATAAGTTTGTCGTAGATACTTAAACGATACCGGAAGTCAACGGTATCGAAGGCGGCGTAGCGCAATTCCTTTCCAAGTTCAGCTTCTATGGCCGACATGACGGACAGCAATTTTGATTGCTTGAGATAGTCGCCGGCTACCAGAATATCGACGCGAGCATCAGGGTCGTGTAAAAATACGCCAGAAATCAAGATTAGCTTGATATTGCCAGCACGGGAAATCCTTTTGATTAGCTCTTTGTTCGTAATGGGAGTGGCATCTGTCAGAAAGTTTTTAATAGCCGGTAGGTATAAATAGGAGGAGTCAAGTATATAGCCCTTAGCGCGCCGCTTGATCAGGCCTTCTTTGGCAAGAATACCGAGTTCTCTCCTGGCGATACCGGGGCTCACCTTGGCTCGTAGAGCCACTTCGGCAGAGGAGAAAGCAAGACTGGGGTTAAAGACCAATAGGCGTATAATTTTAACTTTAGCTTCTCCGCCAAAAATGTGGGAAACGGATTGCATACGCCTATTCTACTACTTGAGTGTTACTTTGCCACCAGCTTCTTCTATCCGCTTCTTGAGTGCTTCGGCTTCTTCTTTCTTCATGTCTGACTTCAGCATTGAGGGCGCGGCATCCACCAAATCTTTGGCTTCCTTGAGACCGAGACCGAGAACCTCTTTGACCACCTTGATAATGGCAATCTTGTTTGCGCCACTATCAGTAAGCTCAACACTCGCAGTCGACTTCTCTTCTATCACCTCGCCGGAACCTTGCGCGGAGGCGGGCACAGCGACAGTAGAAGCGGATACGCCGAACTTGTTCTCGAATACTTTTACCAATTCATTGAGTTCGAGAACGGACATAGTCTCAATCTCATCCACGATTTTCTTGAATTTGGCTGGCACTGCCACTTTTTCTTCTTTTTTTAATGTTTCTTCCATATGAATTTAATTATGTTCTTACTTTTGCAATCTCATTGAGCGCCACGGCCAGTCGTTGTATCGGAGAGTTGATAATGTTGACGAATTTACCGCGAAGCACCTCGAGAGTGGGAATCTTGGCTATCTCCTCCATCTCGACCGCCGTCACAAAACGACCTTCAAATACCCCACCCATAATCTTAAGATTCTCCGGAAACTTTTTATGGAAGGTGTAAATGCCACGAGCCGGAGCGACGAGGTCTTCTCCCCACGCGAGAGCCAATTCGCCCTCGAGCGAGGGCTCTACGCCCTCAAACTTCTCTCCCCGAAGCGCCAGATTAGCCAAAGTTTTCTTGGCAACCGTGTACGAAACGCCTTCGTCCTTGAGAGCGCGGCGCATTAGGTTCGCATTCGCCACATTTAAGCCATGGAAATTGACGAATACCAAAGACTTGGCATCTTTGAACGCCTTTTTCAACTCCTCAATAACTGCTCCTTTTTTGGCTTTCGAAATGGCCACTATTAAATAAGGCCAGAGTCTTTAGTCTCGAGAGGACTTATTTAGCTCGCCGAAGCTTTAAGCGTAGGCGGCCGGTGCCCCTTGTCTTTGACCTTATGGAAAAATACTTTACAGGAATAAAGATTTAATGCAAGCATTATCGCTTTCCCACTCTTCGGCGACTGACTATGAGCTTGTTTGAATATTTCTGGGCGCGACGAGACTTCTGACCCTTACCTGTTGGCCGACCGGTATAAGAGACTGCCCGTCTGCGACCTCTGCCGGAACGTCCTTCACCACCACCATGAGGATGGTCTACCGGATTCATGGCCGTACCGCGCACGGTTGGACGAATGCCGAGCCAGCGTGAGCGACCGGCCTTGCCGATGTTTATAAGACGATGCTCGTTATTTGAAACTTCGCCGATTGAGGCCCAAGCGTTAGCCGGTACTCGCCTCACTTCGCTTGAAGGCATCTTTAGATTGACATAACCTCCCTCCTTGGCCAACACTTCGACGTAATCTCCTCCGGAACGAGCAATTTTGGCTCCGCCTTTATGTTTCAGTTCAACATTGTAAACAAAAGTACCAACGGCCATATTGCCGAGAGGCAGACGGTTACCGGCCACCTGGGGAGCGTTTTCGGAAACCACGTACGTCTCACCGACTCGCGCGCTATTGTGCAGAAGCACATATCTTTTCTCCCCATCCCGGTAAACTACCAGACCAATGAAACCGGAGCGATTTGGATCGTATTCTATAGTTCTCACAGTGAAAGGCACATCATACTTGTCATATGAAAAATCGACCGCCCGAAAAAGACGCTTGTGGCCACCACCTTTGTGCCGAGTGGTAATGCGACCGCGATTATTGCGACCTGACCCTCGTCTGAAGCCACTCGTCAGAGATTTCTCCGGCTTACTTGAAGTCAGAATTTTACGGAAATCTATGCCGGACATGTGGCGACGCGAGTCGGTTGTGGGTTTGTATTTCTTCATAAATCCTATATCAACTCTATCTTATCTCCCTTCTTCAAATAAACGTAAGCTTTCTTGCCTCCACTTTGAACTCCCCTTTTGCCTCGGATGAAAACCCGCTTTGCAGGAATAGCGGCCACACGCACCTTTTCCGGCCTTACTCCATACGCGTCGCGGATGGAGGCACTGATAGATTTTTTAGTAGCGTCCTTTGTCACTTCAAAGACATAGACATTGGACGAGTCCGCTCCGAGAGCGGCCTTCTCGGTAATACGAGGGCGCAAGAGAACATTATTCGGCTTTAGATTAAGATTTGGCATAAACTAATTTAGGATTCTCGATTATCAGATATTTATATTCGAGTAGCACTAAAGGATTGAGATTTCTTGCCTCGAGCACTTCGATATTTCCCAGATTGTCGAAAGCGCGTTCAATTTCTTTGTGCTTCCCTGACAAGGCGACAATCGTCGCATTATTTTTCTTCGAAAAAATACTTTCAAATCCCTTAATGTTAGAGAGAGACTGGAGCGCACTTACGGCCACTTTTGTTTTGGGCTCGAGTAGCGAAACCCTATCAACGAAGAGCACTTCGCCGTCCCGCAACTTGCGGGAGAGAATAGTGTAAAGAGCCTTAGCTTTCATTTTCTTCGAAACTTTACGCTCGAAATTCTTTTCATTCCTCGGACCGCCGGTAACGCCGCCACCGACCCAGAGTGGTGAGCGTATCGAACCGTGACGAGCGCGGCCGGTACCCTTCTGTTGCCACGGCTTTTTGCCTCCGCCGCGCACCTCGCTTCTGTCTTTAGTATGAGCCACATTCTTACGTTTTGTTGAAAGTAGCGAATCTGCCACCTGTTTAACCAGATCGGCATTCCAAGGGACGCCGAAAATATGCCCAGGCAAAGAAACTGTGCCCGACTTTTTTCCATCCATACTGTAGACTGTCGCGTCCATAATTTTATTTGGCTTTAATTTCAACTATACTACCTCGTCTTCCGGGAATAGCTCCTCGAATGAAGATTTCTCGTGTTTCTGGAAGAATCTTTATAATCTTAAGATTCTTGACCGTCACTCGCTCGCCCCCCATCCGACCGGCCATGCGCATACCCTTGATTACCCGCCCGCCAGCACGACCGCCGCCGCCGATTGAACCCGCCTCACGCTCGGAATGTTTTTGCCCGTGCGAGCGGGGACCACCTGCAAATCCATGTCTCTTGACTACCCCTTGAAAACCTTTGCCTTTCGAAAGACCCGAAACATTGACTATCTCACCTTCGGCAAAATCGGGACTGAAATTTTCCCCGGTGCCGACGACGACAGTCACCGGAAACACTTCCCCGGTATCGGAGAAGATTTGGGTCATTTCCACCTTCTTGGCAATAATCTTTTTCATTTCCTGGTTACTAGATGAGCTTCACATCGATATTGACTCCGCTTGGCAAACTTAAGTTGGTCAATGATTCGATAATCTTGGGGGTCGGGTTCAGAATATCGATTAATCGCTTATGAATCCGCATCTCGAATTGCTCGCGCGCGTTTTTGTAGATAAACGCGGCGCGATTGACCGTATACTTCTTGATTTCCGTCGGTAAAGGAATCGGACCTTGGACCTTGGCGTCATAGCGAAGCGCCGTGTCTATGATTTGTTTGACCGAGACATCTAAAATCTTGGACTCATAGGCTCTGACTCGAATGCGCAGACGCGAAGTTATCTCTTCCGCCTTGGGAACTTTAGTAATCTTGGGCTTAGAAACCCTCTTCTTTTTTAGAGGCGCTTTAGGCACGTGATTTAGGCGATAACTTTGGTAACCACGCCAGCTCCGACAGTCTTACCGCCTTCGCGGATGGCGAAGCGCTGTTCAACTTCCAGAGCAACCGGAGCCACAAGCTTGACCTTAAAGGTGGTGGTGTCGCCGGGCATAATCATCTCTACGCCCTCGGCTAGAGTCACTTCGCCGGTGACGTCAGTAGTGCGGATGTAGAACTGCGGCTTGTAACCGGTAAAGAACGGCGTATGACGACCACCTTCTTCCTTTTTAAGAATATAGACCTCGGCGGTAAAATCGGTATGCGGAGTAACGGAACCGGGCTTGGCGAGCACCTGACCTCGGTGAAGATCTTCCTTCTTAACACCACGCAGAAGGATACCGGCATTGTCCCCGGCGATACCCTCTTGAAGAGACTTGTTGAACATTTCGATGCCCGTCACCGTAGTCTTGGCAGTATCTTTGATACCGACAATTTCAATTTCCTCCCCCACTTTTACCTTGCCTCTTTCGATACGACCGGTCACCACCGTACCTCGACCTTCAATAGAGAAGATGTCTTCGATAGGCATCAGAAATGGCTTATCGGTCTCACGAACCGGAATTGGGAAGTAGGTATCGAGAGCGTCTGTCAGAACCAAGATTTGCTTTGACCATTCGTCGTCAGTGCCCGGTGCTTCAAGAGCTTTGAGGGCCGAGCCTTTTATCACAGGAGCGTTATCACCGTCGTAGTCATACTTCTTTAAGAGGTCGCGGACTTCTTCTTCGACCAAGGCGATAAGCTCTTTGTCGGAAACCATGTCGCATTTGTTGAGGAAGACCACAATTTTCGGCACACCGACCTGTTTAGCCAGAAGGATGTGCTCACGAGTTTGGGGCATCACGCCATCAGTAGCCGCCACCACGAGAATAGCGCCGTCCATTTGAGCGGCGCCGGTAATCATGTTCTTGATGTAGTCTGCGTGGCCGGGAGCATCAACGTGCGCATAGTGGCGCGCGTCAGTTTCGTATTCCGAGTGGGAAAGGGCGATGGTAATGCCTCGGGCCCTTTCTTCCGGAGAGTTGTCAATCTGGTCGACACTCTTAACAGTCGCGTTCTTGCCTGCGCGGTGAAGCACACTCAAAATAGCGGCGGTGAGAGTTGTCTTGCCGTGGTCAACGTGGCCGATGGTGCCTACATTGATGTGCGGTTTGGAACGATCAAATTCTGCCATAGTATTAGTAAATTGTTATCGAATAGATATTAATGTTTTAACGCCCTAAACCGCTTATATGGTCTATGAAGAAAATATCAAAGAGCCTACAAACGTTAACGCGTAAGCGCTATGGTATACAAACGGGTCCAAATAGTCAACCTACCCGGCCCTACTTCCCTCCTGTTCTGGCTTCGATGATAGTTTGAGCCACGTTCTGGGGCACAATCGCATAATGGTCGAATTCCATGGTGGAAGAGCCGCGACCTTCGGTCATGGAACGAAGCGAAGTGACATAGCCAAACATTTCGGAAAGAGGTACTTTGGCCCGTACCACCTTGAGCTCCCCTCTGTCTTCCATGGCCTCAATCTGCCCGCGCTTGCCCGAGAGACTGCCGGTAATGTCGCCCATGAACTTCTCCGGCATCACCACTTCCACTTTCATAATCGGCTCGAGAAGCACCGGTTTGGCTCTTTTTGCCGCTTCCTGAAAGGCTTGCGAGGCGGCAATCTTGTAGGCAATTTCGGAAGAATCCACATCGTGGTATGAACCGTAATTGAGCTCGGCGGAAATATCCGTCATTTTATAACCGGCGACAATACCTCTATCCATGGCCTCTCTAATACCTTTTTCAACCGCTGGGATAAATTCCTGTGGGATAACGCCACCTTTGATAGAATCGATGAACTCGAATCCCGGCTCCCTGTGGGCGTTCTTTGGCACTTTCGCTTCCGGGTCGTATTTAGGCAAAGGTTTAATCTTAATCTTGACGTGTCCGTACTGACCTTTGCCTCCGGTCTGCTTGATATATTTATTTTCCACTTCCGCCTCGCCGGTGATTGTCTCCTTATATGCCACTTGCGGCTTACCGACATTGGCCTCGACGGCAAACTCTCTTTTCATCCGGTCAACGATAATCTCGAGATGCAATTCACCCATACCCATGATAACCGTCTCGCCTGTTTCCTGGTCCGATTTAATTTTGAAAGTCGGATCTTCGTCGGATAGACGCTTGAGAGCCATGCCCATTTTCTCTTGGTCGGCTTTAGTCTTTGGCTCAATACGTAGAGAGATAACCGGTTCCGGGAAGGTAATCCGGTCGAGGATAATGGGATTGGCTTCGTCTGAAAAGGTGTGCGAGGTTTTGGCATTTTTGAGACCGACGGCGGCGGCAATTTCTCCGGCGAAAACTTTTTTGACATCTTCCCGTTGATTGGCTTGCAGGCGCACGATGCGGCCGAGACGTTCCCTATCGCCGGTGGTTGAATTGTATAAATAAGTGCCGGATTCAATCGTGCCGGAATAGACACGAAAGAAAGTGAGCTGACCGACAAACGGATCGGACTGGAGTTTGAAAGCCAAGGCCGAGAAAGGTTCGGAGTCCGAGGCGTGGCGCTCTGCTTCAGTTCCCGAGCGCGGGTCAATGCCTTTAATGGCGGGAATATCGAGCGGAGATGGTAAAAAATCTACAACCGCATCAAGTACGAGCTGAACGCCTTTATTCTTGAGAGCCGAGCCGGCAAAAACCGGGAAGATTTTATTGGCGATGACCGCTTGGCGAAGTGCGGCCTTGAGAGCGTCCAGACCAATCTCGCTCTCTTTACCTTCGAGATAGGTATGCATAAGAGCTTCATCATGCTCCACTATTTTTTCCACCAATTCAGCGCGATATTTTACGGCATCGGCACGAAGATTGTCCGGAATTTCTTTCTCAACCACCAGAGAGCCCATATTACCTTCGAAATAAAACGCCTTCATTTTGAGCAAATCTATCACGCCCTCGTGCTGGGCTTCTTCTCCTATGGGAATCTGCATGCGAACCGCTTTTTTGGAAAGTCTATCTAAAATTGACTTGTAAGAACGCTCAAAAGAAGCGCCGGTGCGATCAAGCTTGTTGACGAAGCAAATGCGGGGCACCAGCGCCTCTTCGGCATAACGCCAATTGGTCTCGGACTGCGGCTCAACACCGGCCACACCGTCGAAGACGACCACCGCGCCGTCAAGCACTCGAAGCGAACGCTTCACTTCCACGGTGAAGTCGATGTGGCCCGGGGTATCGATGATATTGAAACGAAATTTCCGCTCTTTTTTCTGCCTGTCAGCATCAGCTAAATAGGTCGGTGCCCAGAAACAAGTAATAGCGGCGGCGGTGATGGTGATACCGCGTTCGCGCTCCTGTTCCATCCAGTCGGTGGTGGTATCTCCTTCATGCACCTCGCCGATATCATGCTGGGCACCGGTATAAAAAAGGACCCTCTCGGAAGTAGTGGTCTTGCCGGCATCAATGTGAGCAATAATACCGAAGTTTCTGACTCGCTCTAACGGATAATCTCGTTCCATTTTGAAAATTGTAAATTAGAAATTGAAAATAGTTTGACTACCAGGCAAAATGGGCGAAGGCCTTATTGGCTTCCGCCATTTTGTGAGTATTCTCGCGTTTCCTGACGGCATCGCCTTCGTTGTTCGATGCGGCAATGATTTCTTCCGCCAGTTTCTCCGCCATCGCCTTACCTTTCTTGGCGCGAGCGGCGTCGATAATCCACTTCATTGACAGAAACTGACGGCGTTCAGGACGAACTTCGCGGGGAATCTGATAATTGGCTCCGCCGACGCGTCTCGAGCGCACTTCCATAGTCGGACCGGTATTTTTAAGCGCTGATTCGAAGACTTCCAGAGGATTGGGATTCTTGGTCTTCTCTTTTATCGCCTCCATGGACTCGTAGACAATTTTCCTGGCAGTAGTCTTTTTACCGCGCTCCATGCAGTAGTTGATAAATTTCGTTATCTTCTCGGAATCATAGACGAAATCGGGATTTATTTTGGGTTTGGCTTTGAGTTTTCTTCGCATTTATTTTTTAGGTTTCTTCGCCCCGTACTGACTTCGTGACTGTTTTCTGTTTTCAACACCGGTGGCATCAAGCACCCCGCGCACTATGGTATAGCGCAGACCGACATCTTTAACACGCCCGCCTCGAATCAAAACCACCGAGTGTTCCTGCAGATTATGTCCAATGCCGGGGATATAAGCGGTGACTTCCATGCCGTTGGTTAAGCGGACTCTGGCGATTTTTCTAATAGCGGAGTTCGGTTTCTTGGGAGTTTTGGTCATAACCTTTGTCAGTACTCCGCGCTTGAATGGAGAATTAAAAAAGGTTGGATGATTCTTCTTGTTGTTAAAGCCGCGCGTCAAAGCGATCGCCTTGGTTTTGCGAGTAACCCTCTTCCTTTTACGTCGGATGAGCTGATTGATGGTGGACATTACGATAAAAAATCCCTGCCCGCCATTGCCTAAAGGCTCTGGCTTTGGCAGGCGGGCCTCAAAGGGAGACAAATACTCTACTAAAATAAGGCCTAAAAAGCAACTCCGGTGATGAGGCGAAACAGCCAGGTCACTACCGGGAAGATAAATTGCCAGAGGAGGAAGATGAAGACGAGAACAAGTATCAGTCCGTATCTTTCAAAAAATTCTCTGAACTTATGAAGCCTGTCGGGAAAGACGCTGAAAAGGAGTTTGGAGCCGTCGAGAGGCGGTATGGGCACCAGGTTAAAGATAGCTAGAAGAATATTGATAAATACTATAAGTGCGGTAATTTGAACAAAAGCTGGTCCAGCCCAACTCGCCTCCGACGAGACCCCAAAACGCAAGAGTAAGCCGAAGATAAGCGCCAGGGCGATGTTTGCAGCCGGTCCGGCGCCAGCCACCATCGCTTCCGACCACCGGCCGGGCTTGAGGTTATAAGGATTGTAAGGCACGGGCTTCGCCCAGCCAAAGATAAAACCGCCCAAAAGGTAAGAGAGAGACGGCACCAGAAATGAGCCCACGAAATCGAGATGTTTGAGAGGGTTAAGCGTCAGGCGACCTTGATACTTGGCTGTCTGGTCACCGAGATAGCTTGCGGTATAGCCATGGGAGACTTCGTGGATGACGACCGACATAATCAAGATGGCAATCTGGAAGACAAAATCAACTTGCATTTAGGCATTATATCATGTAAATTAACTCGATTATGCCGAGAATTTGCCCCATAAATCAAAAAGGCTCGAAGATGGGAGGAGGATACTCCAACCGAACCCGCGCCACCCAATTCAACCCCACCGGGTCTGTCAGGAAGTACCCCAATTTCCAGAAAAAGCGCATCTACGTGCCGGAACTCAAGAAGACGATTACTCTCATCCTCTCGACCAAAGCCATCAAAACCATCAACAAACGCGGCGCCCACTCTGTATTGAAGAAAGCCGGCATCATCTAATTAAGTGGCAAGTAAGAATAGGGCTTCTATCCTTTACACTTTTACATACGTTACCTTTTCACCACAGGGAAATATTAACGTATGAAGAATATTCGATGGAAATTATCTTAGGCCGAACTCTTCTCTTAAATATCGGTCGTTCTCCAATTCTTCAACAATTAAATACAGTAGGTTCTTCCCTATCCCAAAATCCACCTTCAGGAGCGCCATGATATCTTCACAATCGTATGGATAGACCCAGACGCTTTCTTGGAGAAGGTAGAGTCCGGCAGATTTGAAAAGATAGCGGATTCGGTCGCGGACCTTTCTCTTTTTGTCTGGGATATCGAAGATGATGACACGCCACTTCCCGTCCCATTTCTTAGGCTTAATGAATTTAAAATTTGAGAATTCCCAACGTCTAAGCTGTTCCTGGCCGAGAGGCGTTAATTCATAAAACTTGCCGTTATATTTCAGAAATCCTTTCTTCACCATCTTATTCGCTGAAGAGGCAATGTATTCCTTCTGTCTTCTGTTGGGCATAAGGCCGAGCTTCCCCATCGCCCCAATCACGTTCGGTGCTATTAATCCAATGGCGAGAACTCCAGCAGTAGAAACTGTGTTCAGAATAAGCTCTTGGAGATCTTTCTTTTTCTTTCTTTTCCTCGTTCTTTCTTCTAGAGTATTTCCATTCATACGCTATGATTTCACCACAGGGAAATTATAACGTATAAACATATTTATAAGAAGCATCCTCAGGAAAGCAGAATTTATTTAAAATTCTCCGATAAAGCTGATTTCTGGCTCAAGGCTATAGCCAGTCTTATCGAAAACTTCTTTTTGAATAAGAGAAATCAACTTTCGCACATCTTGAGAGGTAGCATTACCGGTATTAACGATATAGTTAGCATGCTTTTCGGAAATCATCGCACCTCCAATATGTTTGCCCTTCAATCCGCATTTTTCTATCAACCGTCCAGCGCCC
>JBBDZK010000012.1:22342-30721 GCA_040900205.1 Parcubacteria group bacterium
GTATTTTTTAAGAAAACCCATGAGTATAGTATAATCTTCTTATATGAAATTATTTGAAGAAAAGAAGTTCAACATCCCTAAACTAAAAGGCATTAGTGAAAAGGCTATCGAGGAGCACCTCAAGCTCTACGCCGGATATGTTAAGAACGTCAATGAGTTATTACAAGAGAA
The DNA here is from genome assembly GCA_040900205.1 of Parcubacteria group bacterium. GTDB lineage: Bacteria > Patescibacteriota > Minisyncoccia > Phycocordibacterales > Zambryskibacteraceae > UBA5004. The sequence continues at coordinate 22,514 of JBBDZK010000012.1, forward strand.
GGAGTATAATCGCCGATTTCCATTTGAATTTGATGGCATGAGAAATCACGAGATTTATTTCTCTCATTTCGAAGGGAGTTCGCAACCATTTTCAAGCGCAAGTGAATTCGCCAAAGCCGGTTTCGATCTAGAGAAATTTAAAACCATGGCGCTAACACGCGGTATCGGCTGGGCTATCGTTTATTATGACGGGAAATCGAAACAACTTCTAAACACCTGGGTCGACGAACATCATTTGGGACAGTTAGTGGGCATTTGCCCCATCCTCGTGCTCGACATGTGGGAACACGCCTATTTTATCGACTACACTCCGGGAGAAAAGAAGAAGTATATCGAAGCCTTTTTTGAAAATCTCAATTGGCAGAATGTGGCAGAGAATTTCGATAACGCCTTACAAAAATAACTATTGCCAAATAAACCAGAGCAACCAGCCACCAAGACACGGGCGGGACGGCAATGGAGGCAAAAGAGAGACTGCCTAGGTAGTGAGAAACACCAAGAATCCAAGCGAGCAAAAGATGGGCAAGGTAAGCAAATGGCAATGCCAAGACGGCACTCGCGTACGCCATAAGCGTAGCCATAAAACCAATAAACATAGTGGCGGGTATGATGAGCAAGACCAAAATATTGGCAGGCAGTGAGACTAGAGAAACATCACCCATGGAGTAGATGAGAAAGGGCAGAACAGTAACTTGAGTAGCGAGAGTTGTGGTTATGATAGTGCCTAAACCCCACTTCGCCGAGGTTACATGGGGCAAGTATTTTTCGACTATCGGCGTGACAAATATAAGCCCGCAGGTAGCGAGAAAAGAGAGTTGAAACGACGGGTCGAAAACCAATATTTTCGGATTCTGCAACAACATCAGGAAAGCGACCGCCAAAAGCGCTCTGGGAGCAGAGAATTTTCTACGAAAGGTCTTGGCGAGAATGACCGTAAGCACCATAAGTGCGGCGCGAACGACAGTGGCTTCGGCTCCTGTCATGATGACAAAGAGAATAATCCCGATAACAGAGAACTTGACGCTTCTAAACACCGTTCTCATAAACTCGGCGACGATAGTGATGTTGTAGCCGGAGAGTACCACGATGTGTATCACGCCCGCCCGGCGAAATTCTTCGAGAATATCCTTAGGCATTGCTTCTCTGCCGGCGACAAGAAGACCCGAAAGCAAGCTCGCGTACGGCTCTGCCAGAATTTCTTTTGTTTTGGCGACAAAACTTCTTTTTATTGTAAAGAGCGTGCGTTTGACAGGATTGCCGTGGCCGCCGGAGAGCACCTCGACCGTCGCGAAACTTAAAGTGTAATGAATGTCGTCTTTCGATAAGAACTTCTTATAATCAAACGGCCGACCGCCATCTTCATCATCTATAAGGCCCGGCTCTTGCCATTTCCCGTCCACTTCTACCCTGTCTCCATACTGGACCGGACTATACAAACCCGTATTCACCAGAACTTTTTCTCCATTATCCGTCCGCAGAACAAAACGAGTGGTGTTTTCCCTCTGTTCCGGCTCGCTTACCACCACACCGGTGGAGACCGGAACGAGTGGTTCGTGGAAATCTTTTATCGAATAACGCAGAGTACCGAGACCAAATGACAATAATACCAGCGAGAGAAATAAAACTTCCTTGCTTATTGTTTTATTCAAAATTCTCTCCGCCACCAGGAGAGCCGAACCGATAATTACGACAAGAACACTCACTAACGGAGCGACGAAGACAAAAGAAGAAACCAGAACGCCCAAGATGAAACCGAAAATGAAAATAAGAATGCCTACCTGCGCAGGCAGGCTATTTGTATTCACTCCGCTGTCCATGGTAGAGATCGGGTGCCGAACCGTCCGCATAAGAAGTGGCTATGACATCGGCCCGTTCATTCAAAGGTATCCCGGAGTGCCCAGCCACATATTTCCACTCGATACTCTTCCCTTCTGTCACTCGCAAAAGTGCCTGCCATAAATCTTGGTTTAGAACAGGTTTTCTGTTCGCAGTTCTCCAGCCTTTCTCCTGCCATTTATGTATCCACTCTGTCATGCCTTTCGTAACGTATTCCGAATCTGCGTAAACAACAATCTTTTTGCTCGGTGTAAACTCCAAAGCTTTAATCGCCGCCGTAAGTTCCATGCGGTTGTTTGTCGTGTGATCTTCTCTTCCGCCAATTTCTACAACGGAATCGTCGCTCATGATGATAGCCCCCCACCCCCCGGGCCCGGGATTACCTCTCGATGCTCCGTCTGTATAGATGGTAATCATGACTTGACCATATCAACAATTCGCAAACGTAGTTCGGGGCGATTGCGAAAGTAGGACTTTTCGAGATTGGCGAGTAGAGAGATGTGGGTACCGGGAGTAAGAAGAATAGAGTATGAAGTAGGGTCGGAGAAAAAAGAAATGGCCTTCACTTCTCTGTCTCCGCCGTTAAACGTGACTTCCAGATGATTGCCTTCTTTGCCAAATTTTTTTACTGATTTGATTTCCGCTTTCGGAATTTTAAAAATGGGTTTCTTATTCCCCATGCCAAACGGCGCGAATTGAGAAACCGTATGCCAGAGATTTTCGCCGATATCGGAAACGCTGATGGTCAAGTTCTCCTCTGCCTCCAACTTGGGCACTAAGTTACCAAGTGGTTTCAGGGCCCGGGAAAGTTTCTCTTCGAGCTCTGTAAGATTTTCGAGGGTGACGGAGAATCCACCGGCTCCGGTATGCCCGCCAAATTCTATAAATGAATCGCTCTGGGCACTCATCAGGGCAAACAAGTCGTGGTCATTATATGAACGACAAGAACCCTTAAGCACACCTTCCCCGTCCCTACCCCAGACAAAGGCCGGTCGTCGATACTCTTCGACAAGCGAGTTGGCCACAAGCCCCAGAAGCGCGGGACGCCAATCGGGATTACCGACGACAATGACATCGGCAAGCCCTTCGCGCCCCGACAAATGAGACTTTGCCTCTTTGACGATACTTGCCACCACGCCCTTGCGTTCATTATTGATTTTCTCCAAGTGGAGAGAAAGCCTCTCCGCTTCGCTTGAGTCGGTAGTTCTCAAGAGTTTGAAAGCATCCTCCGGTACACCCATTCTTGAGGCGGCGTTGATGCGGGGAGTAATCATAAAGACGACGTCGTCCTCGGATATATTTTTCTGTTCCAGATTGAATCTCTTGAAAAGCGCCGCGAGACCCGGCCGCGGAGATTTGCGCAAGACGTCAAGCCCAAAATGCGCCAGAATCCTATTTTCGCCCGTCAGCGGCACCATATCCGAGAGCGTAGCGATGGCGACCATGTCCAGGGACCATTTTTCCATGCCGGGCTTTACGCCGAAAGACTCTTTGGCGAGAATGCCTTGTACCAGCTTAAACACTACCGCCGAACCACAGAGCCCTTTGAACGGGTAATCGGAATCCTTCCTGTTAGGATTAACGACCGCCAGGGCCTCCGGTAAAGTCTCTTTTGGCTTGTGATGGTCGGTGATGATGACATCAATACTTAACTTATTGGCAAGGGCCACCTCCTTTATATCGGTGATGCCACAATCAATAGTGATGATGAGTTTGGCGTCACGCTTGGCACATTCCTTGATGGCTTCCGAATTAAGACCGAAACCTTCGTTGTGCCTGTGGGGGATATAGAAAGAAATGTTCTCATATTTTATGCGTCTGAAAAAATCGGAGAGTACCACCGCGCCGGGTATGCCGTCGGCGTCGTAATCGGAAAAGACGACGATATGTTCATTATTCTTAATCGCTTTAATCACCCGGTTACGAGCTTTCTCCATGTCCGGCAGAAGTAGAGGATCAAAGAGCTTGGCGTAGTCGGGACTCAAAAAATCTTCTTTCTCTTCCGGCATGATACCGCGCTGTCTAAGCAGGGTCTCGAATAATTCCGGGAAATGCATTGGCTTATTTTAACATGCCTATGTAAGATAGCTTCATGAAAAGGAATTTTCAGGCGGGTAACAGTATTGCGGAAGGCTTAGTGGTTTTGGCTGTCCTTATTGTCATCATACTGGTTACGCTCAATGACACTCCCGACTCTGCGGTCAATCCATCTAATTTTTCAGAAAACACAAACTCCGGCGCAGATGTTTCTTTAGGCGTAGGCAATGCGTCCTATGCTTATCAGCCATACGAGGAGTACATCACCATAGACAATAGAGGGAGAGAGTCTGTGGATATTACCAACTGGCGACTGAAAAATGGTAAGGACAAGCGCGCCTACAATCTCGGTGGCGACCTGCAATATTTCCCGGCGGATACCGCTACCATAAATCGGGCGGCGCCGTTCGTCTCGCCCACTGGTTTTAATAAATTCCAGAATGTAATACTCAAACCGGGCGAGAATGCCATTATTACCACTGGCTCTATTGGTTCCCGGTTACCGTACAAAATCGTCAGTTTCAAAGAAAATATTTGTTCAGGCTTCTTGGAAGATTTACCGGAATACGAGTTCACTCCGCAACTTGAACGTAACTGCCCCAGACCGAAGAACGAGCCGGGTATGAGCGCTCTCGACACCGAGTGCCGAAGATTTATAGAAAACATGTCGTCTTGCCATATGCCGGAGTTTGATACCATAGATTCGGAAGGAAACATTTGCCGCAATTGCGTAGACTCCAGGGCGCTTTCAAGCTCTTGTGTCGCATTTATCAAAAATCATTTCAATTACGGTTCCTGTATCGCCAATCACGTTAACGACCCGGACTTTTCCGGTCGGACATGGCGAATATTTCTCGGCAAGGGTTGGGAAATGTGGGCCCAAGAATATGAGACCATAGAACTCTTCGACCAGCGGGGTCGATTGGTGGACTATAAAAACTATTAGTATGGAATGTATATTTTGTAAAATCGTCAAAAGAGAGATCCCTTCTTACAAGGTATATGAAGATGAAAATTTCTTGGCATTTCTCGATATCAATCCGCAATCTCCGGGACACGCTCAAATCGTCACAAAAAAGCACTACCGATGGGTTTGGGATGTTCCCAATGTTGGAGCATATTTTGAAGTGGTAAGGAAGATTGCCAAAGCGCAACAAAAAGCCTTCGGGACGGACTTCATACTTTCAAAAATTATCGGCGATGAGGTGGAACATGCGCATATTTGGGTCTACCCTAATCCGAACATTTCCGGAGATAAAAAGAACTTTGAAGGGAACGCCGAGAAAATCCGAGGGTTTATTTCTTAGAGAAAGCCTCTATGCCGGGCAAAGTACCCGTGGCCAAGAAGTCGAGCATCGCTCCGCCGCCGGTCGAAACGAAAGAGAATTTATCGAAAAGATCCAACTCCTTTATGGCCGCGAGGGTATCCCCTCCTCCAATGATAGACTCGCTCGAAAATTCAGAGATTATCTTGGCCAAAGCAAGCGTGGCTACTTTGTAGCCATTCTCATAACTGCCAAGGGGACCGTTCCATAGTACGAGCTTGGAGGCAGAAATGATGGGTTTCAGATTCTCGATAGTCCTCGGGCCGGCATCCATAATTTTGCCATCCTTAACAATGGTGTCCTCCGGTAGGATAATTTTACCGGTTTTCAAGAGTGCTTTGAGCCCGAAATCTCCTTCTTTGACGAGCGAGTTGCCGACATCAACTCCTTGCTCTTTGAAGAAATTATTGGCCAAAGCACCTCCCACAAAAATATGGTCGGCGATGTGGATAAATTTTTTAAGAAGCGACAGTTTAGTATCAAATTTAGCTCCCCCGAGAATAAAGAGGAACGGTTTCTTGGGATAGAAAGCCCGGGAAAGCTCTTTAATCTCAAGGGCAAACTGTAAGCCGATGAAGGCCGGCAGAAGTTTAGGCAACCTCACCACGGAAGCATGCTCTCGGTGCGAGGCGGCGAAAGCTTCATTTATGTAAATATCGGCTCTAGAGGCCAGCTTTGCGGCGAATTTTTTGGAATTGCTTTCTTCGCCTGGATTATCTCGTAAGTTTTCCAGAAGTTTCATTCCTTCCGGTACGTACGCCTTGAGAATTTCGACCGAGGTGCCTTCCGGCTCCAAATGAGTAGCAATAATCACCTCCGCTCCGGCCTTTTTCAAATATTCGAGTGTTGGTAAAGATTTTTTAATACGAAAATCGTCAAACACCCGTCCGTTTTCTATTGGCACATTCCAATCAACCCTCACGAGCACTCTCTTGCCCTTCAAATTCCCTGCTTCAAGAATTGATTTTAAATTCATTTTGAGATAAGTGATCTGGCGACAGCTTCGAAACTTTTGGCGTTAAGAGAGGCGTGTCCGACGAGAAATCCCTTGATACCTGTCTCGCCGAAGAGCGCGCCAACATTAACTGATTCAACAGAACCGCCGTATAGAATAGGAATACGTTCGGCCATCGCTCGGCCGAACATATCGGTAAGAACCTTTTTGATGAATAGCACGGACTGCGTGAGATCGGCGGGCGCCATGGCGTCTTCTGCGCGCTTGCCTATGGCCCATACCGGTTCATAGGCCAGCGCCAATTTAGAAACATCGGTTTTCTTATTCAGTCCGGCAAGCGAGGACTTGAGCTCGTCACGCAAGAATTCGAAATGTTCGCCGTCCTGATCTCGAGATATCTCACCGACACAGACAAGAGGCACGATACCGGAGCGAAGAGCGACTTTTACTTTCTCGGCAACCAGTTCACTGGTCTCGCCCTCGGCGCGACGCTCACTGTGGCCCAAGATAGCCAGTCGGACTCCAAAACTTTTCAGGATATCCGAGGTAACCTGACCCGTATGAGTCCCGTTGGATCGAGACGGCAGGTCTTGAGAAGCCAGGCGGGCAAAGCTTCTGGAGCGCCGTGAGACCGGTTCGAGGTAAGGCAGTGGCGGGGCGATAAAAAGAGAGAGTTTTTTATAGAGTTTGAAGTTTCTCGATAATTGCTTCAAGAGAAACGTGGCTTCGGCAAGAGAGCCCGGATGATTCTTCCAATTTGCTATCAAAATCGGTTTAGCCATAGCTCACATACTACTCTATTTCTCTCCAACTCAAAATTTCATAACCACCACTAGGACCACTGGAGAAAGTGGCATCGTTCAGTCCTTGCTCGTAATTTACCACCGCATTGTTTTCAAGCTCTATCTGGTAAGCCGTCGCTCCGGTGATGTTGACGCCCTGATGCAGATGTAATTTGCCATGAGGCGCGTAGATCAAGGAACCGGTGCCGTTATTATGCAGGTCAATCGCACCATTGTGATGCCCGCATAGTTTTCCGGAAGTCGGACTATTGGTACTTGAGCCGTCACAATCCAAGTTAGAAACAAGGAGAAGAAAACTTCCGGCCTGACCAGACCCGGCGAAAGTAATATTATTTCTTATATGAATGGACCCGTCGGCGATAATTATGCAGGAATTAGAATCAAAAGAAGGTGCGCAACGTATCGAACCCTGATTATTGCTTAAATCAATGTCACCAGTGATGTGGATAACTCCGTTAATCGTGAGATCAAGATTGCTATCATCTAAAATCATGCCTCCATCTATTTTTTTGGGCCCCAAAGATGAATCTGCGCTTGGATTGTAGGAACCGATGGTGCCCCCGAAAAGAGCATCTGCTTTCCATTCTTCTATTTGCGCATCAGTAATCGGAAAAACACCCGGTTCTGGATCAGCCCTTGTCGTGTTGCAAGATTTATTGTTACTTTGTCCAACTTGGCAATATAGACTTCCGGCAATTTCGGAATTGTTTACGGTGTGCGCCCAAGCGTCCCCCACTCCGATTTGGCCAACATCAACATTCTCGATTAACCCGGAAGCGCCGGCCGAAACAGCCGAATCGGTGATTTTCGCGCCATTTGCACCAGTAATGGTGCCGTTTGAATAAACATTACCATTCACCGTTGAGTTGCCCATAATAAAACCACCTTGCCCAGTCTGAATGCCGTAATGAAAGGCCGCCCCTGTACCTAGTATCAGGTTGATTTCAATCTTGCGCACGGCACTCTGAACCTCGGCCGTAGCCACGATTTGTTTACCTTCAAGAGTATCGGTAATCACTACGGTGACCGTACTTCCCGATAAACTTAGGACTTCGGTAGTCGAGACCGGCTTGCCGGTTTTCAGTCGATAGACGACATCCTCAATCCCGGCTTCCGCGAGAAAATAACTTTGGCGCGACAAAATCAGATTGGAGGCCAAGACATATTGTCTCAAGACCGGACCCGCGAGACCAAAGATAAGAGTAAGAGAGATAACCAGAAAAAACATGGTCGCGACCATCATTACCTGCCC
>JBBDZK010000012.1:30821-34649 GCA_040900205.1 Parcubacteria group bacterium
CCTGCCCTCTCTCTAAATTGATTTTTCTTTCGCTCTTCATAAATTATCTTAAAATCGCCGAGGCATAAAAATGCTCCGAGCGGTAATGCGGGCTCTCGCCGCTTTCTATAGTCATTTCAATCCGAACACCTTCGGAGTTTGAACCCGAAAAGTAATTGAAGACCAAATCGGTTACTCTGGCATCTGCCTCGGTCAAGGTTCCCAGGTCCAGGCCATTTTCTTTCAAGAGAAGCGTCTCGGAAGAGACATAAAATTCGACAGTCCGAGGGTCGCCAAGCGTATCGGTACCTTGAAGAACCAACACCCCGGGATTCGAGCCAAAAATACTTGAAGTCGTATTGATACTATCCGCTTGGCGCATCTCTCTCACGATGCGTTCAAGGGCAATTGAGGCGGAATTTTCGACATTTCTTGATGCTCTAATGACCCGCTCTGAACGAACCATGGAGATGGTGATATCCATTATGACCGCGAGCATAAATACCAAAATGGATATATAGACAAGCATTTCTATCAGAGAAAATCCTTTTTGTTTACTGGGAATTTTAGTCATTTCAGTCGTCAAAGAGATTAGTGATGTAAGTCGAGATTGATTTTGTGGTAGTGCCGGTGCCATTCTCCCAAGAAACGGTAACGGTAACCATTCTGGTATCCGGATCAAGTGTTCCTCCTGAAGAGACGACGTCTCCGGAGATATCCCGATAAACCGCCGAGAGGAGCACTGTCCTTTCGAAAAGATTGTCCATCCAAATATCTGTGGTGGTGGTTTGCCAGACGCCGGCATTAAAGACCAGGCCGTAGTTCGTTTCGAGAGCGAGGGGTAAGATATTCTCATCCCAGGAAGAATCACGCATAAATCTCATCACTTCCAGACTCTCTTCGGCAAGATAGGCGGCCTTCACCGCCTTCGCGCCCGAGAAAGCCGTTTTCAGATACATGTTATGGATTCCGAAAAGCGCCAAAAGGAAAACCAAAATTATGGAGGTGGCTATCATTACTTCCACCAATGTCAGACCGTCATTTAAATTTTTGTGCTGTGTAGTCATGCTACGAATCTGCTTCTACCAGACCCGTGGCGCGTATGTTAATAACGCGCACGGTCTCCGGAGTAGCTTGCAAAAATAACTCGACCGTTCCCGATGCGGTAGTTTCGCCCGTCAGACGTCTAAAGACTACATCCGCGCCCCCACCGGCAAGAGTAACGTTACGGATGCCAACCAGAGCATTAATTCTGGTCGAGATATTTAGAGGATTCGTCGGCGAATAAGTGGCGCCTTTAAATAAAACCACTTGAGAATCTTCGAAATGAACACCGTATTGAGAATCACCCTTGGAAGAAAGCGTCAATGACCGCGCCTCGTTCAGGATTGACGTGACAAGAGCCGTGCTTTCTCTAAGCGCCTGCGTTGAGTTAAGTTTCGAGAATGAGATGACAACGATAGTAGTTACAACGGAGAGAATTAGGATGACAAATAGTATTTCGACAATGGTAAAGCCCCTTCTTCCAGCCATGGTCATATATAATCAACCAGCGAATAAGTTGGAGCGAGCATAGAGATGGCAAAGATGCCTACCCCGATGCCGATGATTATCATGAGTACCGGCTCGATTATGGTAGAGAGGTCTTTGGTCTTCTGGTCCACTTCTTCTTCGTAATAATTGGCCACGGACATGAGCATTTCCGAAATTTTGCCTGTCTCTTCACCGACAAGAACCATCTCGCCGACGAATAGAGGGAAGAGGTACTCATGCTCGATAAAGATAGCCGACATTGGCTCTCCTTTCTCTATAGCAATTCGAACGCGCGTCAGAGCCTCTTTGTAGAGATGATTCTGTAAGACACTTATAGTGACATCAAGCGCCACGACAATCTCCACCCCACTCGCGAGAAGCGAAGAAAGGGTGCGGGCACTGCGAGCGGACTCGAATTCCTTAACCATCTCACCGATAACGGGCAGACGAATGGAGGCGGCATCTACAAGATTGCGACCAAATCTCGTTCGCAAAAAGAAAACGGAAGAAACTACAAGGAGAATTACCCCAATCAAAGCCGCGAGTGTGTGCCCGATGAGAAAGTTACTTAAATAAATAATGACACGAGTCGAGAGTGGCAGTTGTACCCCCAGCCCTTCGAAAGTGGCGGTCAAGGTCGGCACCATAAAGATGAGGAGGAGAATGGCCAACACAATCATGACCGAAATGACAACGGCCGGATAAATAAGCGCCCCGCGCACCTTCTTGACCAATAGATAAGACTTCTCCATCTGACTGGCGACAATGCCGAGCGAGTCGGAGACAGAACCGGCTTCTTCGCCGGCCTTAACCATCGACACAAAAAGGGTGGAGAACACTTCCGGTCGTTTGCCCAATGATTCTGAAAGTGTCTTGCCATGACTAACATCAGTCTCAAGATCGGAGAGTAATTTTTTGAACGGCCTGCTCTTTGATTGCCTACTCATAACCGAGAGGGCGCGGGTCACCGACAAGCCGGCTTTCATCATCAGACCAAGATTTTTGGCGAAAATAATTTTCTGATGTGTTTTGATGCCGCTAAATATATTACCGAGAAAATTTAATGCCGCGAGATTCTTGACTTCCCGGATAGAAACCACGCTACCTCCCTCCTCGCGAATAACGCCGTATAAATCGAGACGATTTTTAACCTCTAGAGTGCGTTCATAGATTTTCCCCTCCTTATCCTTGGCTTGATATTTGTAGAGAGCCATATTATTCGGAAACGACTCGCAAGACCTCTTCTATGGTGGTAATACCCTGCACTGCCTTGAAAATCCCGTCTTCAAGCATAGTCATCATGCCCTCCGATTTCGCCTGGTCTTCTATCTCCCCCGCCGTCGCACCTTTCATAATCAGACCTTTGACGGTCGGGGTCACTTTGAGCACTTCGTGTATGCCTATACGATCTGAATACTCGTCTGCGGAATCTTTCCCTAGATTCGATTTCCAGAAAGGAATCTTGTCCCAACTATCCTTCGCGCCAATGATTTTCTCCTGCTTGAGCAGAGCGAGCATTCTCTCAAGCGAAACGACATTACCGAGCGAAGTAAGTTCTTCCTTATTTAGGAAATATTTACTCTTCGAGGCCAAGAGTTTCCTGACCAGGCGCTGGGCAATAACAATATCGAGAGTAGAAACCATGAGAAATGGCTCTACCTTCATATCCAAGAGTCTCGGAATAGCGCCGGCGGCAGAATTGGTGTGGAGAGTCGAGAGCACCAAGTGACCGGTTAGGGCGGCATTAATGGCCAGCGCCGCTGTTTCGTTGTCGCGAATCTCCCCCACCATGATGATGTCCGGGTCTTGGCGCACCAGGGTACGCAAACCATTGGCAAAGGTCAGGCCGATTTCCGGGCGCACCTGTGTTTGGTTGATGCGCGCCATCTGGTACTCGACCGGATCTTCGATGGTCGAAATATTGACACTCGGGGTATTGATGATATCGAGCATGGTGTAGAGAGTCGTAGTTTTGCCAGAACCGGTCGGGCCGGTCGCCAGAATCATGCCGGTAGTCACCTTCAACGCTTTGTGCAAATCATCAAGACCGCGGCCATGAAACCCGAGACCTTCCAAAGTAAATCCGGAAACAGACTCCCGCAAAAGTCGCATGACCGTCTTCTCACCATAATAGACGGGCAGAGTAGAGACTCTGAAAGAGACTTTCTCGCCTCCGGCATCAATTTTAAAACGACCGTCTTGAGGAATCCGTTTCTCGTCAAGTTTGAGACTGGCAAGCACTTTAATGCGGGCAGTAATGCCGGAGGCGGTATTCTTCGGCAAAACCATGGCGTCGCGTAAAATCCCATCTATGCG
>JBBDZK010000013.1:0-1556 GCA_040900205.1 Parcubacteria group bacterium
GGTGGTATAAAGATTATTCGAGGAAGTAAAACCGCTTCCAGTAACAGTCACCATGTCGCCAACTTTTGTGGCGCTTTCGATAATTGGTCCCGGGTGGGGATTGTTTGTAACCTTAACCGTAACTTTAATGTTTGGATCGGAAGAACCCAAGACATTAGTGACAGAAAGCTCGTATTCACCCTCGGAGAGACTCCCAGGCACGGTCACTTCAAGAGTAGAGCCGTTACCGGAAGTAGCGGTAACGAGGTTACCCCCGTTAAAATAGACCCTGTTGAGAGTCTTGCTAAAACCGGAACCATCAAGAGTAATGGACTCACCCGGTCTGACTTCATAAGGCAGGGCGCGGAAGAGCATCAAGCGATTGGCCATCATACCAAGGGCATAAGGGGTATCTGACTCAACGAGTGTAAAAGCGATAGGGGTAGCAGTAACAGAAGCGGGAGCAGTCACTGTTGCTACTGGAGCCGTCTGGGTAGTAAAAGCGGCACGCGAGATGGGCCCAAAGAAGCCAACCGCCGGAGAAATACCGCTACTAGCTTGCCATAGGGATACGGCTGACTTAGTCAAAGGGCCGAAGTAACCGTAATCAACCCCAATGGGCATCACAAGATAACCTTCTCTTACAAGAAACTGCTGGAGGGCGGTAACATCGGCGCCTCTACTTCCTATCGTCAGGTTGGTATTGATTGTCAGAGCCCTCGCTGGACTAGCTACCATACCAAAAACAAATATCATTAAGACTAGAACCGGGACAGGAAGCAATCTCATACACTCGATTATACACCGATAACGCAAATAATTTCTGATATAATAAAGGCGATGTCGCGAATCCCGTTCATCAGCGCGCTTTCTATTTCTGTCGCTCTTATCGGCGGAGCCCTGTTGTTTAGATACCTCCCAACCAGTTCTACGCCAGCCCAAATAATCGCTGTTTCACACATTGAACCATTTTCATCCGAAGATGCCGTATTGGCAGACTTTTTTAGTACCGAGACTGCTCTGCCCACCTCGTCCACAACTCCACTTTCCCAGACGGATTTAATCGGCAGACAACTTTTTTCGGACTATATCGGTCTTAAGTCACAGGGTGATGTCACATCGAGTAATATCAACATTCTCGCCAACAAATATGCCGAAAGTATCAAGAATTTTGACGTCGTGATACCTAAAGTGAACCCTAATCAAGTCATTGTCTTGCCAGATTCGAAAGAGAATCTGGCTACTTATGGCAACGCGATGACAAATATCCGCAACAGGTATAAAAATCTCGTAACCACGGAAGCTCAAAGTAGCGAGGGTGATATTACGGATATTAATAGCCCGGCTTTCTCGACCTTTATGGGCGCGGTTGGGAAGTTGTATCAAGCCTCCGCCAATGAACTCACCCTTATGGGAGTGCCGACCTCACTTGCCTCCAATCACATAAACCTCATTAATAATCATCTGGAAAGTGCCGAGGTCATGACATCGCTCGGCAATACCGCCAAAGATCCTATACGGGCATATGCGGCGCTAAGCATTTATGCTCAACATACCGACAAAGAGTCCGAACTGTT
>JBBDZK010000013.1:1656-5294 GCA_040900205.1 Parcubacteria group bacterium
ACTTGGGATTTGGTAGCTATAACTATAGCTAAAGTAGCCTTGGAAGAAATCTTGAATGCCACTACTGATTGGATTAACAGCGGCTTTGAGGGCAATCCGGCTTATGCGACCAACCCGCGACAATTTTTCACTAATATTGCAGACAACATTGCGGGAGAATTTATCGCTGGTTCGGACCTGGCGTTCTTATGTTCACCATTCCAGGTACAAATCAGACTGGCTCTGCAGAGATACCATACTCAAAGGCGGCAATTTCAATGCAGCTTGACCAAGGTCGTCGGAAATATTGAGGCTTTCTACGATGATTTCAGCCAAGGAGGATGGGACGGGTGGTTCTCCATGACCCAAAATGATGCCAACAATCCCTACGGAGCCTACCTTGAAGCTAAAATCGAACTTGATTCCCGCGTCGCCAATGCTTTAGGTATCCAGAGAGAACAGCTTAGTTGGAACAGCGGATTCTTGAGTTGGTCTGAATGTGTAGCCGAGGATTCAGAAACCGGTGAATGTCGTGAACGTGGGCCAACCAAGACTCCGGGCGTAGTCATCGAGAGCCAGCTTGAGGGCGTGTTAGGAAGCGGGGTGAGACAGCTCGAGCTGGCAGACGAATTAGACGAGTTAGTCAGTGCCTTATTCGGACAGCTCTTGAAGCAGGTTGTGTTTGGCGCCCAAGGACTCTTTAGCGAAAACTCTGGCCCCCCACCCCCTCTTTTAGCTTTAGGTATTTCCAAATCCGGTAACGGTTCAGGCACCATAACCTCGAGTCTGGGGGATATCAACTGCGGCACTACCTGCTTTGCCCTCTACGATCGCGGCACATCAGTGACCCTCACCGCCACCCCATCTGCCGATTCAATCTTTACCGGTTGGCCCGGAGCGTGTTTCGGCACAGGCACTTGTGTGGTTGGCATGACCGCGGATAAAAACATAACCGCCACATTCGATTTAAGAAATACTTTGAATATTTTCAAATCCGGTACAGGTACTGGCACCGTCACTTCAGCTCCCGCGGGCATCAATTGCGGTTCTTCATGTTCGGTTGATTACTCCTACGGCACGTCAGTAACTCTTACCGCCACTCCATCTGCCGATTCAATCTTTACCGGCTGGTCCGGCGCTTGCTCGGTTATTCAAAACCGCATCGAAAGCTGTACAGCCAGCATGACCACTACTATAAATGTAGAGGCCGCGTTCGCCGAGATATCCGACAACGAAAACAACCAATGAAAAAACATTTACCACATGTTTCCGGTTTCATTCTCACTTGGATAATTATCTTCGCGATAAGTGGTTTTGTTTTTCCTCAAATAGCACAAGCGCAAGCTGCGGATTCTGGGGCAGGCATTATTGGCAAGATTCTTGGCGTTGGCTCTGACGTTCTACTGGCGCCTTTCGGCTGGATAGCCATTCTTCTCCTCCAGTTGGCCAGTCTTCTCACTTATCTAGGCGGAGTTATTCTAAACTTCGTCATTCAATTCACCGTCGTCGATATGGCAAAAAATATCTCGGAAGCGGGAGCGATCAATGATGCCTGGAGGGTTATCCGCGACGTGGCTAACATGGGCTTCATCTTCGTCCTCTTATACGCGGCCATTCAGACCATCTTGGGCATAGGTAGCGACACCAAGAAACTTATCGTCAATATAGTCGTGGTCGCCATTCTTATAAACTTTAGTCTCTTCTTTACCAAGTTAGTCATTGATGCCTCCAATGTCTTGGCCATTACTTTCTACGACGCCATAGCGCCTGGGGCACTTTCGAGTAACGCAAATATCGGGCTATCCAACAGATTGATGGAGCCGTTGAAGCTTACATCACTTTGGGACATCAAAGGCCTTGAACTCCTTTATAAGGGGAAAACCATGATTATTATAGGGGTGATGGGAACTATTGTTTCTCTAATCGCGGCTTTTGTCTTCTTCGCCGTAGCCATTATGTTTATCATTCGTTTCGTAGTACTCATATTTGTCCTGATACTTTCTCCTATAGCGTTCATGGCTTTTGTCTTACCCCAATTAAAAAAATATGGAGACCAATGGAAAGATGCTCTGATTGGGCAGGCCTTCTTCGCGCCCATCTATTTCATGTTGACGTGGATAGTGATAGTTGTCTCTCGCGGTTTATTCAAAAATACGGACGGAGATCTGGCAACAGCTTTTGGTGGTCTCAGCGCGGACGGGAGCACGGTAACAAGCCCACCGGTGGAATCGGTAGCGCTCTTGGTGAACTTTATAATCATGATTGCGCTTCTTATCGCCTCACTAATCATTGCCAAAAAATGGGCGGATAAGGCCGGTCCGGGCGCCACCGGTCTCACCAAGTGGGCTATGGGCGCGGCGGGAGGAGCAACCCTTGGTATGGCAGGGAGATTCGGTAGAGGTACTGTAGGGCGCGCAGGGGCTCTCTTAGGAGATAGCGAGGAGTTAAAAAAACGAGCGGCGAAGGGGGGTGTGGGAGGCATAGCGGCTCGATTAGCTCTAGCCACTGGCCGAAAAACTGCCGGAGCAAGTTTTGATGTTCGTGGTACTGGGTTAGGCGGTACTTTACAAGCTGGACAAGCGCAGAAAGGCGGGTTTGCGGAATTTAAGAAGAAACAAATGGAAGCAGCGGAGAAAAGAGCTAAATCTTATGGCCCGTCAGTTGAGGTCATTGACCAGGCAGAACAAGCGGTAAAAAGAGCAAGAACAGATGAAGAGAGAGGAACCGCCCAGTTAAGATTGGATCAACTCAAGGGTGTGAGCAAGAAAGAAGCTCCGGAAAGAATGAGGGCAGTATTGGCAGGCGATTCTATTATCAAGGAAAAAGAACGGGTGGAACGTGACTTGAAAGATAAACAGAAACAGATTGCCGAAACCACACTTCCAGAACTAAAAGCCCAGAGAGAGAAAGAGCTTGCTACTATAAAAACAGTATTAGAGGCAGCGACAAACGCGGCGGAAATCAGAACTACGGAAATAAAAGATAGGTACAAAGAAGGCATAAAGGGTGTGACGCAGGAACGTAAAGAATCATATGCGCAAGTGATGGAGCAATCTTGGTGGGCCAAAGCGCGTGGTTATAACACAGCAGCGGCGGCACAAATAAGAAAGGGTAAAAACAAAAAAGAGACGTTCGCCGACTTAGCCAAAGAGATAGTTAAGGAAGACGAAGTTGCTGAAGGAGGCGGCACCACGCCGATAACACCGTCGGCCGAAGGCACACCACCAACACCATGAATGAAACGGACAAACTTATAGCGGAACAGCTGAAAATATTACCGCAAAATCTTGTGCAGGCAATTAATGCCGTGCCGTGGAAAACCGTCGTACGAGATATAGGCAAAGAAAATGGGTTGGATGCGGAACAAATGGCTTCGCTTGAACAAGAAACGATGTTTATAATCTACGGATTTGAGAACCCCGATGACTACGTTTCTAACGTCACTCAAAATGTCGAGGTATCCGAAGATGTCGCGGATACGTTGGCGCAATCCGTTGTTGACAAAGTTTTTAACCCGATTTTGAAGAAGAGTGAAGAATATGAAAATGGCACGGAGAGTGTTCGCCAGACTTTGAAAGCCAGTGTCGGCGAAGACAGAGGCAAGTTGATAGAAAATCAGCTCAAGAAACTGCCGGAAGCCCTTCAGCAAGCGATTAAAA
>JBBDZK010000014.1:0-5157 GCA_040900205.1 Parcubacteria group bacterium
CGTTTTTGGGAAAGTTTATTTGATTTTAATCGAACTGATCCTATTGGCAGCATTTATGAATTTTCTTTCGAAAAGAAGTCGCCTAGGTTAAAGAAAACCAAACCACTTGTAAAATTTGTAGCATATTGTATCAATACCAACCATTTTCACTTTTTAATGACTCCGCTACAGGAAAAAGGAATAGAAAAATTTATGCAAAGATTAGGCAATGGATATACAAAGTATTTCAATACCAGACATAAACGCAGTGGCGTTTTATTTCAAGGGAAGTTTAAATCGAGGCATATTAATTCAAACAAATATCTACTACATTTGAGTGTTTACATCAATTTCAATAACAATAATAAACTTGGACATCGGATGTCCAAGTTAAGTAAATCAAGTATGTCAGAATTTGTGGGAGAAAATAGTGGAAAAGGACTTTGTGACTCAAAAATCATATTAGATCAGTTTAGTAACATAAAAGAATATAATGAATTTGCTCAAGCATCCTGGAAGGATATTTTATTAAGAAAAAAAATGATGAAGGAGTTGGAAGCTGGATTTTAGTCACTTGGACATCGGATGTCCAAGTGGAGTTAATTATTAAATTTCGGTCGTTGTTTCAGGTTCAGGAGTAGGTTCTTCAGCCAAAGGCTGATCAGCCTCCGGCTGAGGCTCTTCCACAGTTTCTTCCACTACGGTCTCCTCTACTATAGGCTCTTCCACGGTTTCTTCCACTATTGGAGCCTCTTCGATTACGACTGGATCATCGCTCGTGGTTTCTTCGGTGTCGGTAACTATAGTAGTCTCCGATGTCGTAGTATCCGTAGTTGAAGCGCTTGTTTCTTCCGTTGTAGATTCATCAGTTGTCAATTCGCTGGAAGGACTCCCCGCACTAGCCGAAGCGGCCACTATACCATTATTCTGTAAAATTGTTCTGAATTCTTCTTTGTTTATGCACAATTCCTCAAAACAGAACCGGTTGTTCACTACTATCTCATCAGAGATTAGGCGATTCGCAAAAGCAAGTACTGTGTCTTTGAGTTCAGTAAATTCTGTGTAAAAAGCGTCCACTTTGGCGATAAGCGCCTTCATTCCCGAAGTCAGAAATGCTACATACTTATATATGTCTATCCCCTTCCCATCTGCAGACAAAATTTCTGCCGGAGCTTCTTCGGCGATCAGGCCCATTCGTAGTGGGTCCTCGGTTGCTTCGGAATTGTAATGATATTTGGAAACAAACAGGCCAGATATTTTGTTCAAGATAGTTTCTTCCTCCTCTGCTGTAAGACGAGCAATATCTTTCTTAGCATCCCTAGTAGAGGTGTTGATGAAGCCGGTGGCAGCAATGTCAGCATCTACAACTAAGGCACCATTGTCATCTAGTTCCCCGACATAATATGAATAATTGATGTACATTAAAGCCTTATCGTCGACTGGTGCTTCAAGGACATATCCGATAATTTTACCAGGCTTAGTTAATTTCATTGCATATCCTGGTACGGTTTTGGAGGCAGTCAATTTATCTCCCACCGCAACCACTCCGTTTTCATCCGTCACTTTGACCGGCACGCGCCCGGCGAGGGCTAGAAGCACATCGTCGTCATACATTGTCTTTAAATCCTCAAGATTGTCGGGAATATTACCCCCACCAGCAATCAAACCTGGTGCTGTCGAAACTACACCGACTACAGTTTCACCCAGAGCGCCCGTATATTTTTTGACTAACTTGTTAGGGGATGAACCATCAATTGCTAACAAATCACCGGGGGTCAATCCATGATTCTCCCCTGCTGGCATATATTCCGCCAAGTCGGCGCCCCCACCCTGCCAGGTATCATCAGCTAAGGCACGCCCATCAGTGCGAAAGAGAAATTCGTTGTCATTCGTTCCGTCAGACATCATTTGTAAGAAGTACTCGTCAGAAGCGGAAGTGTCACTCACTCGTATGGTATTAGCTACCGCACCTGATGCTAATGTGCCATGTAGAAGTGTCAAAGTGGTTCCGGTCTGACTAGTGGTTCCAAATGTTACTAATCCACTGGCGCTAAGGGTGCCCGACACCTCAAGTTTTGAGCCAGGATTCGTCGTCCCGATGCCGACGTTGGAGCCAGGCATCAAAGCAAGATGGCCGTTGGATGTTTTAATTTGATTAACCACCCCAGAGCCACCAACTAAATTCAAAAAATTGATATTTGCGTTATTCGGCGTAAGAACTATAGCATCACCAGCGCTGGTGGTGGTAATTGCCCCACTCATGTCAAGAGTAGTTATATTTGAAAGCGCGCCGGAAGAATTAAGACGAAGCGTGCCCGCTCCGGCACCAGTATTAATACCAGTAGTTGCATTGATAATTGGTGAGGTAAGAGATGTGGCAGCCGCAAGTGTTCCTGTGAAGGATGCGGCGCTGGAAATCGTTTGGTCGTTGATGAGGCCGGAGGTAAGAGTGCCATTAATGTAAGTATTGTGAGCAAAGATGTTGTCGCCGATGAAGTTATGCGTGCCTTCCACTTCTATGTCCCAGACTTGCTCTTCGCCCTCGTATTTAATGCTTTCAATCTCGTCCCAATAGACGTCATCGTCATCATGGGCCAAGCTGTCAGAAGATCGGGCAATACCGGCAGAGTGACGCTCCAAAACATCTCTCTTGGGCACGGCAATTAGCATTCCAGGAGAAAGCTCGGAGACTCTCCTCCACTCGCCGTCTATTTTGTTTTTCTTAAATAATCCCAGCATATTATGATTTGAAGTTATTGGCACGGAATTTCTTCCATGATAGTTCCAAGTGGAAACATTTTGTCCTCACCCCGGCATACCTCTCGATAATGTCATCGACCAGATCAATATCTGCCTTGGAGCCGTAAAGCCCCTTGATGTACTCAAGGTAGATGATCATCCGGTTGCATCCGACCATCGCCTTCTCTAGATGCTCTAATCCGCCGCCATCGGCGAAGCGTGAGGAGTGAGCCTCGCCGATGTAAAGCGGCACAAAGAGGCTTGTCTTGATGGCATCTTCGAGGAATGGGTACTTCAGCCTGGACAACGCCGGCTTCAGATTCTTCCCGACCAGCACCGCGCATTCGAGAGTCTTCTGGTACACTTCAAGATCGCGGAAAGAGCGGACTGGTTTCCTGGGCGTGAATGATTTTTTGTAGTAAGTCATTTTGGTTAATGTTATTTGGGATTGCTTCTAGAAATGACAATCTCAGCAGTGGAACGCGGCACCTCGACCTTCGTCCCATCCTTGAAGCGGACGAACTTCCGACGCTTTCTGTCTTGTAGCTTCTTCACCACATGCAGGGGATAGAACTGGAAGTACTCCTTCTCATCGAACCAGCCGCACACGAAGTTGTACAGCCGCAGGCCGGTCAGGCGGGAGAGGGCCATGGCGTACCAAGTCAGTTGCTCTATCGGCTTCTCCTTCTCCGCCTTCGGCTTGTAATCAAGAAGATGAATTGAACCATTTCTGACTTGGACAATGTCTATGTGCCCAGTCAGAAGTCTCGGCATTTTCTGCTTCTCTTTTTGCCCCTTCATCTCTATCAGGCCGTCGTCGCTGATTTTGAACTTAAGTACATTTTCCATATGCTCTATGTCCTCTTTTCGGATATACACCGGCACCTCAGTAGCCACCGTGCAGGAGTCGTTGGCTATCATAAATCTCTGCAGTTCCTCGTGCCTCTGCTTGTTCTCGGCCACACTCTGGAGGACGAATTGGGCCAGTTTGTTGGCGAAGTTCTTCTTGCCTCGCACTATCATGCCGGCCTTATCGAACTTGGAGCGGATCTCGGACATCCTCTCACCGTCCTGGAAATATTGATGCGGAGTCTCGGTGGAGACGGCATCAAGGTACTCCTTCAGCGGGTACAGATTGCGGTTCTTGAACTCCTCCAGCATCAAGACGATCTTGGCTCGGTGGTAGCGGAAGCGGTAGAGCTGGCGGTGTGCCATGGTCGTGACTTCTACAACATTTTTTGGGTCAAACATTTTTATAGCATAAGGGCGAAGTCTCTCATATCGACAGAGTGGCTTATATTCATTTATCCAATCCGAAAGTGTTGCTGGTTCTGGAGATACTCCAAATTTTTGTTTTATTATTCTACAAGTCTGCTCCAAATTAAACCCAAGATTATAATAACTCATAGACTCAATTAAGACATTAAGCGGGAAGTGCTTGCCCTTGACATCCTGGGCGGTGAAGGTCCGACCGCACTCTGCTTTGCGACAGACATAGAGTTGGACGACTTGGTGCTTGTTCTTCCTCGTGCCTCGTTTGACGAAATCCTTCGAAAGGCAATAAGGGCAAATGTCGGCAATCTTTGAAGTGCCAATGTTTTCTATATTGTCTTCTACAATTTCCGTATCACGAGTCTGCAGGCCTGAAATCTCACGACTTTCGGAGATTTCAGGTTCTTGTTTGTCATTCGTGATATATTTCTTGATAAATTTTACCGCTTTTTTCACTCTGTTTTCCCCTTTAATCTCATCGGACATTTTCACCAAATAAGGGTGCGTGGAGGTAGTGCGGATAACCCTGCCGGACTTGGTGGTGAGCTTGTAGACCTTCTTCACTCCCATGTCCATCAGAGCTTTGATAGGGCGGTATTCCACCAAACCGGTGTATTTGTTGAGAGAAAGCACCTCATCGCCCGGTAGGATGTCTTTAATCGGCACGATGAGGTAGTCATAACCGTCATCATTACCTTCATTATCATCAACGTCGGCATCGGAACCTTTTCTCTTCTTTCGGCGGCGAATCGGCAGGAGGGTGTCGCCGGTAACGCACTGCCCTTCGACTTGTAATTTATTTGAACCGGGATTCGTCGTCCCGATGCCGACGTTGCCTTCGATTATTAATCCGTTGGTTGGAGCGGCTGTGGTGTCATACCCAGCTCCAAAACTTCCACCTCCAGACACTGATAACTTTGACCCTGGTGCCACTTCGCCGATGCCGACGTTGCCGGAAGTCTTAAGGACAGTGATATAATCCGCCACTCCGGGCTCGCGAAGAGCGAATGAATCAGCAGCAGTAGTGTAGAAACCCCACTTATCTACACCTGACACTTTCATTTTAAATGCGTAATTAGTTGTGGTTACATCTGAAATAATACCGTCACCAGTAGCGACAACATGAAGCTTGCCTCCAGGCCCCGTCGTCCCGATGCCGACGTTGCC
>JBBDZK010000015.1:0-1180 GCA_040900205.1 Parcubacteria group bacterium
TATCCCCTACGTATTAAGTAAGCCTGATGATCCTGGGACGGGCGTATTATTGCCTGGAAGAAGTAGAGCTCGTTGCATGAAGCCGATTATCCCCCAGACCGAGACCATAACAAAAAGGGCAATGAGACCCCAGATCATTATTTTCTTTCCTTCTTCCACCGCTTTCTCGTCTCCACCGACACGGAAGATAAATCTAACGAGACCCCAAAAGAACACCAGAAGAGCCGAGCCGATTAATATGGCAATGAGAGGATTGATAAGACCACCTACTGCTTGGATTAGCCCTTTAACGCCGGTCAGTTGAGCGGAGGCTACGGCTGGCAAAAAGAGGATGATGATTGGAAACAAGTTTATATATTTTTTCATCTTAAATTAATTATTATCTATATCGAGGCAGAAGCGGTAAGCCAAACGGTCTACTGAAACCAATGTCCCCATAAACAAAGGCGAGTATTGCCATAAACGATACCATGATGAAAAGAGCAATGAGTCCCCAAATCATCAGTTTCTTGCCCTCTTCGACTGCCTTCTCGTCCCCGCCGATACGGAAAATAAATTTGACCAAACCCCAAATGAAGACCAAGAGGGCCAGACCGACTATTACGGGCAAAGTTGTTTGTATCAGGTCAACAAAGACACCCACTAGTTCCTTGAAATTTGTCGGGGTTCTCATCTTAGTTGGTTAATGGTGTTTTCTATGACTTTCGCAATGACCCAAGAACCGAGCAGTACCGCCGTGCCTATGGCCGTGTAGAGGAGCGCCCTGTGGGCAGTGGCGAGCTTCGTCTCATTGCCTTGTGCCGTGACGTAAAGAAAGCCGGAGTAGATGAAGGCAAGTACCGCGAGTACGCCGCCGATAGGAAGAATGATATTGTCGATAATCATTCTAAGAAGGGCGAAGAGAGAATCGCCGCCCCTGAATGGATTTTCTAGTTTGATGATATTGCCAGATGGGTTAGTGGTAACGGTTGTAGGTGAAGGATTAGTGATAATATTTTCCTGGGCATAAACTAAAACCGCCCCCGTGACGAAAAATATCGAGAGCGATACCAGAACGGCGGATAATTTTTTCATAATTTTATCTCGGTGGACCGAGCAGAGAATATCCAGGATTAAGCAAGACGCTGGTTATAGTGTAAACCAGAAGCCAAGCTCCGAGTATCCACAGGTAACCGATAAG
>JBBDZK010000015.1:1280-5114 GCA_040900205.1 Parcubacteria group bacterium
GCCTGGACTTCCCTATTCATTACGCCTATCGCCTCAACAGTACGAGCGCGACCGCTGGTCACGGATTCTATCGCTTCGCGGAAGATTGCCCTGGTTGCCACCGTATCCGGGTCAAGCCAGCCCTTGGACTGCAGAGCCGCATCGTAAAAAACAGGAAAGACCGCATCGGTCGGTCTTAGAGACAATAAGTCGCGCCGCGCCGGTGGCAAAGCGAGAATCTCGGATAAAGTTCGCGCCACGTCTCTTGAGACTAACTTAGTCGCCAGAGCGAGCGCGGCGCTCGGATTCCGAGTACCGCGAGATATGGCCACCGCTCGCAGGCGTCCAAAAGTAATGGCTTTACCGGAGATTCTGGACTGGGGCACAAGCGAGACGCTGAAGTTGAGAACAGGGTTCTTATTGCCGAGAACGCGAAACTCCGAAGCGAAGCCCAGGTAATAAGCCGAGTCGCCACTGGTGAAGTGGGTTTGGGCATCGATTAGGGAGCGGTTCCAACTATAGTAAGCTCTCGTCGGGTTGGAGAATTGGGTGTAGAAATCGAGAGCCGCTTCACCCGGAGAGACCGGGGTACCGAAGTTATCGGAAATTTGTGAGCGTAATTCCGAACCGACAAAACCGGTTACAGGCGTACCGGCTTGAAGCAAAAGAAGGGAAAGAATGTCCTTGGCGTGAGGAATATTCCTGGCCTCGCCCAGAGCCATGATTGACAAAACCAGGTTGCCGGCGGCATCCCTCTTCGAAAGGTTCGTGACATTCGTATATATCTCGTCCCAATACTCAATCGGTCTGGCTTGTCCCGCCGCCGAAAGTAAGTCTCTATTGTAATAGAGCACCAAGGGATCGATAGAGAGTGGTAGAGCGTAGATGCCTGCCTTATCAAGAAAGAGTTCTCCTTCCTCAACAAAGGTGGCCTTAAAGTCTCGTTCACTGATACTCTCGTAAGAAATGACTGAAAGTTTGGGTTTATTTTTCCAAAGTTTATCTTGAGTAAGAATGATAAGGTCGGGACCCGTTTCCCGCGCAAGTGCCTCGGTAAATTCCGCCTCGATTGTCTCGGCTGACTTTTCCACATAGCTCACAGTAAACATCCTGTCCTGACTGATAACAGAAGTGTTGAGCAAGAGACTAAAATCTTGGGCAGCAATATCTCCCCAAACGGTCAGGGCAACATTCTCGCTACTAGAACCACGGTAAAGAGAAAAGGTGGCCACACCGACAAGTATGAAGACCGCAAAAGCCGCGAGTAGGATAATCTGAAACTTGGACATGAATTAATTATAGCAGACTACAAACAAATGAGAGAGGCGATGGAGTCGCCTGGATGAAGCTTCATGATACGCACTCCTTGAGTCTGGCGACCGAGTAATGGAATTTCTTTAAGCTCGACTCGTACTACCTGACTCTTTTTCGAAATAGCGATAACCTCATCTTCTTGGTCAGTAACCACTTGCGAGGCAATAACCTGACCGGTCTTCGGCGTCACTTTCGAAGTGAGCACTCCGGAACCGCCTCTGCCTTGAACTTTATATTCAGAGAGCTTCGTGCGCTTGCCATAACCATTAGCGGCAATAACCAAAAGATGACCTGATTTCCAATCCGGTTTAATGTGGTGCGCGCCTACAACCGTATCTCCTTTATCCATTTTAATCCCCCTTACTCCCCCCGCGCCACGACCCATTTCGCGAACAGCCGACTCTTTGAATCGTATGGATTGGCCTTTCTTCGTCACAATCGAAATATCATCACCCTTCTCGACCAGTTCGGCCGATATCAATCTGTCTCCGGGGGAGAGTTTGATGGAGATGATGCCGGAAGAGCGCACGTCCTGGAAACTTTTGGCGGACACTTTCTTGGCAGTACCCTTTTCCGTAACCATAAACAACGAGCCTCCGATATTCTTTTTATCTTTTGGCATGGCCAAGATGGAAGTTACCTTCTCGTCGTCAGAGAGTGAGATGAAATTCATGACGGACTTACCGCGCGTGGCGCGCTTGCCCTCCGGAATATCATACATCTTAATTTGATAGACCTTACCTTTGTCGGTAAAGAACAAGAGATCGGCATGCGTACTGGCAGTCAAGAAAGTGGTGACAAAATCTTCTTCTTTGGTATCAAGGTCTACCACTCCGACACCGCCGCGTTTCTGACGCCTGTATTCGTCCGGATTGGTGCGCTTGATGTATCCGCCGGAGGTTAGGACCAACGTGTTCTCCTCCTCGGGAACGAGATCTTCAATAGAGAGAATTTTAACTCCCCCCTTGATTACTTTGGTACGGCGTTCGTCACCGAACTTCTCCTTGATATCTTCGAGTTCGGTCTTGACTACTTTTAAAATTTTAACCGCCGAGGCCAGTAATTCTTTCATCTCTTTGATAAAAGCCTGTACTTCTTTGAGCTCGTCGAGAACTTTCTGGCGTTCCAGGCCGGCCAGTTTTTGGAGTCTCATTTCAAGAATGGCATTGGCCTGGAGTTCGGAAAGTTTAAAGTCTTTCATCAAACCGACCCGGGCATCGTCCACACTTGAAGACGCGCGAATGAGTTTAATAACTTTATCTATATTATCGAGGGCTACAGTCAGACCAAGAAGAATATGTTCTCGCTCTTCCGCTCGCGCCAATTCAAATGTCGCACGGCGTCTGACTACCGTCTCTCGGTGCTTGAGAAATTCGACGAGGATACTCTTGAGTGACAAAGTCTGGGGTACACCATCGACCAACGCCACGAGATTGAAATGGAAAGTTTCTTCGAGTTGAGTGTGCTTGTAGAGGGCATTTAAAATTTTCTGCGGTTGACTGCCGCTCTTGAGATCAATGGCAATGCGGATATCTTTGGCAGATTCATCGCGCAAGCCTTTGATACCTTCAATCTTCTTCTCACGCACCAGGTCGGCTATTTTAGTAATCAAATCGGATTTGTTCACTCTATAAGGAATAGCGGTGATGATAATCTGGAACTGACCGGTCTTGTTCTCAATTATGTCCGAGACTCCACGCACCACTACTCCGCCACGGCCGGTGGCATAGGCATGATGGATATCTTTTTCATTAAAAATAATGCCGCCGGTTGGAAAATCTGGGCCCTTTACAAACCCGAGTAAGTCTTCGGTGGTGGCTTCCCGGTTGTCGGCAAGGTATATCGTTGCATCCACCACTTCTGCCAGGTTGTGAGGAGGGATATTAGTGGCCATACCAACGGCGATACCTAGGGTGCCATTGAGTAAAAGGTTGGGCGAGGCCGCCGGCAGGACGACCGGCTCCGATTTCGTACCGTCATAATTTGGCCGGAAGTCTACCGTATCCTTATCAATATCTTTGAGCATCTCGCCGGCCAGGCGAGACATCTTCGCTTCCGTGTAGCGGTAAGCGGCGGCACTGTCTCCATCTATCGAACCGAAGTTGCCCTGACCGATAACCAAAGGATAACGCATTGAGAAATCCTGGGCCATCTTGACCATGGCTTCATAGACGGAAGCGTCACCATGCGGATGATACTTGCCGAGTACGTCTCCCACGATAGTGGCAGACTTTTTGGTCTTCGCACCGGCGCCCAGACCAATTTCATTCATGGCAAAAAGGATGCGGCGATGCACCGGCTTGAGGCCGTCTCGGACATCCGGCAGAGCGCGGTCGGTGATGACCGACATGGCATAGTCGATGAACGACTCCTTCATCTCGCTCGTAATAGCTCGAGAGATGACTCTATTTTCGCCTGCCCCGAAGGCAACTTGTTGTCCTTTGGGATCCTTATCGGCCATAAATGTTTAACGCTCCATCTCTCATCTCCTGGTATCGAGCTTCAAAATCCACCGCCCTTAAACCAGACTTAAGTTCTCCG
>JBBDZK010000016.1:0-4933 GCA_040900205.1 Parcubacteria group bacterium
AATTTACCGTTCGCGATGGTCGCCAAGTTCATGGCGGAAGTTTGCCGCGAGTTCCTGATCATTGAGTTTGTTCCAAAAGAAGATTCTCAGGTCCAGCGGCTCTTAGCAACCCGGGAGGATATTTTTTCCAATTACACCCCAGCGGGTTTTGAGCAGGAGTTTTCCCGTTATTTCTCCGTTTTGGAAAAAACGCCGGTCAAAGGCTCAAAGCGAATTCTTTACCTAATGAAGGTGAAGTGATGACCTTGAAGTTTACCTCGGTGAAAAAGTATTTTTTCCGGTTTTGGAATGCCGGTTTCTTTTTGCCTAATATCTTAATTCCCCTAGCGGTACTGACTTTATATTTCGTGGTTCTTACCAAAGTTTTACCGGACGGGGTAGTAAACCAGGCTTTTGCCAGCCGCGGGTGGAAACACGCAGCGGTTCTAACCGCTGGTTTGTATGCGGCTTTTTTTGCGATCTTTAAATTCAAAAAAGGGAGAACCATTATGCTTAAAAGTTCAGTCAGACAAATGTTTAGGAGTGATCTTATCCTTCTTTTGCTTCCTCTGACTCCGGTCGTCCAATACATCCTAAATAATCAAGATATTCTCTCTTTGCGAGAATCTTTTTACATCTTTGGTCTTTTTGCGTTGCTTTCAGCGGTTTTTATTTTTGCGGTTCCGCTAGTCTTCAGCATTTTTGGATCTCTTAGGACCTTGATGTTTTTAGGGTTTTCTTTCGTTTTTACTCTTACCAACATGGCGCTTTTTAGCAGTCAGTTCTCTTGGTTCGGAAAAGGGAACTTTGGAATTCAAGCAGCGGTATTTCTAGTCATCTTTTTTGCAGGCCTGACATTGGATCACTTAAAACAGAGAAAGCTTTTATATCTCGTGCTTGTGGTTTACTTCTTGGCTAACAGCGTTTCCCAAATTTTTGCGGTTCGCAATGCAGATATTGACGGATACGTCCCCGCTCCAGCGGAAGAACAAGATTCGGTGCTGAAGGAGGATAATCCGCTTGTGAAGCTGGTCGGCGATAAAGAGCCGGTCTCAACCCCCAACATCTACTTATTGATTTACGATGCCTACCAGGCTAATGAAGTTATGCTTTCTCTCGGGATTGACAACAGCGCCCAAGAAAAGTACTTGGGGGGTTTAGGTTTTAAACTTTATCCGAAAACCTATTCGATCGGGTCCTCGTCATTGGGGACGATGGGTCGGGTTCTTAACGCCTCCCCCGACCTTTACGGTACCCGCCGGAGGGCGGTTTCCGGGGACGGGGTAGTCCAAAATCTGCTTAAAGGTTTCGGTTACGAAACCTACGGCCTTTTCCGCACCGATTATTTCTTCCGCGGAACCGAGTCGATCTACGATGTTTCCTTTCCGGATTCTTCCCCCTCGGCCGGTCTTCTTATCAGTGCCATCCTAAACGGCGAGTTTCGGTTTGATTTAGAAGGCAAGGATAAATCCCCGGCAAAGTTTATCGCATCCAAACTCGCCGCCTTTGACAGTGTGTCAGGTATGCCTCGGTTTATTTATACGCATACCGATCTGCCCGGCCATAGCCAGCTTTCCGGAGCCTGTTTGCCGAACGAGACCGCACGATACCAAGAACGCCTGGGTTACGCTAATACCGAGATGAAGAAAGATCTCGAGACGCTGATCGAGAATGATCCCAACGCAATTATCATCGTCGCCAGTGACCACGGGTCTTACCTTACAAAAAATTGCGGTCCTACAGAAAGGGCCAATATTGATGTTTCCGAAATCAATCGATTTGACATTCAAAGCCGGTTCGGTACCTTTCTAGCAGTACGCTGGCCTGGGAAGGATTTTGAAAAATATGGTGATATTACCGTTTTACAGGATCTCTTTCCTTCGATTTTTGCCTATATGTATAGGGACGAAAAATTTCTGCAAGCTAAAGTTGAACCAGACACGGTTGAGAATAACTTTATCAGCGGCGCATCGGTTGAAAATGGGATCATTCACGGGGGCATTAATGATGGCGAGCCGCTCTTTATCTCTAAATAGTGTTTTTAAATATGATAGTTTCGAAACTAAGTAGAACCATAAACTATCTTTCCAAGTTTTTGGATGCCGGTTTCATTTTCCGAAACGCTCTCGTTCCTCTGCTTGCTCTAACTCTCTATTTTTTCCTCGTTTCTTATTTTTTGCCTAATGGCGTGAGCAAAACATTTGGTAGCGAGTCTTGGCCGTTGGTGTTGGGTCTGGCGGTTTTGGCGGGGGTGGTTGCATTTGTGCTTTGGCGATTGAAGGGCTGGAAGTTGAATGGTCCGGCGGATAGGATTTCCGCGCGAGATCTCATTCTGTTGCTGCTTCCGCTAACCCCGATCGTCCAGTATGTTCTCAATAATCAGGATATCCTCTCCGTCCGGGAATCTTTCTACATTTTGGGAATTTTTTCTCTCGTTTCTTCGGTATTTATCTTCTTAGTTCCAAGACTTCTTAGCGTTGCGGGGTCATCCCGGACTCTGATGATTTTGGGAATGGCACTTGCCTTTACTCTTGCCAGCATGCCCGCTTTGAGTTGGCAGTTTTCTTGGTTCGGCGCGGGAGGATTAAAGATTCAACTGGCAATCTTCGGTGTGATATTTTTGGCGAGCTGGGTTCTTTACGACCTGAACCACAAGAAGCTGCTCTATTTTCTTATTGCGGTTTATTTTGTTAGTAACAGCGTTACCCAGGTGCTCGCTCCTGGAGAAAATCGAGCCGGGGTTTCCGGTGTCTCTTCGAAAAACAAACTCGCTGAGGTTGTTGAAGGAAAGGAGCCGGCGGTAACGCCCAACATCTACCTTCTGATCTACGATGCCTATCCTCACAATGAGACGATGAAGCAGTACGGGGTTGATAACAGCACCCAAGAAAAATATTTGGAAAAGAAGGGATTTAAGCTTTATCCGAAAACTTTTTCGGTTGGTGGTTCCTCGGTTGGGACAATGAGCAGGATTCTCAATGCTTCCTCGGAATACTACGGGAACATTAGGAAAGGAGTTTCCGGAGACGGGGTTGTGCAGGGTCTGCTGAAAAATATTAGCTATGAAACCGGAGGGGTTTTTACCTCGGATTATTTTTTCCGCGGCATCGGTTCCAGATGGGACTTTTCCTTTCCTTCAGATGTCACCCCATCCGCCGACCTACTTTTTGAAGCAGTTCTTACTGGAGAATTTCGATTTGATTTGGAATTCGATAAAGTACCGCACGAGCAATTTGTTGCCGAGAAGTTAGCTCTATGGAGGAATCCCGACAACCCGCGGTTTGTTTATATGCACACCAATCTTCCTGCCCATAGCCAGAATTCCGGGTCGTGTCTGCCAAACGAAGTAGAACTGTTCAAAGAGCGGTTGGAAGAGGCCAACACCGAGATGCGGGGAGACATCGAAACTATCGTAAACAATGACTCCGGTGCGATCGTAATCGTGGCCGGTGATCACGGCCCTTACCTGACTAAGAACTGTACTTTGACAGGAGATCGCTACGACATTTCGGAGATATCCAGATTGGACATTCAGGACCGATTTGGCACCTTTTTAGCCATTCGTTGGCCGGACAGCAAGTTCGAGGCGTACGATGGTATCACTGTCTTGCAGGATCTGTTCCCGGCTGTTTTCGCCTATCTCTTTAAGGATGAGAGAATTTTGGATGCCAAAATTGAACCAAAAACGCTTGAGCCCGAGCGCATCAGCGGGGCGGAGGTTCGAGATGGGATTATTTACGGAGGCATTAATGATGGTGAGCCGCTTTTTACAACAAGTGAAAAATAAAGTCCGCAAAATTTGGATGGTCTACCCATTTTTCCTGGCAGCGTTTCCGGTTTTTGCGCTCTATTTTCACAACGCCTCCGAGATTTTGCCGTGGGTTTTTGTCAAGCCGCTGATTGCCTCCCTGGTTTTAGCGGCATTTGTTTTCGGAATTTCCAAACTGCTGGTCAAAGATTGGCAGAAAGCCGGCTTGTTAACTGCTTTTGCCATCTTGGTAATTTTCTCGCATGGCCACATCCATCGCATCCTCGCTTACCGGTTTGAGAACCTTTTTGCCCAAGGGCAATACAAGTTCTTCGGCTTCATATCGCTTGGAATTGATGACATTCTGGTAGCGGTTTGGGGGATTTTGGGTCTTACTCTGTTGGTTTTTCTTTGGCGAACCAAGAGGGACTTCCTGCCGCTGACAAAGTTCTTGAACTTCGTCGCGGTCTTTCTCTTCTTAGTGCCGACCATCACTGCCGCCGTTTACCGGCTGGGTAACATCAAGCCCCAAGTTTTAAAGGAGTTGGATTCCCAGGTGGGGGAGGAGATTACTCTGAAAGTTGGGGAAGGGGTGGTTAAGCCCGATATCTACTACATAATCCTTGATCGCTACGCCGGGGAACCGACGCTGAGGGAGATCTACGGCTTCGACAACCGGGAATTCCTTGGGTTTTTGGAGGAGAGCGGCTTCTATGTTGCGAGCGAGAGCACGATGAACTATCCCAGGACGCTTCTTTCCCTCGTCTCCTCACTTAACATGGAGTACGTTAATTTCTTGGCGGGGGTCGTCGGAGAGGACACTAGCGACCAAACGTTCGCTTATCCTCTGCTTAACAGCCACAAAGTGGGGGAGCTGCTTAAGTCTCAAGGATATCGGTATCTGCATTTGGGATCTTGGTGGGAGCCGTCAAAGATAAATCCGCTGGCGGACCAAAATTTCCTGACGAGGGGCACATTGGGGTTGGATGGCTTCTCGACTGAACTGCTGCAAACCACCTTATTCGCTCCAGTAATTCGGCGGCTGACATCCAGGACTGCCTCGTTCGATTTCAACGTCCAGCACGGTAATATAATTCTGGATCAATTCGATAACTTGGCAAAAATTATTTCGATTGATAGCCCTAAATTTATCTTTGCCCACATCCTGATTCCGCACCCGCCCTTTGTTTTTGATTCCAACTGCGA
>JBBDZK010000017.1:0-4239 GCA_040900205.1 Parcubacteria group bacterium
CCCTAGTGCGCGCACCGTATGAAAAAAGTTAAAGTAGGATTCATAGGTCAAGGTTTCGTTGGCAAAAACATTGCCAACGATTTTGAAAAGCGTGGATTTAAACCCATTAGATATTCTCTTGAGCCAGAATATGTTGGCAATAAGAATAAACTGAAAAGAGCAGATATTGTTTTTATTGCGGTCCCTACCCCGACGACCCCTAAGGGGTATGATGCTGGCATTATCCGCGCGGTCCTACCCTTAACTGGAATCGGCAAGATTGTGGTCTTAAAATCGACGATTTTTCCCGGGCTGGCTGAAAAAATACAGGAAGAATTTCCAAATAGAATAGTAATATATTCTCCAGAATTCTTAAGCGAAGCAACTGCAAGCCATGATGCGTCTCATCCATTTGTCAACATTGTAGGGGTAACCAAGGATACGTCAGAACATAAAAAAGCCGCCAAACTCGTTCATTCCATCCTACCCAAAGCCCCCAAGAGTTTTACCGTGAAAAGTATTGAAGCAGAAATTACAAAGTACACGCATAATTGCAGCGGATATACGCAAATAATATTTTTCAACTTAATGTATGATCTCTCACAAAAAATGGGGGCCAACTGGCCAGCTATAGAAGAGGCGATTAAAGCAGACCCTTTTATACCAACTAGATATGCTTCTCCAGTTCACAAAAGCGGCAGAGGGGCTGGAGGGCATTGTTTTATAAAAGACTTTGCCGCCCTAAGAGAGGTATATGAAAAAGTAGTTGCTGATCAGAGCGGAGTATCCGTACTCAAAAATATGGAGAAGAAGAATATTGAACTGCTGCGTTCGAGTGGCAAAGATGTCGCAATATTAAATGGTGTGTATAATATCAATAAAGACAAATAAAAATGCCGAAAAATAGGATTATCATCGTACTTGGCTTACTGATAGCACTCTTGCCACTACTCGGCTTTCCCCGTATCTGGGAGTCATTTTTCCAAATAGTAACGGGGCTCTCCATAGTACTTTTGTCAGTCTGGGCCAGTATAGACAAGTACCTGACTCTCAAAGCCAAGGCTCAAAAGCGTCAGGCTCATAAAAAACGTATGGCTGAAATGGAAGCGCAAAAGAGTATCGAGCCTCTTATCCGGGAAGACCATCTCTAGACTATGCCGCCCTGGTTCCATAGAAGTCTCATCTTAGTCGTCGCGGTAGGGAGTACTCTTTTCCTAATAGATTTCTTCACCCCATCCTTTTCGACATCAACCCATAGCGCGTCTTTGCCTCGGGCTTCTTTGGGAGAATTCTCTACGACCCTAACCGAATCCCAAGCTGTTTTAGTGACTCACCTAGAGACTCCTGAACCTCTCAAAGCGCTTTATATGACTGCCTGTGTTGCCGGCACTTCTTTCTGGCGTGAGAGTTTGAAAAGATTTATTGAAACAACCGAGCTCAACGCGGTAGTGATAGATATCAAGGATTACACAGGAGTAGTATCGTTTCCAAATGATTTCCCCAAAGTTTTTATCGAGCTGGGTTTTGTCGCGCAACCGGGATGTGTAGTCTCCGACATGCGTGAGTTTATTCAGACGCTTCATGAAGCCGGGATTTATGTCATCGGCCGCCTTTCTGTTTTCCAGGATCCTTCTTACACTAAACTTTTTCCCGCGCTTGCAGTTAAAAAGAAAAGTGATGGCGAAGTCTGGACAGATTACAAGGGACTCTCTTTTATAGACGTGGGGGCGAGGCCCTATTGGGATTATATTGTGGCACTTTCAGAAGAGGCTTACGCACTTGGCTTCGATGAAATAAATTATGATTACGTTCGTTATCCATCTGACGGCAATGTGCAGGATACTCTTTATACTTGGACCCCGAAGCAATCTTCTAACGAAGATGCTACGGGGCAAGCCTCTACTACTCCCACATCCGATCGCTTGATGACAAAAGCTGAAGTGCTTAAAGATTTTTTTGAATACTTACACGATTCTCTAAAAGATACTGGGGTCAAACTTTCTGTCGATCTCTTCGGTATGACCACCACTGCAGAGAATGACATGAACATAGGTCAAGTGCTTGAGAATGCTCTGCCGTATTTTGATTACGTTTCTCCGATGGTTTATCCCTCCCACTATCCACCCACGTGGGGAGGGTTCAGCAATCCTGCCGAACATCCGTATGAGGTGGTAAGAATTGCTATGTCTAGAGGAATGGAGCGTGAGCGAATTTTAAATATTTCAAATGGTTTGGCTACATCCACTCCGTCCAAATTTAGACCGTGGTTACAGGATTTTAATCTCGGTGCTGTCTACGGTCCGGATAAGGTCCGCGCTCAAATCCAAGCGACCTACGATGCTGGTCTCACCAGTTGGATGTTGTGGAATGCAGGAAACAAATACACTACCTCTGCATTATTACTGGAATAAAAGCTGATTTTATTGCCTGCCCCTCGTAGCTCCAGAGGAGCGAAGTGGGGTATAATAGGTTAAATGAACGACTCTAATCAAATCACATATTTGGCCGAGACGGATTCGCGGCACGAGCGGAAGCCTTTTGGCATTAAGACCGGTGACCGCTCCAAACACGTTTATGTCATAGGCAAGACCGGTATGGGTAAGTCCACGCTCCTTGAGAACATGGCCATCCAGGATATTGTCAATGGTAATGGTGTCGCCTTCATCGATCCTCACGGCGGCACGGCGGAGAAACTTCTCGAATACGTGCCCAAAGAGCGCATCAAAGATGTACTCTATCTCGCCCCCTTTGATATGGAATATCCGGTGTCGTTTAACATTATGGAAGATGTCGGACCGAACAAGCGGCATCTAGTAGTCAACGGCCTGATGTCGGTCTTCGAGAAAATCTGGGAGGACGCTTGGTCGGCGCGCATGGCCTACATTTTGCAGAACACTCTGCTTGCTCTGCTTGAGTATCCGGGAGCGACACTCCTGGCGGTCAATCGCATGTATACCGACAAAGAATTTCGAAACAAGGTGGTGGCTAATGTCACCGACGTATCGGTCAAGAGCTTCTGGCTTGACGAGTACGCCAAGTACACCGATAAATATACCCAAGAAGCCACCCCGGCTATCCAGAATAAAATCGGCCAATTTGCCGGTAACCCCCTGATTAGGAACATCATCGGGCAGAGCAAATCAAGTTTCGATCTCCGAGAGATAATGGACGGCAAGAAGATTATGATAGTGAACTTGTCCAAGGGTAGAGTGGGAGAAGGCAATGCCCGCCTTCTAGGTTCGATGCTCATCACCAAACTGTATCTTGCGGCCATGTCACGTTCGGATGAGAAGGCCTCTGTTCTAGCCAAACTGCCGCAGTTCTACCTCTTTGTGGACGAGTTTCAATCATTTGCTGACAGATCCTTCGCTGATATCTTGTCAGAGGCGCGCAAGTACAAGCTCAACTTGACTATGGCCCATCAATATATAGAACAGATGGATGAAGAAGTGCGCGATGCCGTCTTCGGTAACGTAGGTACCATGATAGTTTTCCGCGTTGGGGCGTATGATGCCGATATTCTTGAGAAGGAATTTGCTCCAAACTTCACCGCCGAGGACCTGGTCAATCTTGGCTTGCGTCAGATTTATCTCAAACTGATGATAGATTCAGTGACCTCGTCGCCCTTCTCCGCCACTACCATGCCGCCGATAGAGCCTCCGGAAATTTCCCACGCGGATGAAATCATAGAATATTCCCGTAAAACCTTCGCCAAGCCGAGAAGCGATGTCGAGAAACACCTCACTAATTGGCACCAAGAGGGGCGGATAGAAGCGAAAGCTCCACCAATAAGACCAACTTCGTCTAAATTTGTACCGACCAAATCTGGTTCTCAACCGATAGATATGCGAAGCTTGTCTCAACCTATAAATAAAAAACCAACTCCCCCACCACTGCCAAGCGTTTCTCTCGAACATTTGAGGGAGAAAAGTAATAACCAACGCAAGCCGGATATCAGGCATGTCTCCGCTCTGCGTGACGCGCTTAAGGCGGTGGTGGGGGAACAGAAGGTTCCTAATGACCAAATTCCAATGACCAATGTCCAATCAAATCCCAGGCCCCAAGCTCCAAAAGTTGAAAAGAAAGAGCCAACGCCGGAAGAACTCAAAAAAATTCTCGATTTATGACAATCTTAGTCACAGGTATAGCCGGCTTTATCGGCTCAAACTTTGCCACGCAATTTAAGGAAAAGTTTCCCGAATCCGAGATTGTAGGGATTGACGATTTCTCAAGCGGGCAGCGGGGCTCTCTGCCGAAAGA
>JBBDZK010000018.1:0-1812 GCA_040900205.1 Parcubacteria group bacterium
GTTGATATGATGGATATATGATATTTGATATTAACAAACAAATAGAATTCAACCCGCAAGTCCTTAATCAAAAAGAATTTGATTTTGATAATGTGATTGTCGGCGGTATGGGGGGGTCGGCTCTTCCTGCAAGAGTGATATTTTATTTAGACCCGGTTTATCCGTTATGGCTTCATAATGATTTTGAGTTGCCGAAGAAAATTGAAGGTAAGCCGCTTTTCGTGGCCATATCTTACTCGGGCAATACGGCAGAAACGATTAGTTTTACAAAAGAAGCCCACGATAAGAATTTCTCTCTGGCTGTGATAACTTCAGGCGGAGCCCTCAAGGACTTTGCAGAGAAAGAAAACATTCCTCATATCTTGGTGCCGGAAGGACTTGAACCAAGAGACGCCTTGGTTTATATGCTCAAATCACTTTTGACTGTCTTGGGGAGGACAGAACTTATAAGCGAGACAGAAAAAGTCCAGATTGATTTAGAAAAGGTTGAAGAAGAGTCCAGGGACATTGCTTCTTTTCTCTCTCTCGGTCTGCCGGTCGTGTACGCCGCGGAGCAAAATTCGGCTCTTTCTTACCTCTGGAAAATAGTGCTCAACGAAACGGCAAAAGTGCCGGCCTTTGCCAACTCCTTTCCAGAACTTACCCATAATGAACTCGAAGTCATCAATGACAAACAACGGATCATCTTATTGACCGATGGTTCGGAGAGCGAGGGTGTCAAAAATGAGATGAAGGCATTTCTTGAACTTTCCGGTAAAAATGAGTGGCTAGTGAAAAGAGTCTTACTCAAGGGAAGCAGAGCAGAGAGTTTGATTAAAACCTGGATTCTGGCGAGAAATACGGCGCGTTCTCTGGCCAGTATGAACGGTGCCGACCCGGAGGGGGTGCCCGTGATTGAGAATTTTAAGAAAAGGTTGTAATGGCCAAAATAGTTTTCGATAATGGCGGGGTTGGGCGAAGCTACTGATGGAGCCGGAAAGATTGAGAAAGGGCCCGAGGCGAGGTAAAGTAAAACAGGTCAGAACCACTAGCCACCTTAGCTCAGTTGGTAGAGCACGTCTTTCGTAAAGACGGGGTCCGCAGTTCGATCCTGCGAGGTGGCTCCATAAAAAATAAAAAACCCTTCCGCTCGATTCACTCGAAAGTGAGAGCGAAAGGGTTTGTGAGCCCAGGGCTGTGTCAGCTATGCCGATATCGGCGGCAATGGCTGGGTTTTGTCTGGATCGAATTTCTTGCCCCAGCAGTCGAGATTCTCCTTTTCTTTGAGCTTTTTGCTCGCTTTTTTGAACAGCGCCTCGGCCGTTTCCACGGTGACGTCGCAGACGGCTGCGAAACGACGACTTACTGCTTCCAGCGTGTGGTCTTCGTACATGACGGTTCTCCCGGTTGTGAAAGGACAAACAATCCTAATTATAGGTCGTAATACTATATTTGTCAATAGCTGGGTAAAACTTGACCACTCGTTTTATTAGAGATGGAGAATAAGTTACTATAAGGGTTCATGGCTAATCCGGAAGAAATCAAAAAGAAGATAGAAGAAATAGAAGCTATTATGAGCTCGGCGGAATTTTGGGCGGATAAAAACAGGGCTCAAGCCACTATTCGAGAGCACGAAACGCTCGAAAGTGAACTCATGGGGGTGGGGAAGTACGACTCGGGCGGAGCAGTCATGACCATCTTCTCGGGTGCGGGTGGCGATGATGCTGAAGATTTTTCCCGCATCCTTCTTGAAATGTACCTGAAATTTTTCGATAACAAAAAGTGGCGTTATTCGATAATTCACAAAAATGAAAATGACCATGGCGGCTACAG
>JBBDZK010000018.1:1912-21399 GCA_040900205.1 Parcubacteria group bacterium
AAGAACGAGTCAGGCGTTCATCGCCTGGTGCGCATCTCACCCTTCAATGCCAAGTCACTTCGGCACACCTCCTTCTCGATGGTGGAAGTCATCCCAAAATTTGATAAGCCAGACGAGGTAAAGATTTCGCCGGAGGACATTAAGACCGAATATTCTAAGTCGTCGGGTCCTGGAGGACAAAATGTCAATAAACGCGAAACGGCAGTACGTCTCGTGCACATTCCCACCAACCTCGCCGTGCATGTCGAGTCCGAGCGTTCTCAAGCGCAGAATAGGGAGAAAGCAGAGAGGATGCTCGAAGCTAAGCTCTACAAACTGCTCGAGACGGAAAGACTGGCTAAAGAAAAAGGGATGTATGTTTCCAAGACTACTCAAATAGAATGGGGCAATCAAATTCGTTCCTACGTGCTCCATCCGTACAAGATGGTCAAGGATCATCGGACCAATGTCGAAGTCCGCGACGTTGAAAAAGTGTTAAATGGAGATATAGAGGCATTTCTTGAAGCGGAGAAGAATTTATGATAATGTGGCGCCATGCTTAAAATCAGGTTGCAAAGAGTGGGGCGCATACATGAACCGACTTTCCGGCTCGTTTTGACCGACTCGAAGAACGGAACCAAGAGCGGTCGTTTCAAGGAAATTCTGGGCTCTTATGACCCTCGCAAATCAAACGACTCTCTCGACGCCCGACGTATCCAATACTGGCTTTCTAAAGGCGCTAACTCTACCGATACTGTCCATAATCTCCTGGTAAAACATAAAATTATCACCGCTAAAAAGATCAATGTCTCGGCAGTATCCAAGAAAACTGCCGTGGCGAAAGAAGATGCTATAATAGAGCCGGTGGTTAAATAGAGGACCTCTGGTTATTCCCTAACTAAAGAGCATGATTGATGATGTCCAATTTCTCGAATATGTTGTGAAGGCCTTGGTGAATCACCCGGATGATATAAAGATAAAGAGAACAGTTGATGAAATGGGTGTGCTGATGACCTTAGATGTTCATTCTGATGATATGGGAAGGGTCATAGGTCGATCCGGCAATACCGCCAAAGCCATCAGGATTCTTCTGCGCGTGGTGGGTATGAAGAATAATGCCCGCATAAACCTCAAGATTAATGAACCTGCCGGAGCAGGCTCGCCATCGTGGCAAGAGAGACGAGGACCCGTTCTCCCTAATCCTTCCAATACTTCTAAAACTCTAGATGAAGCGATGGAAGATTTGAATCTTGAGTAAGAGCATAAAGTAAATGCGATTTGATATTGTCACAATTTTCCCCAAGCTTTTTAATAGTTTTAAAGAAGAAGCTTTAATAGCCAGAGCTCAAAAGAAAAATATTGTTTCTATCAATTTACATAATCTCCGTGATTTTGCAGATGACAAGAGACGTACTGTAGATGATAGGCCATATGGCGGCGGAGTCGGTATGGTTTTGATGTTTGAACCCATCTACCGTGCTGTGAAGAAAATCAAATTGAACAGCTTAAAGAAAAAGACGCGAGTTATTGTTTTTAGTCCTAAGGGTAAGAAATTTAATCAGGCAATGGCGAGAAAATGGTCTAAGTATGATCAGCTTGTCATGATATGTGGGCGTTACGAAGGTATCGATGAAAGAGTTTTGAAGAGTATCGGAGACGAAGAGATTTCCATAGGTGACTATGTACTATTCGGCGGAGAAGTTCCCGCTATGGTTGTGATGGAGGCAGTCACCAGACTTTTGCCTGGTGCTATAGCCAAGCAAGATTCACTGAAAGACGAATCTTTTAAGATACCTGGCTTCTTGGAGTATCCTCATTTTACACGACCGGAAACTATTCTTATTGATGACAAGAAATTAAAAGTTCCTAAGGTTCTCCTCTCCGGCAATCGTGCCCAAATAGAGAAGTGGAAGAAGGGAAATCGAGGCCCTTGACAGAAAAAGCGGGTGGGAGTAGGATACCGAGAACGATTGAGTTACGGCAGACAAGGGGGAATTTAGTACGAATTAACCATTTTCTTCATAGGCACGACAAGAGCGCCGTGCTTTGAATTTTTTTACTTTATGGATACACCCACATCGGGAAAATCTGCCAATCCTATCAATCCAACAGTACGACCGAAGAAATATTTCGGCCGATTTAGGAAACCTCTGACCGCGACGCCCAATCTGGTAATCTCTCAAGTGGAGTCGTTCAAGTGGCTTATAGAAAAAGGTCTCAAGGAAGTTTTCGAAGAATTCTCATCCATCAAAGATTTTTCGGAAAAAAAGTTTCAGTTAGACTTTGCCAGCTTCGAACTAGAGAAACCAAAATTTGACGAGTATACAGCCAAGGACAAAAAACTTTCTTACGAGGCGCCTTTAAAGGTGCGGGTACGACTCAAGAACTTAATCATGAATACGGAGAAAGAGCAGGAAATCTTCATGGCTGACTTTCCGCTTATGACTTCCCACGGGACTTTCGTTATCTCCGGCATCGAGCGCGTGGTGGTGCCCCAGCTCTCCCGTTCGACTGGTGTCTCCTTCACCGCCCAAGAATTGAAAGGCAAAAAAACTTTTGGTGCCAAAATTATTCCAAGCCGCGGAGCCTGGATAGAGCTTGAGACCGACCTTGACGGCACAATATATGTACGCATTGACCGCAAGAGGAAGTTTCCCGTCACCACTCTACTGCGTGCCTTCCTGCCTGCCGAGGCGGGTGGTGTGGTCTCAAACGATAAGATTCTCGCTCTCTTTGAGGGTGTTTCCGGAGCCCGACACCATATTGAGAAAACTTTGGCCAAAGACCACACCACCACTCTTGACGAAGCTTCCATAGAAATCCACAAGCGTTTGCGCGACGGCGATTTGGCCGCCGCCGAGAATGCTCGCGAGTTCGTACAATCTATTTTTGAGAAAGAGCGCTATGACCTTTCTCGCGTCGGGCGTTTCCGATTCAATAACCGCTTCGGTATTAAAGAAACCGCGAAGGAGATTGAACGCCGCACTCTCTCACTCTCCGATCTTATTTTTATCATTTCTCACATCATTTACCTCAACACCACCCCCGGTTCGGTGGAAGACGATATCGACCACTTGGGTTCTCGAAGAGTGCGTCTCGTTGGAGAACTTTTCCAACAGAAGATTCGTGTCGGCATGGCCCAGATCAAGAGAAATATTCAAAATCGGATGTCTACTATCGATACCGATGTAACCCTGCCGGTACAATTCATTTCTCCCAAACCATTGCAGGCCAGGATGAAAGAATTTTTCACCACGAACCAATTATCGCAGTTCATGCAACAGACCAATGCTCTTGAAGAACTCGAGCATCTCCGTACCGTTTCCGCTCTTGGCCCCGGTGGTCTTAACCGTGCCCGCGCCGGTTTCGAAGTGCGTGACGTCCACCCTTCACACTACGGCCGTCTCTGTCCAATTCAGACTCCAGAGGGTCCGAACATCGGTCTTATCTTGCGTCTAGCCACCTATGCTCGCATCAATGAGTTCGGTATGATCGAGACTCCCTACGCTGTGGTTGTGGCAGGCAAACTTACCGGAGAGATTAAATATCTCAATGCCTTGGAGGAAGAAAACTCGGTCATTGCCCACGCGGCCACTCCTGTCGAAGAAGATTCCGCCAAGGATGGGACAGGTAAAATAGTTCCCGAAATAGTTGAAGTGCGCGTCAAGGGCGCGCCGCAGACACTTCTAAGAAGTGAGGTTAATTTCATGGATGTGGCGACCAATCAAGCCTTCTCGGTCGCGACCTCGATGATTCCATTTCTCAACCACGATGATGCCAATCGCGCGCTCATGGGTTCGAATATGCAGAAGCAAGCTACGCCCTGCATCGTTCCGGAAGTACCCTTGGTGGCTACCGGTATCGAGGAGGTGGCGATTCGCGACACTGGTCGCATGGTTTTCTCAAACGTGGATGGAGTAGTCTCTTATGTGGACGGTAAATTGGTCATAGTCAAGGATAGCAAGGGTAATCCTAACAAATTTCCACTGGTCAATTTCTCCATGACCAATGGCTTCACCACTTTCCATCAAAGACCTTCGGTCGAATTGGGACAAAAGGTCAAGAAAGGTATGGTGCTGGCTGACACTTCATCCTCATCCGGCGGTCAGATGTCTGTCGGACAGAATGTTCTGGTGGCATTCATGTCCTGGTCGGGGGCCAATTACGAAGACGCCATTATTATTTCCGAACGCCTGGTGGAAAAAAGCAAATTCACCTCGATCCATATTGAAGAATTCGAGGTTACGGTCCGCGATACTAAACTTGGTCCGGAGATGACTACTTGCGACATACCCAATGTCGGGGAATCTAAGCTCAAGAATTTGGCCGAGGACGGCATCATCAGAGTCGGCGCTGAAGTGCGTTCTGGCGACATTTTGGTCGGCAAAATCACTCCTAAGGGCGAATCCCAATTGACTCCGGAAGAGCGTCTACTCCGCTCTCTTTTCGGCGAGAAAGCCCGCGATGTTAAAGATACTTCCAAGCGTATGGAGGGTGGTAAAAGAGGACGAGTTATCTCGGTACAGATATTTACCCGTGAGAAAGGCGATAAACTTGATTCCGGTATCTTGAAAAGGATTCATATCCAAGTGGCGCAATTGCGCAATGTCAGCGTTGGCGATAAGCTGGCTGGTCGTCATGGTAATAAAGGCGTTATTTCAAAAATCTTACCGGTTGAAGACATGCCTTACATGGCCGATGGCACTCCCATCGATGTAATTCTCACTCCTCTTGGCGTGCCCTCCCGTATGAATCTCGGTCAAATTTTGGAGATGCATTTGGGTCTGGCGGCGCACACTCTCAATTATCAAGCGATTGTACCGCCGTTCGCCGGCGCGACCGAAGATGAGAT
Organism: Parcubacteria group bacterium; assembly: GCA_040900205.1. Lineage (GTDB taxonomy): Bacteria > Patescibacteriota > Minisyncoccia > Phycocordibacterales > Zambryskibacteraceae > UBA5004. Next base: position 6,744 of record JBBDZK010000018.1, read on the forward strand.
CAAGGAAGAATTAGTGAAGGCTAATTTCCAAGAATCCGGCAAGGTCAAGCTTTTTGACGGCCGCACCGGCGAGGCTTTCAATCAGGAGGTGGCTATAGGTTATATGTATATCCTCAAACTTCATCACATGGTGGAAGACAAGATACATATGCGCTCTATCGGTCCGTATTCTCTCATCACCCAACAGCCTCTGGGAGGCAAGGCGCAAAATGGCGGCCAGCGTTTCGGCGAGATGGAGGTCTGGGCGCTCCTTGGTCATGGAGCAAGTTACACTCTTCGCGAAATGTTGACTATCAAATCCGACGATATTCTCGGCCGTTCCGCCGCTTTCGATGCGATAGTTAAAGGCGAGAAGATTCCCGAACCGCATTTACCGGCTTCATTCAACGTCTTGCTAAATAATCTCCGTGGTCTCGCGCTTGATGTGGAACTGAAGAAGAAACCGGATAACCCACAAAATAATGCATAATTACAAAACGAAAGTGAGCGTGGCTAAAGAGTTTGACGCCATAAGCATTAAACTGGCTTCTCCCGATCGCATCAAGGAATGGTCGTTTGGCGAAGTGACCAAACCGGAAACCATTAATTATCGCACGCAAAGGAGCGAGCGTAATGGTCTTTTCGATGAAAAGATTTTTGGACCTGACAAAGATTTCGAATGTTACTGCGGTAAGTATCGCGGCATTCGGTACAAAGGCATTATTTGTGAGAAGTGTGGTGTTGAAATTACGCGCTCTATCGTTCGACGTGACCGCATGGGTCACATAGAGCTTGCCACGCCCGTAGCTCACATCTGGTTTCTTAAAAATGTTCCTTCAAGGATTTCTTTGCTAATGGGTATTCCCGTGTCAGACCTTGAGAAAGTTGTCTATTTTGCCGGATACATTGTCACCAGTATCTCGGAGACAGAGAAAACTCGGGTGCTCAAGGATTTGGAATCCGAATTTAAAGCGAAGTACAAAACTCTTCAGGATGGCAAGAGTAAACTTGCTCTCAAGGAATTGGCGCTTACTACCCGGCGTGATATCGAGACTCTCGTGCCGGGTCGAGTTCTTAATGAAATCGAATATCACCGCTCGTCCATGAAGTACCCGACTGTCTTTGAAGCGGGGATTGGCGCGGAAGCAATCTATAATATTTTAAAAGACATTGACCTCCAGAAACTCTTGAAAGAGCTCGAGGCAGAACTTGAACATTCTCCTTCGACGGAAATTTCCCGCCTGAACAAGCGCATCTCTACCGTCCAATGGATGATTAATGCCGGCAACAGACCGGAATGGATGTTTCTGATACGTATTCCGGTCATTCCACCGGCCATTAGACCGATGGTTCCTCTTGATGGGGGACGCTACGCCACATCTGACGTCAATGACCTTTACCGTCGTGTGATTAATCGCAATAACCGTCTCAAGAAACTGAAAGAGATTAATGCTCCGGACGTCATTTTACGCAATGAGAAAAGAATTCTTCAAGAAGCGGTTGACGCTCTTATTGACAACACTATTAGGCATTCATCCGTCTCCGGTAATCAATTCCAGCGTCGACCGCTCAAGTCATTGTCGGATAATCTTAAGGGCAAAAGAGGTCTTTTCAGACAAAATCTTTTGGGAAAACGCGTCGACTACTCCGGCCGTTCGGTTATCGTGGTCGGTCCGGAATTGAAGCTTCATCAATGCGGTCTTCCCAAACATATGGCTCTGGAACTCTTCAAGCCGTTCATCGTTTCCGAACTTTTGAAGCGTGAGCTCTCTTTTAATATTCCCGGGGCTCGTCGTCTTATCGAAGACGCTATTCCGGAAGTCTGGGCTATTCTCGAAGAGGTTATTCGCGGTAAGTATGTTCTCTTGAACCGCGCTCCAACACTGCATCGTCTGGGCATTCAAGCCTTCCAGCCGGTACTCATCGAGGGTAACGCTATCCAACTTCATCCCTTGGTCTGCACCGCTTTCAATGCCGATTTTGACGGCGACCAGATGGCGGTTCATGTACCTCTATCTGAAGAAGCGCAAGCCGAGGCGCATCTGGTAATGGCGGCAGATAAGAATATCTTAAAGCCCGGCAACGGCGAGCCGGTGATTTCCGCCAAATTGCTCGATATCGTTCTCGGGACTTATTGGATGACACGTACCCTTTCGGGCGAACAGGGGGAAGGTAGATATTACTCAAACCCGAACAGCGCCATTACTGCTTATGAGTTTGGTGTAGTCAGTCTCCGTGCCAAAATCTCCGTTCTCCCGACCGATACGGAGAGATACAAAAATTTCGAAGGCAAAATGTTTGAAACTACCGTCGGGCGACTCTTGTTTAACGGTATCCTGCCGAAAGATTATCCTTTTCTGAATCAAGAAATGAGTCGTAAGAAGATGTCGGAACTGGTCGATGACTTGATTGAACGCTATGGCATCGAGAATATCCCGCCGATTATGGACAAGATTAAAGATTTCGGTTTTCGCTACGCCACTTGTTCCGGAGTAACCTGGGGACTGGGAGATGTGAAGATTCCTCTAGGCAAGAAAGTGATCGTCGACAAGGGTCGGGCGGCAGTCAGTGAAGTCGTTGGTCAATACAGAGAAGGTCTTCTTTCCGAGTCCGAGCGCATAACTAGATCGGTTGAAATCTGGCAAGGAATTAAATCCGAAGTCGAGAAGCTTATCCCGGCGACTCTTGGTATAAATGATTCCGTTTACGATATGACTTATTCGGAGGCCAGAGGTTCTCTCGGTAATCTCAACCAAATGGCCGGAATGAAGGGTATTATCCAAAATGTCGCTGGTGTGGCGCTCGAGTTTCCCATCTTGTCATGCTACAAGGAGGGACTGACTCCCTTGGAATATTTCATCACCACTCACGGCAGTCGTAAGGGTCTGACTGATATCGCTCTCAATACCGCCAAGGCCGGATATCTGACTCGCCGCCTCTTTGATGTCGCGCAAGATGAGATTGTGACCGAAGAAGATTGTGGCACCAAGGATGGTACCATCATTCACAAAACGACCGCTTCCGGCATTGAGATACCGCTCTCAAAGAATATCAAAGGTAGATTCCTGGCTCTCGACCTTACGGATAGCGCCGGGTCACTGTTGTTCAAGCGTGGGCACCTTTTCACCAAGACAGACTCGGAGATAGTTGACAAAGCTTCGGTTGAGTCTGTAAGCGTCCGCTCACCCCTCGCCTGCAAATCTATACAGGGCATTTGTGTGCTCTGTTACGGCGTTGACCTTGGCAATAACAAACCAATCGAGTTGGGTGAAGCGGTTGGTACGGTGGCCGCTCAAGCAATCGGTGAACCTGGAACACAGCTAACCATGCGAACCTTCCATGCCGGCGGCATTGCCTCGGCCGGCGGTGACATTACCGCCGGTCTGCCGCGGGTTGAAGAAATATTTGAGAAACGCAAACCCAAAAGTCCGGCGGTCATCAGTCATCTTGACGGAGTAGTCACGGAGATTAAGGTGCTTGGTCACGATAAACTCATAGTGGTCACCCCTCTTGTCGGAGAAACGAAGGCAAAGAAGCTCGATAACGAATACACCGTCCAGGCTTCAAGGTTTCTCTTGGTTAAAGTCGGTCAGAATGTCAAAAAGGGCGAGGTCATGACCGACGGCTCGGTGGACCTGGATGAACTCTTCCGCTACGCCGGTCGAGAGAAGACCGAGGATTACATCATTCACGATGTCTCGAAACTCTACGAGCTTCAAGGTGCCGCGGTGTCTCATAAACACATTGAGCTAATTGTGCGCCAGATGTTTGCTCGTCGCAAGATTAAAAACTCGGGAGACACTCGCTTCACTCGCGGGGATATTGTCGAACTCTCTATACTTACCGAAATGAATAATCTGATGAATAAGAGTGGACTTAAGGAAGCGACTGCTGATGCCGTCATCATGGGTATTACGGAAGTCTCGCTCTCTCGCTCCAGCTTCTTATCGGCCGCTTCGTTCCAGCATACGCCTCGCGTGCTGATTCAAGCCGCTATCCGGGGTGCTCTGGACAGCCTCGTCGGCCTGAAAGAAAATGTCATCATCGGCCGTCTTATTCCGGCGGGCACCAGCTTCAAAGGTGGTTATAAAGAAAAATTAATATGCGAGGCGATGTCGAAACAATCAAAGAACGATTAGATATAGCCGAGATAATCTCCGGATATGTCAAACTGGAAAAAGCGGGGACGAGTTTCAAGGCGCGTTGTCCATTCCATAACGAAAAGACCCCGTCCTTCTTCGTATCACCGGTCCGCCAAAGTTTCTACTGTTTCGGTTGCGGTGCCAAGGGGGACATCTTCACTTTCGTGGAAGAACTGGAGGGTCTGGATTTCCGCGGCGCCTTGAAACTTTTGGCAGAAAAGGCGGGTGTGGAGATCCAATACCGTGGCGGCGAATCAAAGGGAGAGAAAGACAAAATCCTCAATGCCCTAGAAGAGGCGACAAAGTTCTTTGAAAAAGAATTAACTGGGAACGAACCGGCGCGTCGCTATATCGCTTCGCGAGGCATAAGTGAAGAGACGATTAAAAACTGGCGTATTGGCTACGCGCCAGCCGAATGGCGCGCGCTCCATAACCACTTGGAAAACCTTGGCCACGACAACGGGATAATTATTAAAGCCGGTTTAGCCAAGACGAGTGACGATAGTGTTAATAAAGAACCCTACGACGTATTCCGGGATCGCGTTATTTTCCCGCTTTCAGATTCGAACGGTTCAATTATCGCCTTCTCCGGTCGGGCCCTGCCCACTGGGCAGGGCAGGCGAGGCGCGCCTGAAGTTGAGCCAAAATATCTCAATAGCCCTGATACCATCCTCTTTACCAAAAGCGAAGTGTTATACGGTCTGGACAAGGCTAAAGACCAGATACGCAAGAAAGATTATGCCGTTCTCGTGGAAGGACAGATGGATTTAGTGCTCTCTCATCAGTCCGGAGTCAGGAATACCATAGCCTCCTCCGGCACCGCCTTTACCCGCCCACACCTTGAGCGTCTTAAGCGCTTTTCTTCCCGGATAATCATTGCTTTTGACGGGGATTTGGCCGGAGAGAAAGCGGCGGAAAAAGCGAGTGAGCTGGGAATTGCCCTGGGTCTTGAGGTAAAAGTGGCCAATTTGCCGGCAGGTCTTGACCCTGCGGAGGTGGTACGAAAAAATCCTCAAGAGTGGAAAGATATTCTCCGAGAGTCGCTTCCGGCTGTAGAATTCTTCTTCGATAAAATCGGAGAGAGGGAGAAAGATCCAAGAAAGCTCGGCAAGCAGATTGAAAAGAGAATCCTGCCGATGATTAAGCTCATTGGTAGTGCCATTGAACAATCCCATTTTATCTCGATGCTCGCCAAGCGTACGGGTATAAAGGAAGACCTATTTTGGGAGGATTTGAAGAAAGTTAAGAGAGCCGATGTCTCCCACCTGTCTGGTTCTGATTTGGCTCTAGACCATGAAGGTGAGAAGGCGCCATCTCTCACCCAAAGGGAACAAATTGAAGAGCGTCTGGTTGAAATTAAACTATGGCGGAAGGAGTTGCCAAAGTCTATCCCAGAGGTCCTCGTCCTTAAGAAAGAAGAGGCTGAACTTATGGATAACCTCTCCGGACTCCTGTTACGCGCCGATCTCAGTCGACTGCTCTCCGAGCTCTCGCGTGCGGAGGTATCCAAAGATAGCCAGTTGATTGCGAGCTTGACCCTCTTGATACAGAAGTTGCATGGTCAAATGAGAGCTCTCGAGGAAAAGAAGAAAATATTGTAAAATAAAAGACGTTTTAATGAAAAAAAATAAAAAACAGAAAAATAAGAAGAGAAAGCCAGCGTCGAAAAAGAGGCTGGTCAAAAAAGCCCTCAAAGCCAGAAAGTCAGTAAAACCAAAACCTCTGACTAAAAAGAAAATTGACGAAGCGCGAACGATGGAACGTCTCATTTTACGCGGTAAAGAGCGCGGTTTCGTCACTTACGATGAAATTCTGAAAGAGTTTCCGACTATTGAGACCAATATCATATTCCTTGATGAACTGTATCAAGCGCTCCATACTCTCGGCGTCGATATTCTTGAAGGGGGAGGGCTACTGGAGATGCCTGGAGAAGAAACCGGTAAGCACCATGCTTACTCGAGAGGTGATTCATCTTACGATTCTATCCAAATGTATCTTAGGGAAATCGGTCAGTATCCTCTCATTGCTGGCTCGATGGAAAAGGAGCTGGCCAAAAGAATCGAAAGGGGAGACGAAGATGCCAAGAATCTGTTAATGAAGGCCAATCTCCGTCTGGTGGTCTCGATTGCCAAGAAGTATGCCAATCGTAGTCCCGATCTTACTCTGCTTGATCTTATCCAAGAGGGGAATCTGGGGTTGCACAAAGCGGTGGAGAAATTTGACTGGACCAAGGGATTCAAATTTTCAACCTATGCGACCTGGTGGATTAGACAGGCTATTACTCGTGCCTTAGCTGACCAGTCGCGCACTATTCGCGTACCGGTGCACATGGTTGAGACTATTGCCAAATATAAACAAGTTGTCCGGCGCTTGACGCAGGACCTCGGTAGGGAACCTCTCCAAGAGGAAATTGCTCTGGAGATGAATTTGGATGTCGACAAAATTTATCAGATTGAGAAAATCGACCAGTCCACGGTTTCTCTCGAGAGTCCGATAGGCAATGACGGTGAAGACGACAAAAGTAAGCTCGGGGATTTCCTGATGGATGATAAAATTCCTTGGCCAGACCAGGATTCTTCGCGGCGTATCGTCTCTGATCAGGTTCGCGAGATTCTGGGGGACCTTCCTCCCAAAGAGAGGAAAATTTTGGAGATGCGCCATGGACTCTTGGACGGCTACACCCATACTCTCGAAGAAGTTGGAAAGGTGTTCGGCGTTACCCGCGAACGTATCAGGCAGATTGAAGCAAAAGCACACGAAAAAATCCGCCAGCACGAGAAAATAAACAGATTGAGGGGGTATTAATATTGATGTCAGATGGTCATATCCAAATCCGAGTTCATGATGTTTCTGAAGCATCCGGCGTGGTTGTGGCTTAAGAAATACGACAAAGATAAATTGCCTCTGCCGGATGAAGGTTTGCAGGCGCTGTTTGACGAGGGTACTCTATTCGAACAGTATGCCGAAAAACTTTTCCCAAAAGCTGTAAAACTGGGTTACAAGAACGGTCCTGATTTCAGCGGTACCAAGTATTATGCTCTGCCGGAACTTACGGCCAAGGAGATAGAAAAGGGGACAAAAGCAATACTTCAAGGTAGAGTCGAGGCTGACTTCGCCTTTGGCGGGGCAGGCAATATCACCTCAATCTTCGATGTGCTCGAACGGGTGGGAGAAAAAACCTATGACTTATATGAAATAAAGTCTTCCACCAGCGTTAAACCAGAACATATACCTGACCTTGCTTTCCAAACCATAGTGCTTGAGAGTGCGGGGCTTTTCGTTCGTAAGATGTTTGTCTTGCATGTCAATAACAAATATGTAAGACAAGGAGAAATTGACTCTGCCGGTCTTTCCGAAAAAACTGAAGTCACGGAGGAGGTGCGCGAAAGTCTCGAGGAAACACGCGAAAATATCAGAAATGCTTTCAAGGTTCTGGAGAAAAAAGAGATGCCGGATTTATCTCCCCGCCATCTCAAACAAAGTACGGGCGCCATGGAAGAGTGGCTTAATATCGTACAAACCATAAAGGGCGAGTTTCCCAAGTACAGCATATATAAACTTGCTGGTTCCGATCCGAAAACTGTTGAATGGCTCGAAGATAATGGCATAGAACTTTTGAATAACATTCCGCTTGATAGTCCTCTTACAGAAAAGCAATTACGGCAAGTTGAGGCTATGAAATCCGGAGTTCAACACGTCAATGTTGAAGAAATCAAGAATTTCCTTGTAGATTTGAAGTATCCGCTCTACTTCCTAGATTACGAAACTCTGGCTAGCGTGATACCGACCTTCGACGGTTATCGCCCTTACCAACAGGTGCCGTTCCAATATTCTCTTCACATTCTCAACGAACCGGGAGGTGAGTTGGTGCACAAAGAATATTTGCACACGGATAATTCTGACCCGGTGCCGGAGCTTCTTAAACACTTAGAAGAAGATTTCGGCGCAAAAGGTTCGGTCGTCTCGTGGTATATGACGTTTGAAAAGAGCAGGAATAAGGAAATGGGGCAGATGCATCCGCAATACGAAAAATTTCTGGCTGGAGTAAATGAGAGGATGGTGGATCTCATGGTCCCTTTTTCCAAAGGTTGGTTCGTAGACAAAGACTTCTTCGGCAGAGCTTCGATAAAATCGGTCTTGCCGGCTCTACTTCCGGAATTTAGTTACAAAGAACTCAATATCTCTGATGGTGGACAGGCTCAACGTGTCTGGATGCAGACGGTCCTGGGCGGCAAAAATCAGGATAAGAAAGAGCAAATCATGGCTGACCTAAGAGAATACTGCGGTCTGGATACCTACGCCATGTACGCCATCTTTGTGTATCTTAAGGAAAGAGTCTAAAGATTATTTGAGCAGTACGTCAATCTTAACTTTGACCACGGCGATTGGTTCGGCTCCATTTATGACTACTTTTTGGCCATTCTTGGCCACGATTATGGAGTAAGGTGTGCCTCGGGCGCCTACTTTGACGGCCTCTTCAACGCTCTTTTTCACAAATTCGGTATATCTGCCGCTTGAGAGACAGGTATTAAACGCATTTTCATCAAGCCCTACGGCTGCCGCTATTTTCGGCAATTCGCTTGGGTCAAGCGAGTCATTGGAGTTGGTCATTTCGAAAACTCTGTCGATATAGTTCCAGAAGGCCTGGTTGCCTCCAAGTTCGGCCGCACACTCTGTCGCCTCTGCTTCTTTGGCCGCTCTGGCATGCAATTGGGCGATAGGGAAGTGTCTGTAGACCCAAGCGACTTTTCCGCTGTAAGTTTGAACTATTTCCTTCATTGTGTTGTGGAAATCTTTGCAGTATGGACATTCGGTATCCGAATACTCGACTATCACCAAGTCCGCATCTCGACTGCCTATAATATGGTCCTTCTCCGTAACGGGGGGAATGTCGACTATTATAGTGTCCGGGCCGGGGGCACCTCTCGTTATCGGTCCAACGGAGCCGCCGCCAAAGTAAATAGCGACGGCGACAAAACTACCGGCGATAACGATGGCTAGGGGAATAAGATATTTATTTTGTGGACTTTGTTCCATATTTTATATTCAGCAATTATTGATTATTGTAACATTCAAAACGGTAAAGAAAAAGTGAGTTTATGATTACCGGGCTTTTCCCATGCGGAAGTGTCTAACTTAATTTCATTGAACACACCGCCTTCTTTGAAGATAAGCTTGTTGTTGGCTAGAGCGTAGTCATAGAGCCCTTTGGTGAGTTTGACATCGTCTATACAATAAGCACGAACCCTCTCCACATCACCGGACTGCCACCAATCTATGGCATCTCGACCGCTGCCCGATTTATTTTTGCCTAAGGTGCCTTCCGCCAGCTGGTCAAGACGCATCCGTCGCCCGTAAGACTCTTTTATTTCCTTTAAGATATCCAAGCTCTTTATTTTCGTTAAATCTCCCGGATAGTATTTGTTAAGAAGAGGAATATCAAAATGATCGGAATTAAAACCGATGAGCTGATCTGCTCGTTCAAGTATTGGCCAGAGTGCCACCAATTCTTCCTCTAAGTACGAAGAATACGAGTCAGTCAGAGAATCATGAATGGCAACCAGAGCGATGTCCAAAAGAGCCGGATTATTTTTCCCGACATCATTGAAGAAATTTTTTGTTTCTATATCAAAAACTATCTTACGCATATGGTCCCAGCTTATGCGTTTCAAGAAAATCTCGAAGAGTAATATCTCCCATGCCAAATCCAACTGCCGGAATCGGCTCAACCTCAAACATTTCAAGAAGATTATCGTATCTTCCTCCACCGGCTATTGAACGCGCATTTTTTTTGTTAGTATCAAAGATTTCAAAAACCATACCCGTATAATAAGTCTGCCCTCTGGCTAAAGTAGGATCGAAAACGAGGTTTGGTCCGATTTCTTTGAAGTTATCAATATCAGAGTTATTGATTCTAATTTCAAAATCTTCATCCTTTGCCCCAAATTCCTTCATAATGGCGTAAGTCAGGGAAATGATTTCTTTATCACCTTCAATGCCGGCGATACCCAAGAGGTCGCAATTCAACTGCCAATGTTCGCGCTTTCTGCCACGTTGAGGGCGTTCGTAACGAAATAAGTTTGGTATGGAGTACCAGCGTAAGGGGAATTTCAAATTTCTGCGTCGGGCGGCCACCATGCGGGCGAGAGTGGGGGTTATCTCCGGTCGCAAGGTGACACTTCTGTCGCCACGATCCGTGAAAGTAAAAGTTTGTTCATTGACTATTTCCATTCCTGATTTCTCGGTATAAATTTCAGTAGGTTCAAGTATAGACGCGCTGTATTCAACATATCCAAACTTTTCTGCAGTTTTACGCCATGTGTTGAAGATATAGTTCTCTATAGCCATATCTTCGGGGTAGAAGTCTCTGACCCCTTTGTACGGGTCGGTTCCAAATTTTGACATGACGCTATTATACAGCTTTCCCGTCTGCCATCGCTAGCTCTCAGGCTTGGCGGGCAGGTCTTTGGGCTTTTGAACGTTCCTGCTCTGTTAGAAGAATTTTTCGGAGGCGGACGGCGGCAGGAGTGATTTCTATGTATTCGTCGTCGTTCATGATCTCCATGGCTCGTTCAATGTCGAGTTTATAAGCGGGCGTGAGATAAATACCTTCGTCCGAGCCGGAGGCGCGCATGTTGGTTAATTGTTTGCCTTTGGTTGGATTGACATAGAGGTCTTCACCTTTTGACGTATTGCCGATGACTTGTCCAACGTAGACCTCCTCCGCTGGCTCGATGTATAACACCCCTCTGTCTTGCAGATTATTGAGCGAGAAAGCCAGTGCCTTGCCACTTTCCATAGATATCATGGAACTGCCTTTCTCATGTTTCATCTCCCCGGCATAGGGTTTAAATGCGGTAAAACGGGTGGAGAGAATGCCCAGTCCTTTAGTATCAATTATAAATTGATTACGATAACCCAAGAGCCCGCGGGTCGGCGCTTCAAAAGTGATGCGGGTTTGCCTGCCCGACGGTCCGGTGGCGGGTCCGTCTGTCGTCTTCATATCAAGAAGAGCGGCTCGACGTTCTGTCAACTTCGAGATTACGGTACCGGACATTTGTTCCGGCACGTCTATGATAACTTCTTCAAACGGTTCCAGTTTCTGACCATTCTCGACTTTCTCCAAGACATGCGGTTGAGAGACTTGGAGCTCGAATCCTTCGCGACGCATGTTCTCGAGCAGGATTGCGATATGAAGTTCACCTCGACCGTAGACTGTCAACGAATCACTTAGAGAAAAATCTACCTTGAGACCGACATTGACCTCCAATTCGCGCTCCAGACGCTCGCGAATTTGCCGACCGGTTACAAACTTACCGACGCGACCGCCGAAAGGGGAGTCATTAACAACAAAATTAAGAGAGATGGTCGGTTCGTCTATTGTGATGCTAGGTAGAGCCGGTGTATTCTCATCGCCCGTGATGGTATCACCGATATAAATCTGCGGCAGTCCTGCGAGCATGCAAATATCTCCAGCCACGACTTCGTCAACCGCCTTTCTCTTAAGCCCTTCAAAAGTGTAGAGTTTGCTTATTTTCCCGGCATAAGTTTCCCCGTTCGGCTTTTTGACAAAAACTTTCTGTCCGTCTTTAAGCGTACCTTCATAAAGGCGCGCGATAGCCAGTCGACCTAGAAAATTGTCATACGCGAGGTTGAAGGGTTGAAGGCGAGCGGGCACATTAAGTTTTTGCTCCGCCGGTGGCACGTGTTCGAGAATGGTATCCAAGAGGGGAGTTAAATCTTTTGATTCATCGGTCAAATTTTTCTTGGCGATACCTTCTCGCCCAATGGCGTAGACGGTAGGGAAGTCAATCTGCCGATTATCGGCGCCGAGCTCAAGAAAGAGTTCAAGGACGGACTCATGCACTATTTCCGGTCGAGCGGCCGGTTTATCTATTTTATTTATCACCACGATGGGCTTCAGGCCGAGCTCAAGTGATTTCTTCAATACGAAACGAGTTTGAGGCATCGGTCCTTCCTGGGCATCTACGACGAGGAGTACCGTATCGATGGAGCGCAGGACGCGCTCCACCTCCGAACCGAAGTCCGAGTGGCCCGGGGTGTCAACAATGTTTATCTTCGTTACGGGACGTCCTGAGCTTGTCGAAGGATAAAAAATGGAGGTATTCTTCGCATAAATGGTAATACCACGCTCCAATTCAAGCGCATCTGAATCCATCGATACCCCCACACCCGCCATGCCGGTCTCTCGCATCAAGGCATCGGTCAGAGTGGTCTTGCCGTGGTCAACGTGCGCGATAATAGCTATGTTCCTTATTTCCATAAGGCGCAATTAAAGCACAAAAGTCGTCTTTAGGCAATGTTATTTTTCTTGGAATTCTCCGTCTCTGTAAATAAATTGTTTTGTTGTCGGGACGGTTGGTTCAACGGCAAAGGCGTCATCGGACCCACGGTCTAAATACTTTGCAGTCACAATTTCTCCATTGATGGAAATGGATTGAGGGGCGATTCGATCGCCGATGAAAACAGCCTTTGACCCTCTGTAAGTTATCGGTCCAGAGATAAAGGCCGCCAAATATATGAATGTCCCAGAACCGCTGCCGTAGCGGGCTAAGAATAGGACGGTATCTTCCTTGACGTCCGCGTTGATATCGCCGTAGGCAAATTTGTCCAACAAGACGGTTTCTTCTGCAAGGGCGCTACCGGAGGTCGGCTTTCTCTCGTTTCGCCCCGCCGAGAGAGTAATCGGTCCGTCATCGAAAATGAAAGTAGCATTCGACGGGTCGGGACGGAAGACACCATTTTCACCAAACGCCGGAGTCTCAATCTTATCTACAGGAGAAGGGCTACGCGTGATAAAGAAAAAGATGACCACCGCCAGGACGGTAAGAATGATAATAATTGTTCTCATTTTCCTCATCTTAACATGAAAAACAAAAATCCCCTCGGGGATTTTTGTCTCGCGGCCTGCTCCGTATCAGAGGAGAATTCCACTTTTTATTTTTTTTGGGTTATCTCTGCTTGAGGCTCATAACGCTCAATTGTTTGAGATCCCTTTTTTGTGTTGTTTAAGGAACCTCCTCGATGAAGCTGACCTAGTTAAATCCTCTGCTTATTAATTGAAAATGTCAAATCTATTTTTCGGATAATTCCGTGGATATCCTGTTGACGAGATGTGCATAACTTTTACGATATTTTTCTGTCAGAATGTCTGTATATGCCGGACTTCATCAAAAGGTATTGGAAACTGCTCTTTCTCTTCGCTTTTCTCTTGGTATTAGTCGTCCTTGCGATATTCATTACTCCACAGGAGGTAGTTGATTATGTCGGCGTGGAGAATACGTATCTCATCTCTTTTTTGATAGCCGTCTTTGGCGGACTCTCGACTGTGACCGGCATTTCTTTCTTTGCCTCGGTGGCGACATTTTCCAGCGGGGGTGCTAATCCGTTTCTCCTTGGCCTCTTTGGCGGTTTGGGGATATTTATCAGCGACAGCATCTTTTTTCTCGTTGCACGATACGGAGTTCAAATCTTTGAGAGAAAGTCAAAACTTATTTCTCCGTGGCTTGTCTCGAAGATGGAAAAAGTTTCCTTGAATATTATTCTGGTTGGTGTCTATATCTACATAGGGCTGACGCCGCTTCCAAATGACCTTCTTATGATAGTTCTGGCCCTTATGGGTATGCCATTTAAACGGCTGGCTCCAGTATTAATAGCTGGGGGTATCACGATAGTGTTCCTGACCGCCTATTTCGGAGAGATTATCTTCCGATAGCCCTAAACAAGACCTATTATATAGTGGTATACTTGTAACATTAATAGATAGAAAGAAAACAAAATGAACGATAATAATGCCTCAAGTACGAATACCACACTGATTGTAATAGTCCTCCTTCTTTTGGTCGGTTTTGGAGTATGGTGGTTTACAATGCGAGGTGGAGTTAGCGCTCCGGCAGATACGACGGGAGGCGCTAATGTGGAGAATGTAGAGTAGAGGTGAATACACCCGCTATATAAGAATTTCGATACGAGCTTCCGCTTTCAATTCTTCTATAAGGGTGTTGACTGCCGCTTCGGTCACGTCGACATATGGTATGTTGAGTTCTTGTTCAAGATACTCTTGGGTAGCCAGCTCATAGCCTACTTGTGTTTGCAGTGCTTCCTTCGTTATCCCTTGAGCGGCTAGGGCTTCGTTAAACGCCTCTTCATTTTCGAATCGGCTTTTGATTATTTCCATCTGTACCGCAATTTCGCTTTCCGTAATATTTATGTCTGTAGAATTGAGTACCGCCTGTTGCAATAGGATACGCGATATCAGCATGTCCATTATCTGTGTTTGCAGCTGGTCTTTTTCTTGTTTATTGAGTGTGTCTAGCTCCAGTTCTCGCTCTGCGACGATTTGTGTTTGAAGGATATTAAAATCGGCGCCGAAAATTCTTTCTCCATTAACGGTTGCCACCGTCTGGTCTGCGCTTATGACGGTCGCTGTCTGATTGCCGGTGGATGTAAAATCTCCGGACGAGACATACCACCCCCCGACACCCAATATTAATACTGCCGCGATTGTAATTACT
>JBBDZK010000018.1:21499-25490 GCA_040900205.1 Parcubacteria group bacterium
CGAGACATACCACCCCCCGACACCCAATATTAATACTGCCGCGATTGTAATTACTATATCTTTCGTTTTTGTATCTTTCACTTTTGTTTTGATTAATTTATTTTTCATAATTATTATAATTATATTCCGTAGCCACTTTGTTTTGATTCATTTATATATCCATATCCTAGCAAAATTATGGTAATTGGCAACCCAAGCCTCTTGCGACAACCTGTGTATGGTGATATAATCCGAAGCGGATTCATCCACTCATAGGGGGCAGTATGGATAAAACGTATAAAGTTCTGCCGCACGGTCGGTATGTCCTGGGCGCACTGCAATGCCCGCAAAAGTTATGCAAAAGCGTCAGGACTCATTTACCAAGCGGCTCGGCTCGTAACGAAAAAGGAGAAAAGGTGCGGCGTTGGAAATGCATAGATTGCGAGAGATTCTTCATTGTCTAGTCATCAATTGTCGCACCGCGCTAAAGAAGTTGTGTGGTCGAGACCGTCCTTTTGGGGCGGTCTGTTTTTTCATTTTAATTTGTGATTATGGTATACTACGGAGAAGAAACATCATTCTTGTTGGTATAATACTGTAGTCGAATGAATACTAGCAACCACAAGAACCATTTTTTATTGCAGGACGCGACGTTTATCGTTTTAAGCGTCATTGTCGCCGTAACTTTGATAAAAACGGGTGTCCTGATAGAGCTGCTAACTTCTACACGGGAATTAGGACTGCTGGGAAGTTTTGTGGCCGGTATATTTTTCACCTCGGTTTTTACGATTGCTCCGGCAATCGTTACTCTCGGTGAGATTGCCAAGGCTAATTCGATACTATTCACGGCCATTTTTGGGGCAATGGGAGCGGTAATTGGAGATTTGATTATTTTTCGGTTTATTCGGGATAGACTTTCAGAGCATCTGATGGAGTTAATCAAATACAACGGCGCGGGGAAAAGAGTCAAAATATTGTTTAAGCTCAAACTTTTTAGATGGTTGACGTTTCTTGTTGGGGGTTTGATTATAGCCTCTCCTTTCCCAAACGAGTTGGGAATTAGCCTGTTGAGTCTTTCAAAAATAAAAACACAACTGTTTATTCCGCTCTCTTTTGCTTTCAACTTTATCAGCATTATTTTGGTAGGATTGATAGCTAAAGCGTTGTAATGTCCCAGACACTCACAAACGAAATACAGACACACCCCTTTTGGGCATTATCCGTACCCGAAGCGGTTGCGATACTGCAGACAGACGAACAGAATGGTATGTCAAAAGAGGAGGCGGAAAAGCGATTAAAAATTTTCGGTTTAAATATTATAGAGAAGTCGCAGCAGGCCCCAGATTTTTTTATTCTGTTGGGTCAGTTTAAAAGTCCCTTGATTTTAATTTTACTGTTTGCCGGTGTCGTTACCTTTTTTCTTGCTCATTATCGCGATGCGCTTTTTATTTTTGCCGCTCTGATTGCCAATGTCGCTCTGGGATTTTACCAAGAACATAAAGCTGAAAAAGTGCTGGCAGAGCTCAAAACGTATCTTAAACAGCGGGCTAGGGTAATTCGCGGCAGTCTTGAATATGAGATAGATGCCGCAAATTTGGTGCCGGGAGATATTATTCGCCTCAATCAGGGCGATCGTACTCCTGCGGACGGACGACTTATATTTGTCAATGATTTTCAAGTAGACGAGGCTATTCTTACAGGTGAATCTTTGCCGGTATCAAAGCAGGTTGGTTCGGTGGCTGGTGATGCTTCCCTTGGCGACCAGCTTTCCATGATTTTTGCGGGGACGCTTGTGACGCAGGGTGTTGCTACTGCGGTGGTTTGTCGTACTGACTTTGCTACTGAATTGGGAAAAATTGCGGCATTGGTCGCCGAGTCGAGTAGGGAAGAGACACCTTTACAAACAGCCATCAGACGTTTCAGCATCCAGGCCGGATTCTTTTTGGTAATTCTTACCCTGGCCATTTTCGTTATCGGTATTATGTTGGGATATTCACGAGTGGAAATGTTTCTGACATCAGTGGCTATAGCCGTTGCGGCGGTGCCGGAGGGTCTACCTATTGCTATGACGGTAATTTTGGCAATAGGGGTGCAACGCATGGCGAAACGCAAAGGCGTTATTAGAAAGCTGATTGCCGCCGAAGCCTTAGGTAGTGCCACCATAATTCTGACCGATAAAACGGGCACCCTGACAATGGCAAAAATGGAACTAAATAAAGTGTTGCCAGTTGAAGGCAAAGAGGATAAAAGGCTTCTTGAACTGGCACTCCTTAATACGAATGTTCTCATAGAAAACCGCGCTCAAGAGCCGTCAGAGTGGCGTATCAATGGCAGAGTAATTGAAATAGCGTTAGTGCGTTCCGCCGCGCTTCAGGGCATCACGATTGAAGCAGTTAAGAACAAGATTTCAATTCTGAATTTTCTGCCGTTTAACGCGGCTAATAAATTTTCCGTCTCGCTGGTGCACGATCATGGGAAACACCTGCTTGTGTTTCTTGGCGCGCCGGATATTTTCGTTCATCATTCCACACTTAGTCTGGAAAAACAGAAAAATACTTTGGAAAAAATTGACTCACTGGCAGAATCAGGCGAACTCGTTGTCGGGGTTGCAACAAAAGAGATTGACGTCAAAGAAGATTTTACCTTTTCAAAAGATTTAGAATTAAGTCATCTTTCTTTTGAGGGTTTAATTACTTTGCGTGATCCGGTCCGGCCAAGTATCAAAGAGACAATTCGTCGAGTCGAATTGGCGGGGATAAAAACAGTGATTATGACAGGCGATCATCGTGGTACTGCCACCGCTGTTGCCAAAGAGATTGGCATGACGCTCGATGATGCGGGCGTTCTTGATGCCCCGGAACTCCACACCTTATCGGATGAGGATTTAAAAAGAAGATTGCTTAAGTTGCGTATTATTTCGCGCGTGTCTCCACTTGATAAGATGAGGGTTGTAAAGGCATTTCAAGAGTTGGGTGAAGTAGTGGCAATGACCGGCGATGGGGTAAATGACGCCCCGAGCATTAAGCAGGCCAATATTGGCATTGCCATGGGTTCAGGGACTGAAGTGGCCCGCGATGTTGCGGATTTAGTATTACTGGATGATAATTTTGAGACAATTGCCGCATCCGTGGAAGAGGGTCGCCAGATATTAAATAATATTCGCAAGGTGCTTGTCTATCTTCTCTCTTCGGTGGCAGACGGACTTCTGTTGATCGGCGGGGCTCTTCTAACCGGCTTAGCCCTGCCGTTAAACGCGCTTCAAATTCTTTGGGTTAATTTTTTCACAGACAGTTTTCCCGCCGTTGCCTTCGCATTTGAAAAAGATATTGACGGACTGACCCGCCGCCCACGAAGTATCAGGTCGGGTCTCTTTGACCCTTTGATGAAATTCTTAATCTTATTTATTGGTTTCTCGACAAGCGCGCTTTTATTTATATTATATTGGTTATTATTGCGAGTGGGTTTCCCGGAAGAGACGGTAAGAACGTTTATTTTTGCCAGTTTTGGAACCTATACTCTGTTTTTGGCGCTCTCCGTCAGAAGTCTGGAGAAAAGTATTTTTGAATACCCGTTGTTTTCCAACCTTTACCTAATCATGGGGATAAGCATCGGAATTGTCATGATGGTCGCGGCTATTTATGTTCCATTTCTGCAATCCTTGTTCGATACCGTCTCCTTGCCATTCTATTGGGTACTTGGAGTTGTGCTGATTGGGATATTGAATATTGCTGCGATAGAATTAGGAAAACTGTTTTTTCGTCGCAGACGGTCAGTTTAGAAGGAAAAATCCGGCGAATGTCGAATCTTTCACTTTGATGAAGGGTGAAAGGGGAGTGAGCATGGAGTTATTTTACTTTAAAACTTTCCTGATTTCTTGGGCTAGTGAAAACAGGGTCAGACTCGCTTCTTCAGTAAACAAGGTAACCTATGTAGAGGACAAGAATCAGATAAAGAATAGTCCAGCCTTTGGCGGGAGGGAACCAGCGTGATATAAGTTTGAAGTTCTCTCTGT
>JBBDZK010000019.1:0-3742 GCA_040900205.1 Parcubacteria group bacterium
TTAGGCCGGAATTCGAAATAGAATTACGGAAAGATGATCAAGAAATACTCGAACGCATACTTGTGACTATCGGAATCGGGAGAATTTACGATTGCTCTTACGAGCGATATGGATGGTATCCGCATGCTAAGTATAAAATTACTAGCATCTGGGACCTGAAAGAGTATTTATTCCCCTTTCTCGATAAATATCCGCTACAGGCGAAAAAGAGAAAATCCTATCTTCTTTTCAGAGAAATAGTTTTGATGGTTTGCGCCAAAGAACATTTAGCTGATGATGGATTTAACAAAATTGTTTCCCTGCGCGATAATTTGCGCTCATTAGGGAAGAAAGCTAAAACTTACTATGGCAAGGTAAGTGAATTCGATAAAAAAGTCGAATAAGCGACCTTTGGAAAACGCGAGGGTGCGGGAAAACCGCTTGCCCCGTGTTGAAGAGAATTATAATGGTAACATTATAACACATCGAATACCGCCCGTCAAGTCAGGGAAGTTGGGAGTACTCAAAAGCTCACTTAGGTGAGCCTACGGTAAACTCAATGACAAGGACTAAGTCGTAACAAGGCACGGCTAGCGGAAGCTGGTCGTGGAGTAATTCAATTTGAAACCGTTGTCTCGAGAGAGACAGCTTATAGTGTTGATATCCCGATTTCGGTCGGGGTGGACGATGATCGTAGTCCCTAAATCGATCTGACAATCCGGAAAGACGTTACGGAACAAAATAGAGAACGATAAAAGAAAGCCGCCCAGTGGGCGGCTTTCTTGTTTGTTTTTAACCCTATTTTTTGCTATCGTAAAGCTCGCTTGCGCGTGTAGCTCAGTTGGTAGAGCAATCGACTGATACTCGGTAGGTCCCAGGTTCGAGCCCTGGCACGCGCACATTTCGACTAACTTGATGTAAACTGTATAATAATAAAAAATGCCAAAGAACAAGGTCATTCTCACTCTCGGAATCATTATTGCCCTCCAGCCTTTTATGGGTTTTCCGCACGCGTGGGAGGCAGTTTTCCAGGTTATGGCCGGGCTCCTCATCGTGCTTTTGTCTGTGTGGGTGAGCATCGATAAACGGCTCTCGCTTAGGGTCAAAGCTCAAAGGCGCCAGCTTCACAAGCGCCGGGAAGTTAGAGTGGAGGCAGACAAAGCGACTGAACCCATTATTCAGGAAGAAGTTCTTTAGGTCATGCACTGGTTCAAGAGGATTTTTGTCTCGCTCATCGCCATAGGCTCCGTCATTTTTGTTATCTCTATTTTCTTACCGTCTTTCCTCGATTCTACCTATCGCGCCTCACTGTCTATCCCGGAAAAAGCACAGGTCGCCGCTGTCGAGACGATATTGGCGAGCCACCTAGAAACTCCAGAGCCATTGAAAGCTATCTATATGACCGCTTGCGTGGCTGGCACTCCATCCTGGCGGGGAAATCTCAAAGAGCTCATCGAGACGACTGAGCTTAATTCTATTGTCATAGACATCAAAGACTATACTGGAGTGGTTTCTTTTCCCAATAATTTTCCGAAGACCAATTCAGGCAAGGGCTGTGTAGTTGCCGACATGCGCGAATTTATACAGGAGCTTCATGAGGCCGATATTTACGTTATCGGACGCATCTCCGTTTTTCAGGACCCTTCTTACACGAGTCTTTTTCCGGAGCTCGCGGTAAAGAAGGCAAGTGACGGGGAGGTCTGGAAAGATTACAAAGGCCTGTCCTTTATAGACGTGGGGGCCAAACCTTATTGGGATTATATAGTGGCGCTCTCGGAAGAGTCTTACGCGCTTGGTTTCGACGAACTCAATTATGACTACGTCCGCTATCCTTCAGACGGGAATATAAAAGACGCTCTTTATACCTGGACCCCGAACCAATCCTCGACAAGCTCGGATGGTACGGGGCAGGCCTCTACTACACAATTTTCACGTCCCATGACTAAACCAGAAGTTTTAGAAAGCTTTTTTGCCTATCTCTATGAAAGCTTGAAGGATACAGACATAAAAACTTCTGTAGATTTATTTGGGATGACAACTACCGTGGGAAATGACATGGGTATTGGCCAAGTGCTCGAGCTCGCGTTACCTTATTTCGATTACGTCAGTCCAATGGTTTACCCGTCGCATTATCCGAAGACCTGGAACGGCTTTGCCAACCCAGCAGACAATCCATACGAAGTAATTAAAATTGCCATGTCCAAAGGTGTTGAGAGGGAACAGGTGCTCAATATTTCCAATGGTCTGGCGACAACGACTCCTTCCAAATTGCGGCCGTGGCTGCAAGACTTTAATCTCGGTGCTACCTATGGACCGGACAAAGTTCGTGCTCAAATCCAAGCTACCTATGATGTAGGGCTAACAAGCTGGATGCTTTGGAATGCCGGCAATAAATATACTGGTACAGCGCTATTGGTAGACTAGCTTGACAAGATGGGGTAAGAGGTGTTATAATATAGAAAGACGCAGTAGATCACAAATTCGACCTAAGGAGGGCCAACGTGCCCACTCTTACCCAGCAGCCCCAGGTTAGACTATACCGGCATCCGGCACAGTCGAGCTCAGGCTTCACCCTTCGGCGAATCATGTACGATTTCGAGAAGTTAGGGGTCAGGTGTCTGGCCCTTGACGACGACATCGTCCAGGGATGGCGCCGGAATCCGGCGACCTACCCTGCGGATTTCCGGGACAAGGTTCTCTACCTTCCCGGCAAGACCGAGATCCGAGGAGGCCACGAGTCGGCGCCCTGCCTGACGTGGTTTCCCGGTCTCGTGTCGGAGAAGTGGCTGCCGCTCGACGCCAAGATCGGAGACACTTTCGTTGCTGCCCGCCTCACGTCGCTGTAATATCCCTCAAGTCCAACCCGCCCGGCATCCACGCAAGTGGTGCCGGGCTTCTCGTTTACGCAGTTATTTTGCAAACTTTTCCGGTATACCCTCCATATCGCCGCTACTCATAAAGACAGTGACATCGTTTTGATTAACTATTGTCGAAACAGTCTCTAAAGCTTCTTGGAAATTTTGGGCCTCATGAGCGATTCGTCCAGCGGCTTCCAAAATGTGTTTAACATTGGAAATATCAATCGAGTTACTTTTATCATCTTTTTCTTTCAGTGTTGGTTTGATGATGATTGAAATATCTGCTTGGTTAAGAGCTTCCCCATACCTCACCTCGAAATCCTTTCTCGTACTAGAGGCCGACCTAGGTTCAAAGATAGCGATGATTCTTCTGCCCGGGTAACGCAGCCTTAATCCTTCAAGAGTCAGGGTGACTGCCGTAGGATGATGAGCGTAGTCGCGTATGACGGCGATATTGCCGTCTTTGACACGGAGAAGTTCCTGCCTCTCTCTTGTTCCGGGGAAGCTCGCCAAACTCTTGAGTACATCGCTTGGCGAAATATTCTCCAAGAGGGAGAGGGCAGACACGGCTACGGCATTTTCCACATTATAAACACCAAACATAGGAATACGTGCTTTGTTTACTTCCTCATGACCTTTCACCCGGAATGAAAACGTGGTTCCTTCTGAATCATTACCTTGTATCTCGTAATAAATATCTGATGAATGGGAATTGCCGTAAACAAAGACTTTAGCTAAACACTTTGATGTATCCAGGTGGGGAAGTACTGATTGGTGAACGACGAGAAAGCCATTGGGTGGCAGCTCATCAATTAAAAACTGGAAGGCTTGCTTGTAATCCTCAAACGTAGGGTACAAGTCAATATGGTCATGTTCTAGCGAAGTCAAAATAACTGAAGTGGGAT
>JBBDZK010000020.1:0-3473 GCA_040900205.1 Parcubacteria group bacterium
AGCAGATTGATGGTTCAACACTGATAATTTCACGGAAGGAGATGTGTATGAGAGTTTTGCTAGTCGAGGACGACGCGTTCCAACGCGAATTGTTGGAGTGCACTTTTGTCGAAGCTGGCCACACTGTCGTGTTGACCGAGGACGGTCAAGAGGCCTGGGAGCTTCTTGATCGGGGAGACGAGTTCGATCTCGTTCTATCGGATAGAGACATGCCCCGGATGGACGGGCTCGAACTCCTTCGGCGGGTCCGAACGGGTAGTCGTACGGCGGCTATCACCTTTGTTCTCACGAGCGGAAGCGACGTTGTTTCATTGGACGATTCGACCCCGCTCAAAGTGGCCTGTGCCAAGTATGGCGCCAGCTTCATTGAGAAGCCCTTTTCTCTGGCCAAGCTCGACGCCATCTTGGGAAGGAAGGCAACAAGTGGTAACTAAGGCCACCCCACCCCGCGCTGACCCACCGGTCTGGCGCGGGGCTTTTTCTATGCTATAATGATGGCTGGTACAACATTTAACCATTAGAATCATAATTTATGGATGAAAAAGTCATTGGATATTGTGTGAAGTGCAAAACCAAGCGTGAAATGAAGGATGTGGAGAAGGTTGAGATCAAACCTGGTCGTCCAGCTGCCAAGGGTAAGTGTCCTGTCTGTGGCACGGGCATGTATCGAATTCTTTCCAGTAAGAAGAAGTAATTCTGTGGGGTCTTGCTCGTGGCCCAAGGGCGACCCTTTGATGGTCAGATACCACGACAAGGAGTGGGGTAAGCCGGTAAAGGATGACAGGAAGATTTTTGAGTTCCTCATTCTCGAAAGTGCCGAAGCCGGGCTCTCTTGGCTTACGGTCCTACGCAAGAGGGAGGGTTATAGACGCGCCTTTGCCGACTTTAAACCGCGCCGGGTGGCGCGGTTTGGCGCGCCAGATGTTTCCAGACTCGTGAAGAATCCCGCAATCATCAGAAACCGACTGAAAATAGAGGCAGCCATCAATAACGCCAAGAGATTCCTGGAAGTGCAAAAGGAGTTCGGCACTTTCAGCAAATATATGTGGAGTTTCGTTGGAGCGAGACCGATTGACGGCAAACGCCGGGGTCTCGAAAACTTGCCCGCTATGACCAAAGAATCAGAGACTTTTGCCGGAGACTTAAAAAGGCGCGGCTTCAAATTCCTCGGTCCGACTGTTGTTTATGCGCATATGCAGGCAGTCGGAATGGTCAACGACCACGTTCTGTCCTGCTTTCGCTATAAAGAATTAAAATAATTACAAGATAAATTTATCTGATACAATGGACACGATGAAGCAGAAGCACAAACCCACTTTCTTATATTTCTCTAGGGGAATTTTCATAGTACTTGGTCTTGTGCTTATGTGGAGGGGTATATGGTATATCTTGGATGGCGTGGATTTGTGGTTCTTCGACGGTAGTCACGCCTGGACGGCCTTGGGTGGCATCTTCCTTGGTCTTCTTATTCTGTACCTGCCGGATAAGGACTTAAGTGAGATAGAGAAGCTCTAGCCCATATGAGTTCAAAAAAGGTTGGGACGCTCGTAGTCGGCACCACCCTTTTTATAGCCGTGGTTTTACTGGCCGACCATTTCCTTAAGTTCGCTGGGGCTCCTCTTCCTTGTAAAGAGCCGATTGCTTATGTCATTGGTACCTTCGATAGAAAATTCGGTATTTCACAAGAATATTTTCTGGACGCTCTTAGTGAAGCGAAAGCAATCTGGGAAGACCCGATTAACAAAGAACTCTTTGTTTACGCGCCGGAGAGCGGGGAAATGACGGTCAATCTTATCTATGACTATCGTCAGGAAGTGACGAGCACCCTCTCCGGTCTTGAGAGTCTGGTGGCAGAGGATGAGGCCACATACAATATCCTTCGAGCCAGATATATCAACCTGAAAACAGAATATAACGGCGCGAAGAGTATCTACGATGCGCGTGTTAAGATGTTTAATGAAAAAAGTGTCGCTTACCAGAGCCAAGTTGAATCTTGGAATAAGGGAAAAAGGACTTCCCGAACCCAATTCGACCAGCTGGAGAAAGAGAGAATGGCCTTCGAGCAGGAGATAGCGGAATTGGCAATCTTGGAGAGGCAACTTAACGAAATGTTGAGAGAAATCAACTCGCTGGTGGGAATACTCAATCGTCTGGCTGGCGCACTTAATCTAAATGTGGAAGCGTATAACACAATCGGCGCCTCACGAGGAGAAACGTTTACCGGAGGCGTCTATTACAGTAGTGAAGACGACTGGGGCATTGATGTTTATGAGTTCAATAGTCGGGAGAAGTTGGTGCGGGTCCTGGCGCATGAACTCGGTCACGCCCTTGGGCTTGACCATGTCGCCGACTCGGCAGCCATTATGTATTACCTTAATGAAGGTGATACCGAAGTTTTGGCTCAAACTGATCTTGGGGCGTTACGAGCGCTCTGTGGAATAGAATAATCTTTTATTGCTTGCCCCTGGTAGCTTTAGCGTAGTGGGGATATACTTGAGACATTATAAGCGGATAAACAAAATTTATGGCGAAAGGCAATTACAGAGACAGGAAAGAAAAGAAAAAACCGAAGAAGGACAAGAAGAAATAAGGGCGCTATGGGAATATTCAAAAACTTTCTGCTCAAACAGGCCCTAAAGGCGAAAATGAAAGACGTGCCGGAAGCCGAGCGCGAGAAGATGCTCGCCCTCATGGAAAAACATCCCGATTTCTTCAAGAAGATTGGCGAAAAGGTGCAAAAAAGGGTCAAGGCGGGTCAGAGCGAAATGGCTGCTACCATGGTGGTCATGCGCGAGCATCAGGCGGAATTACAGAAATTAATGCGATAGTTCGATTATGCTCATTCGACAAGCTCATGATAAATCACTATAAATAAAAATGTTCGGCTTCGGAAACAAAAAAAAGAAAATTTTCATTCTGCTTGGTCATCCGGACAGTGATAGTTTGAATTGTACCCTGGCCGACGAGTATCAAAGAGGGGCGGAGGAAGCCGGACACGAAGTGTGTCGGATGAATATCGGCGAAATGCAATTTGATCCAATCCTTCATCGCGGCTATCGATTGATGCAAGAGCTTGAACCGGATCTACTCGCGTTTCAAGAGAACATTAGATGGTGCGAGCATTTCGTCATCTTCTATCCGTCGTGGTGGTCGACTATGCCCGCGCTTCTCAAGGGTTTGATAGACCGCACCTGGTTACCGGGTTTTGCTTTTAGATTCACTTCCGAATTCAGCTGGATTAAGCTCTTGAAAGGGCGTAGTGCCACCATGTTTGTCACTTCCGATACCATCCCTCTCGCCCAGAGACTCATCTTCGGAGACACGACCAACGAGCTCCGGAAGGGCATTCTCTGGTTTGCCGGCTTCTCTCCCGTCTCTGTTTACAAATTCGGCTACCTCAAACACTTTGGTATGTGGCGCCGCGAACGCATGAAGCGTAAAGTTTTCAATCTTGGCCGGAAAGCAAAGTAATG
>JBBDZK010000021.1:0-3438 GCA_040900205.1 Parcubacteria group bacterium
ATGGTCAACGACATCACCGGAATGGTGATGTAGTCAAAAGCCATTACGTAAATCTTGGAGCAGGCGCCCTCCAGTGTGGTGCAAGGAAGAAGTGACGTTCCGCCGAGCTGGACGTATGACTGGTAAGCGGCGATGACGGCGGCAATGAGAGCAAGAGGAACGGCATAGAGAAAAGCGAAAGTATTTTTCTTCCAAATGGCTACCCCAAAGATTATTGTCAAAGGATAAAGAAAAACTCTCTGCCACCAACACAAGACGCACGGCTCAAAACCGACAATCTCGGAGTAGAAAAGACTGCCGGCGATCGCCGCTACTGACACAGCAAATGCAAAAGCCAAAGCATGCCTGCCAAGCCAATCGGCGATACCCTTTCCCCACGTATTCCTAAAAATCAGAGAGAAAAATAAAATGACAAGAATGACGTGGGAAGCAAGTACCGCGTACGGCAAAAGAAAAGTGATGTTCTCAATCATTGCTTTCCGGCAATTCCGTCTGCTCGCCTGCGCCTTCAGGCTCGGGCAGGTCTGCTTGCGTAGGCAGGAGGCAACCCGTCGCTTCGCTCAAGCGTTCCAGGGAAAGCGTCCCGCTCTCTCGTGTCCCATCGGCAAATTCCCAAGTAGGATACGATTTGATGTTGGCATCCTGGCAGACTTGAAGCTGTCCCCTGCCATCCGGCGTCGAACACTCGATACGCGGCAGAAGACCGGCGGAGCGGCCAAACAGGGCTTCTTGATTTTTGCAATTAGGACACCAGAAGGCGCCATAATAAGTTGCCCCGCTTTCCGCGATACAGGAGGCGAAGGTATCCAGCTTGCCCGGTTTACCGGGGGTCTTGATAAGCCAGACCACACCGACGATTACCAGCACTAGTACCAAAAGCCATATCAACTTATCTTTTTCCATATTCTATATTATAGACAAAAAGTCCTCATTTGACAGCCCCATGACACTTTTTATACTTCTTACCGCTACCACAAGGGCACGGGTCATTCCTGCCTACCGGTGCCTTCTCGGATATTGTTTGACGGGCAGTGTCGGAAACAGTTTCTACTTGAGCTTGAATCATAGGAGGTTTAAATGAAGCGACGGCTTCCAAATCAAGAGCGACCACAAATTCAGCAATTTGCCTGGCTACTGATACCTCCATGTCTCTGAAGAATCTTAAACCATCTTTCTTGTACTCGACCAGTGGTTCGCGCTGACCGTAGGCGCGCAAGTTTACGCTTCCACGCAGGTACTCCATCATCTCCAAGTGGTCAACCCAGAACAAGTCTACGGTCTGGAGAATAATCCTTCGCAGGACTTCAGGCAGACCCCGAATATCAAGGTTAAACCTTGATATTTTCTCATTCATTTTATCTTTTACTTCCTGATCCAAGCGTTCCGCCATCTCGGTCAAATATTCTTTAACTTCGGCTGGACCGCCAACGAGAATTTTGCGGCGGCGGCCGTAGATAATAGACCGTTGGAAGTTGAGCACATCGTCGAATTCAAGGACATGCTTCCTCGCGTCGAAATTGAAACCCTCTATTTTCTCCTGGGCTTTTTCTAGAGAGTTGGTGATAAGTTTGTTTTCTATCGGCTCATCTTCGGGAATATTGAAACGTCCCATCATTTTCTTGATAGTGTCCACGGCGAAGATACGCATCAAGGAATCTTCCAAAGAAACAAAAAATTGCGTGGCACCGAGATCGCCCTGCCTACCGGAACGCCCGCGCAACTGGTTGTCTATGCGCCGCGCGTCATGCCGTTCGGTACCGAGGACAAAGAGGCCGCCAAGCGTTTTCACTTCTTCATATTCTTCCGGGCTGCCCGGATTGCCTCCAAGCTTGATGTCAATACCTCGACCTGCCATGTTGGTGGCGACAGTAATGGCACCCTTGCGTCCAGCTTGAGCCAACTGTTCACCTTCTCTCTCATGGTTCTTGGCATTGAGAACCTCGTGTTTGAGGCCTTCACTCGAAAGATACTTGGAGAAAAGCTCGTTATGCTCGATTGAGACAGTACCTATAAGTAAAGGCTGTCCCCTTTTGTTGAGTTCTTTGGCTTTCTTGACTACAGCTTTCATCTTGCCCAGTTGTGTCTGGAAGATAAGGTCACCGTAATCCAAGCGAGCCGTGGGCCTGTTGGTCGGGATAACGAAAGTTTCCAGTCCGTAAACTTTATAAAACTCTTCCTTAGAGGTAACAGCGGTGCCGGTCATACCGGAGAGCTTCTGGTACATGCGAAAATAATTTTGGAAAGTGATGGAGGCGTATGTACGACTTTCTTCTTTAATGCCTACGGACTCCTTGGCCTCTATGGCTTGGTGCAGTCCTTCCGACCAGCGCCGACCTGGTTGAAGCCGGCCGGTAAAAGCGTCGACAATTATGACTTCGTTGTCCTTGACTACGTATTCTTTATCCCGGTGATACAAAGCTTTGGCTCTGACAGCCGTCTCAAGATGATGAACATATTTGACTCCGCCCTCGGTATAAATATTTTCAACACCCAGCATCTGCTCTGCCTTATTGATGCCTTGGTCGGTCAGGGAAATGGCGTGCAACTTCTCGTCCACGGTGAAGTCCTGCGCCTCTTCAAGTTGTCGGGCAATTTGCGCAAATTTCTCGTAGAGCTCGCCGGCGGCGCCGGTATTGCCGGATATAATGAGAGGTGTCCTGGCCTCGTCAATAAGAATAGAGTCAATCTCGTCAACGATAGCGTAATAGTAACCCCGCTGGGAAAGTTCTTCCTTATTATACAGAAGATTGTCGCGCAGATAATCGAAACCGAATTCATTGTTGGTGCCGTAAGTGATATCCGCTTGATAGGCCTCTTTTTTACTCGCTGGTCTCAAGAATTCATGAACAACGTGGAAAGAGCCGAGCTTGTCACGTTCCTTGTCCAAGTTTACTTGCCCCACTATGGCGTGGGTGTGCCGTGAGTCGTATATAAAAGACTCGGCGTGATTAAGTACTCCAATGGATAATCCGAGATAAGAATAAATTTGTCCCATCCAGACGGTATCGCGACGGGAGAGATAGTCATTAACCGTCACCACATGCACTCCTTTAGACATGAGAGCGACAAGATACGCCGGTAGTGTGGCTACGAGAGTCTTACCTTCTCCCGTCTTCATCTCCGCGATACCGCCTTTATAAAGAGCGATACCGCCGAGCAGTTGGACATCAAAATGTCTCTGCCCCAAAGTGCGTTTGGCCGCCTCGCGAACAGCGGCAAAGGCTTCGGGTAAAATATCGTCGAGAGTTTCTCCTTTCTTGAGACGCTCTCTAAATTCTAGAGTCTTCCCGCTTAGCTCTTCCGGCGAAAGATTTTCTAACGAAGATTCGAGCGCGTTAATGCGCTCGACCAGAGGTTTCCAGGACCGAAGTAATTTCTCTTCCGGAGAACCGAAAAGACTGCTTAAAAAGGCCATAAGATGCCCATTTTAACATATTT
>JBBDZK010000022.1:0-2337 GCA_040900205.1 Parcubacteria group bacterium
AAGGGATATGATGCCGCTCTTGGGGCAGAAAACTTTTCTCGACCTTTTCCCCGTACCGGAATTTCTCCTGCTGTCGACCTCCGGTATTGTCATCACGGATACCGACACGAAGTTCGTACAATTACGCAGGGAAATTTTTGGAGACGGATTCAAACTGGTAAATTCAAACAAGATAGATAACCCACCGGGAGCGGTCGAATCCGGTCTAATCAATAACCCCGATAAACTTATCAATGTTTTAAAGGAATTTTCCTCGCGCTACGATATCCGCTACGCTCACGCCATTCTGCCGGAGGAGAAGGCCTATCTCTTCACAACCACGATTGATTGGGTGCCTCCTTCAGGACTTAAAGACGCAGTAGCCTTCATCATCGAAGAGAACGTCCCGATCTCTCTCGCCGAATCAGTTTTTGATTTTGAGATTGTGAGCGAAAACAAGGGTGCCGGCGAGATTAAGTTGGCTGTTTCCGTTTTGCCTAAAAGTGTCGTCGATGCTTATGTGGCAATCTTTGAGTCTGCCGGTATCACTCCCGTCTCTTTCGACCTTGAGTCGCAGGCCATTGCCCGGGCAGTCATTCATCGTGGAGATAAGCGTTCTCACCTCATCATCAATCTTTCTCTGGGCAGAACCGGTTTCTATGTGGTTGAGGAAGAGGTGGTGCAGTTCAGCTCTACACCGGCTTATGGTATTGGTGGAGACGACGCATACCCGAGTCTCAATGATTTGAAGTCGGAAATACGCAAGATATCCGCTTTCTGGGATGCCCGTACCGATAAATCCGGTCAGCCGGAAAAAAAGATTGAAAAAGTCATCCTCTGTGGACTTGGGGCAAGCCGGAAAAGTTTTGTCGAGAAACTCTTAGGCGAAAGTGAAGTCCCGTATGCGCTGGCAGATGTGTGGTTGAATATGTCTCCTGCCCGTAAGCATATTGCGGAGATGTCGTTTGATGCCTCTCTGGACTACGCCTCTACCATAGGCCTGGTTCTACCTCACGATAGATAAAAACATGTTTAAATTGCTCACAGAAGAAGGGAGGCAAAGGGTGGCACATGAATACGCCAGGCGTCTGGCTATTGTCATGCTTTTCGCGCTTATCCTGGTTGCCGTAGTGGGAATAATAGGACTCCTGCCGTCATACGTTCTTTCAAATGCCCGCCAGAATGAGGTGCTTGAACGTACGAGAATTGTTGGCAGTTCCGTAGAGAGAGGGGATGAGTCGGATCTTCAAGCCTGGCTTAGAGAGACCAATCGCAAGCTCCAAGCGCTCTCCCCGGCGCTTGACACGGATCGACCGTCGGATTTTATCGAGAAGATTCTAGAGCAGAAAATCACCGGTGTCCGTATCACCGGCTTCTCGTGGGTGAGGACGGAAGACAAAATAATACTCTCGGTCGATGGCGTGGCTAATAACCGCCAATCTCTTATCACGTTTGAGGACCGCATTAATTCCTCGGGGTACTTCTCGGAGGTTACTTTACCGATATCCAACTTGGCCAAAGATAGAGACATTAATTTCCAAATAAAATTCTCACCATTATGATTTTTAAAAATTCCAAGTTGCTTCTCATCACGCTTTCGTTCATTTCGGTTATTCTCCTAACCATTCTAATTCTGGGAGCCTACAATATACAGCTCAAGAATAAGGAGGCATCCGAACTTCTCAATCTGGCGGACGAGTCCGCCGAGGCGAGGACTCTGGCCCAGTCTATCAGAACAACGCAAGAGAACGCCGTCGAAGATTTGACGGCCTTTGACAGTTTGGTACTTTCCGGCGATAGGCTGGTGCCTCTCATCGATAATATTGAAAGAGCGGGTCGGACGTTCGGTCTCGATACCAATATTGTATCAGTGGCAAAAATAGAAGATAAAGAGTCCATCGAGCCGGACATGATTCAGGTGGTGATGGAGACTCAAGGTTCTTGGGCTCCCACTCTTTCCTTTCTTCGTGCTATCGAGAGCCTGCCCCATCGAGTTATGATAGAAGAGTCGAGTCTCTCGAGAGTTGAAGTCGGCTGGCGTTCGAGAATTGTCTTGTCGCTCTACTCATTTGATTAAGCTATGACAGACCCACAAACAGCTCTTAAAAAGTCGGGTTGGTCGGTTCGCGGCGGGCTTGGCTTCGGCGCCAGTCCCGAGGCTGACTGGAAGATTATTTTAATCTCGACAATAATTCTTACCGTTCTGGTTATTGCGTTGAGTGTCTTTGTCTTTGTAAAAGTCGGTAAAGGAGAAATCTTTGTGGTAGAGAGGTTGGTGGGCGAGGAAGAAAGGGCTCTGGACACCTCTCTCTTAAGGGAAACTGTTTTGCATTACCAAAATAAAGCGCTTGAGTTTGA
>JBBDZK010000022.1:2437-12410 GCA_040900205.1 Parcubacteria group bacterium
ATATTCTTTATAATGACAAGTGAAAAAGCTTACTTTTTCACCCCTCCTCGTCTGCTCCCGTAGTTCAATGGATAGAACACTGGACTTCTAAGCCAGTTATGTAAGTTCGATTCTTACCGGGAGCACCAGTTAAGTTTTGGCCAGTTTTTTCACCGCGTTGGCAACGGCTAACACCACCTTTCTGTCAAAGAGGTTCGGAATGATTTTCTCTGCGGTTGGTCTCTTGACCACAGCCGCTAGCGCTTCAGCCGCCGCGATTTTCATCTCATCGGTAATTTTGGATATGCGGGATTCTATCGCGCCTTT
This sequence comes from Parcubacteria group bacterium, assembly GCA_040900205.1. Lineage (GTDB taxonomy): Bacteria > Patescibacteriota > Minisyncoccia > Phycocordibacterales > Zambryskibacteraceae > UBA5004. The sequence goes on from JBBDZK010000022.1 coordinate 2,744, forward strand.
GAAAATTCCCGGAAAGGCGAGGACATTGTTGATTTGATTTGGAAAATCGGAGCGACCGGAGGCGACAATGGCCGCCCCGGCGTGCCGAGCTTCGTCGGGCATGATTTCTGGCGTCGGGTTGGCCATAGCGAAGATAATCGCTCCCTTCGCCATGATTTGGACGTCAGAGGTCTTAAGCAGATTACCCTTCGAGACTCCGATGAAGACGTCGGCATTCTTGAGAGCGTCCAAAAGTGAGCCCGAAATGTTTTCTCTATTTGTGATTTTGAGAATCTCCTTTTTGATACGGGTCAGGTCGTGCCGTCTGTCATTCACCGTTCCTCGGCTATCACAGACCACAATGTTACGCACTCCGTAGCGGTGAAGCAGTTTTGTGATAGCCACTCCGGCCGCGCCGGCACCGTTTATAACCACTCGTATCGATTGCTTATACTTCCGAACCACTTTTAACGCATTGATTAATCCGGCGAGTACCACGATTGCTGTGCCATGCTGGTCATCGTGCATCACGGGTATGGGCAGTGCTTTTTTCAGACGCGCTTCAATCTCGAAACAGCGCGGCGCGGAAATATCTTCCAAGTTGATGCCACCAAAGGTCGGGGCAATCGCTTTGACTGCGGCCACTATTTCATCGGTATCCTGCGTCGAGAGCACAATTGGAAAGCCGTCGATGCCGGCGAAACGTTTAAAAAGTACGGCCTTGCCTTCCATGATAGGGAGCGCCGCTTCCGGGCCGATGTTGCCGAGTCCGAGCACCGCCGAGCCATCCGAGACAATAGCCACGCCATTCTTGGTGGCGGTCAGGTCGTAGGCGAGAGTCTTGTTTTGGGCTATAGCGAGAGCCGGTCCGGCGACCCCTGGTGTATAAGCGATAGATAAATCATCGCGATTGTTGATAGGTAATTTCCCGATAACCGAGATTTTCCCGCGAGCCTTTCGGTGGGCCTTTATGCTTAGTTTCTGATAATCTTTTTTCAAGTGGGCGGTAGAGGACTCGAACCCCTGGCATCCTCAGTGTAAATGAGGCGCTCTACCAACTGAGCTAACCGCCCCTCACTTGCCGAATAGCAAGCGGTTCAAGCGATTAATATACCAAATTTTATATAATTTTGCTAAGCTCATACCGTAAGTGTCTGCAAGTGAGGGGCACGTGGCGAAATTGGTAAACACGCACGCTTCAGAAGCGTGTGCCGCAAGGCTTGGGAGTTCGAGTCTCCCCGTGCCCACCAGAACATGATTGATTTATCAAAAAATATTCTATACGAAGACGAAGACATTGTCGTGCTCGATAAGCCGGCGGGACTGGTGGTGCATCCCGTACCACAGCGAGCTGGGTATGGGACAAGTCCAAATGATCAAAGTGTAAGTGAGTGGTTCGTGAAGAAGTATCCGGAGTCTCGAGATGTGGGCGAGAAGTTTGGCGATATCGAACGTCCGGGTGTGGTGCATAGAATAGATCGGGAAACTTCAGGCGCGCTTCTATTCGCCAAAACCAAGATTGGACACAAAGTACTCAAAGAACAGTTTCAAAAAAGAGAGATTGAAAAAATCTATCACCTTTTTGTCTACGGTAATCTTAAAGATGATCGAGGCACCATTGATTTACCAATAGCGAGAAGTGTCAGTAATTTTCGCAAGCGGTCGGCCGAACGGGGAGCGAGAGGGGAGAAAAAGGAGGCGGTCACATACTTTCGGGTAATCAGACGGGCGAGCGACAAAAGCGCTACCTTTGTTGAGGCCAAACCAAAAACGGGTAGGACTCATCAGATTCGAGTGCATTTCAAGGCGCTTCATCATCCGGTTGTTTGCGATAAACTCTACGTGCCCAACAAACCGTGTCTCTTCGGTTTCCATCGTCTCGCTCTCCACGCTCGCGCCATCACTTTCAAAGCCGTGAGTGGTAAAAAAATAACCATTGAAGCCCCGTATCCGGAGGACTTTGTGAAAGCCATGGACATTATCGGTTCAGATATGTTAGATTAGTCTCCGCTACTTGTCCCGTTAGAAATTCAACGGGGGCTAAGTTACCAATAAACTATTGCATATTATAATTTCTAATGGGATGAATAGAGTAATCAGTCCGGTAAATATCGAAGAGAGACGGAAACTTGACTTGCGGTCGGGGGACACCGTGCGCGTCTGGCAGAAAATTGTTGAGAAAAACAAGACTCGCTTGCAGGCCTTTGAAGGCTTAGTGCTTGCCCGTAAGCATGGCAGGGAGGCGGGTGCCACTTTTACTGTCCGCAATGTGTCTTCCGGCGTGGGTGTAGAAAAGATTTTCCCGCTTTATTCTCCCGTGATAGATAAGGTTGAAGTGGTTAAGCGCTCGTCGGTGCGTCGCGCCAAGCTCTACCACATCCGAGAAAAAGCGGCCAAAGAAATCAGCCGTCAAATGAGAAATCAGAGAATGGCGAAAGTAGTTGAAGAGGTGGCTTCGGAAACGGAAGCAAAGTAATATTAACGACAATGCGCGGGTGTTGTAACGGTAGCCAAGCTGCCTTGAGGTGGCAGTGCTCGCAAGGGCGTGGAGGTTCAAATCCTCTCCCGCGCACCAAATATAAAAAACCGCTCCGTCGCCGTTTTTAAAATGGCGGACGAAGCGGGATGTCTCGATCTCTCTAATGTTGATGATGGTGGTGTTTGTGCCGATCCACTATTTTCCACGCCCTCCAGAGAATATAGGCGAGCACGATTCCTGAAAGGACGAGATCAATGGCAAGTTGGGCACCGGGAGTCAACTTTCCCGAATAAGCCCAAAGCAGGCCACCGGCCAAGAAAAGATAGAACCCGTGGAACAAATCTGTTTTGACGTGGTCTATCAGGTCCTCTCGCGTGCTTGTTCGGGAGCGTCTTTGTGCCTGCCACAAAAGTAACCATCTCAAAGCATTGAAAGCTATGGCGATAACTCCAGCCAAAATCATGAGTTTCGCCACCGGGCTTTCTGCACCATTGAAACGGGACCACATTTCGTAGACAATCGGTCCGCCAGCCAGGACCAGGAGCGCGGCGATGACCCAACTTCCTTTTTTTCTGATCTCGGCGTCTTTTTTCGGATTTTGGAGCGCTCGCTTGGAAATCCTGGAGCCGTAGAAGTCGGCGGCACTATCGGAAAGCGAATGCATACCCTCCGAGAATGCAAAGGCACTCGCGATGTGGCCGATCCAGAGTCCCGCAATACCCGCAACGAGGCCCAGTATTCCCACGAGGACGAAAAGCAGCCCCTCGCACCTGCCAATACAGACTGTTGCTACGGCTCGCGAAGCGGGACACGACGAAGCATGTCCTGTCCTGATAAACGCCCAAGAGAGCATCTCACTTCTCCTTATTTAGTTGTTGAGCAGAGGAAAGGTTTGAGCAAACCTGGCAGGACTATATTCCCATTTTCTTTTTTGTCAACGTGTATAATTACGACACAAATTAGCCGCGAGCGTTTTTAAGGGCGCGGGTCCACCACAGAAGTTGTGTAATCATGGCTTCCGACTTCTCTCTCTGTAGAGAGAAAAGTTTGTCGGCATCCGCCTTACCGAATAACACGGGGAAATACTGCTCACCGGGGATGTGTACGGCGTTTCTAATCGGAGCCATTTGCAGTTCAATAGTGCTAAGACGCAACTGCTCCACGGCGCGCGCTCCTCCAACGCTACCGTAGCTTACGAAGGCGACCGGCTTATTGTTCCATTCCTGATAAACCCAATCAAGCGCATTTTTAAGCACGCCGGAAGTGCCGCGATTATATTCCGGCGTCACTATGACGAAGGCGTCTCCCTCGGCTATTTTTGCGGTAAAACGCGCGACCACCTTGTTCTTATATGGTTCTTGCTTGAATGCCGGGCTCACCGGTTCGTTGAAAAAGGGCATATTGTAGTCACGCAAGTCGAGTACCTCGACCACCACTCCGTCTCGTTTCTTTATTTCTCCGGTTATCCACGAAGCAGCCTTGTCGCTGAAACGACCTTCGCGGGTACTACCGACGATTACTTTGATATGAAGCGATGCTCGGCTTGTCATAAGTTTGAAAGAATTATTTTAACAAAAAAACAACCCAGAATGCAAGACTCGGAGTTAGTGATGGCACGGGTGTTTGTGCTGTGTATAATTACAGCACCTTGAATTTGATGTTCTACACTCACTTATGGAACAGAATAGAAGCGCTCTACGAGAGGCACGAAAGACACCTTTCGTCTCTTGCTTTGATTCTCGGTTTTATCTTCGATAGTCTGACTCTTCAGAGGATTGATTTCCTTTTTGAAAACCTTGTCATGTTATCCTACCTCGCCATTTCCGGCGGGGGCATCGTTCTTCTTAATTACTGCCACGAGTATCCTCCCCACAGCAGTTTTTTTGTCAGGGTAGAGAAGCTCCTGCCTCTTTTTATTCAATTTACTTTCGGTGGACTCTTTAGTGCTTTCTTTATCTTCTACACCAGAAGCGCCACTTTGTCCTCGAGCTGGCCTTTTATACTTATCCTCCTCTTCATCCTCGTTGGGAACGAGTTTTTCAGGGCACATTACCGAAGATTGACTTTCCAAGTCTCGCTCTATTTCCTCGCCGTTTTTTCTTTCTTTATCTTTTTCATCCCCATTCTTTTAAAAGCCATGGGCGCGGCCATTTTCGTATTGAGTGGCGTTGTCAGTTTAATTTTTATCTATCTCTTTTCTCTGGTTCTTTTTAAATTTGTACCGGAGCGATTTAGAGATAGCAGGACGAATCTTAAAAATTCTGTCTTCTCCATCTTTATCCTTATCAACATTTTATATTTCTTAAACCTCATTCCGCCGATTCCTCTGGCTTTAGAGGATGCCGGCGTCTACCACTTCATAGAAAAAGTAGGGGAAAATTACACGATGGTCGAGGAAAAAAAGATATGGTATGAGTCACTCTTATTTTTCCTCCCCGAAACGATTAATATAAAAGCGGGCTCGCCGCTGTATGTTTTGAGCTCCGTATTTGCTCCGACGGACCTGGACACGAGAATCATCCACGATTGGCAGTATTTTGACTACAGGGTGGAGGCATGGGTGAGCGTTAGTAAGATTACCTTTCCCATCACGGGTGGAAGAAGCGAGGGTTATCGGGGTTTTTCGAGGAAAGAGAGTCTTTTCGAGGGTAAGTGGCGGGTTGATGTTAAGACAGAGAAGGGTCAAATTATAGGTAGAGTAAGATTTAACATAGCCCTGGAATGAATGAAAATGTAAAAGCCCGGGCGCGCGTAGCGCCCGGGCTTTATCCGTTTGGAGTCCTAACGGAGCCCCAAAACGAAGTCCCAGTTAATCGGGAACCAAAAGTATAGGGTAAACATGACCATGCCCACCAGTATCAGGACGAGGTCATTGCGGGTCATGCCACCCGCCCATCCGAGTGTTTCATCCCACCAGTCCCGACGAAACTGGCTGATGCGATAGTCGTCTCTCATCTTCGTCTCCGTTAATGAATCCGGTGCAAGTGTAGCACCCTTACTTTAAAAAGTCAATAGATTACCAATGTAAGCTACCTCCGACCTGGTACTCCGTCACTCGCGTCTCGAAGAAGTTTTTTTCTTTAGAAAGGTCGATAGCCTCGCTCATCCACGGAAAAGGGTTGGTAACGTTGAATTGTGCGGGCAGTCCCACTCGCGCGAGTCTTCTGTCGGCAATGTGTTCTATATACTGTTTGAAACCCTGCGCATTCATACCGAAGATACCATTCGGGAAGACCTCTTGGGCAAAGAGATACTCTAACCTGGTTGCCTTACGGACCAAATCCGTAATGTGTTCTCCAAATTCTTTTGTCCAGAGTTCCGGCTGCTCTTTTTTAATAGTATTGATAATCTCAATACCGAAATTAAGATGCATAGATTCATCGCGCATGATGTACTGGATTTGTTCGGCCGAACCGGTCAGTTTGTGCTGACGCTGGAATCCAAACATAACGGCAAATGAGCTGTAGAAGAAAATACCCTCAAGAATGAGTGAGAACACGCACCAGTTTTCAAGAAATTTCTGATCATTCTCAAAGGTACCGGTCTTGAAGTCTCCATCAAAGATACCTTCATTAAAACTCAAAATAAACTCATCCTTGTTGTAGATAGAATCAACTTCTCGATACATGTTGAAGATTTTACTCTCGTCCATACCCAAACTCTCGACAATGTATTGATAAGCATGAGTATGAATGGCTTCTTCATAACCCTGTCGTAAGAGATACATGCGTACCTCTGGGCTAGTAACGTGTTTGTAGAAACCGATGACGATGTTGTTGGCCGCAATCGAATCGGCGGTGGTGAAGAAGCCAAGAACAGTTTCAAAGGCTCGGCGCTCGTCGGTAGTCAAAATCAACTTTGACTTCCACTGCTCAATATCAAGTTGCATTGAAATTTCGGTGGGTAACCAGTGGTTGGCATTGGCCTTGTTGTAGTATTCCCAGGCGAACTGATGTTTCATGGGGTAGAGCTGGACCACGTCCGCGTTTCCTCCATTGATGATTCGGCGCTTGTTGATATCAATCCTCTCGGTTGTTTTGATGATGGGCATGAGGTGTCGGTCTTATTCGCAGGCTTCGCACACCGCTTCTGGTGCAACGTATAAATTCGGTTTCGTAGCGACAAGGGCGGAAGCCATCTCCACTTTTTCCACCTTCTCCAACTTTTCCCGAACCACCTCCACTTCTTTAGTCTCGCCGCTTCGCGTGTGGGTCGATCCGTACTCGGCTGTATCAACAGTCGATTTTTCTACTTGAGTGGCCGCTTGAGTGCGCAAATAATAAGTGGTTTTTAGTCCCAACTGCCAGGCGTACATGTATAAGTCGGAGAGTTCTTTTCCCGATGAGCCGTTGAAGAAAATATTGACGGACTGGCTCTGGTCGATCCATTTGCCTCGGTAAGCGGCAGCCTTGAGAATCCAGTGCATATCAATTTCAAACGTTTCCTTGTATTTGGCCTTGATGTGTTCGGGAATTTCAGGGATATTAGCCACCGAGCCGTCGTGAAATTTCAATTTCCCTAGCATTTGTTCGTTCCAAAGGTTGATCTGCTTAAGTTCTTTGATTAAGTACGGATTGACAACAATGAAGTCCCCGCTGATATTCGATTTCACGTAAATGTTTTTGTATGTCGGCTCAATGGTGGGTGTACAGCCGACGATGGTCGAAGTCGAGGCAGTAGGGGCAATGGCCATGGTGTTCGAGTTACGCATACCATGAAGCTTGACCTGTTCACGCACTATCTTCCAGTCGAGTGTGCCCCCGCGGTCCACCAGAATCTCCTCACCGCGTTCTTGTTCGAGAAGATTGATGGTATCAACTGGGAAAAGGCCGCGATCCCACTTGGAGCCTTTGAAACTCTGATAAGCGCCGCGTTCTCGGGCTAGCTCGGAGGAGGTCAAGATGGCGTAGTAGGCAATGAATTCCTGGCATTGGTCGGCAAACACCACGCACTCTTCGGAGTCGAACGGGATATCAAGTTCATAGAGCGCGTCTTGAAAACCGCCCACGCCGAGTCCGACCGGACGATGGCGCATATTTGAATTTTTGGCTTCGATTGTAGGATAAAAATTCAGATCAATGACATTGTCGAGCATACGCATGGCGATTGAGACCGTTTCCCTGATTTTCTCGCGGTCAAGAACGCCCCCTAAAACATGTTGCGAAAGATTGACCCAGCCCAAGTTGCAAACGGCTGTTTCATCGGCCGAAGTATTGAGAGTAATTTCCGTACACAAGTTCGAACTGTGAACGACTCCAGCGTGGTCCTGCGGAGAACGAATGTTGGCAGGATCTTTAAAGGTAACCCACGGATGGCCGGTTTCAAAAAGCATCGAGAGAATTTTTTTCCAGAGTACGCGAGCTTTAAGGCGCTTAAATAGACTAATGTCTCCTCGGTCTGCTTTCTTTTCGTAGTTCTCATAGAGCTCATCAAATTTTTTGCCGTAGGTGTGGTGGAGCTCCGGCACTTCATTGGGTGAAAAAAGGGTCCAATCACCATCATCCCGCACCCGTTTCATAAAGAGATCGGGAATCCAATTAGCCGTATTCATATCGTGCGTGCGGCGACGCTCATCGCCGGTGTTTTTGCGCAGTTCAATAAAATCTTCAATGTCATAGTGCCAGGTTTCAAGGTAGACGCAGGTGGCTCCGCGACGTCGGCCGCTCCTGTTGATGGCGACTGTTACATCGTTGGCAATCTTGAGGAAAGGTACGACTCCCTGGCTAGAGATACCGGCTTTTTTGATGAGACTCCCGGTGCCGCGAATATTAGACCAACTGGTGCCGATACCGCCGGCCCACTTAGAAAGCTGGGCGTTGTCGCCGTAAACTTTGAAAATATGGTTCAAGTCATCCTCGACGATATTGAGATAGCAGGATGAGAGTTGTGGTCGCAGCATACCGGAGTGAAAGAGGGTCGGGGTCGACGGCACAAAACGGAAAGTCGAAATCATTTCATAAAACTCAATGGCCCGGTCCTCTTTATTTTTTTCTTTAAGAGCCACACCCATGGCAACCCTCATCCAAAAAAACTGTAGTGTTTCGAGAGTCTTTTTAGTCTCCGGATCTTTGATGAGATAGCGATCGTTGAGAGTCTCGACACCAAGATATTGGAACAAATCATCTCGCTCCGGGCGCAGAGCCTTAGAAAGTTTTTTAAAATCGAAAGAGAGCATTCGTTTGTCCAATTTTTTTATAGCTACGGCCTTTTCGATTTTTGTTTTAAAGGCTGCTCGGTATTGCTCGGGCAAACGAGGGTAATCGATGTTTTCAGTTCCGATCACTTCTTTATTAAATTCGGCTGCCAATAATCTGGCTGCCAGACGTGAATAGGACGGGTCTCTTTCAATGATTGAGCGAGCGACCATGATGATGGCGCGAGAAACTTCGCTGGTCTTGATACCGTCATAAACTTCCGCGCGGCATTGATTTACGATTTTATCGATGTCAATATCTTTTTCGATGTCCGCGACATGGTACATAATTGTGCGGCGCACTTTTTCGAGTGAGAATGGTTCGCTACGCCCGTTTCGCTTGGTCACCAAGAGATTGCCTTCTTCTATTTTCTCAATCACTCGTTGGGTTCGTTCCTTGGCGTGTTCGAATCGATAAAGAATGTAAGCTTTAGCCACTCCGAAATACCCACGTTCCATGATTGTCTGTTCCACCGTATCCTGAACCTGCTCAACCGTGGGCACATATTCCAAATCACTCTTCTCGGAAAGTTTTGCGACTACTCGATTGGTCATTTGTTCGAGTACGAAATCTTCCACCGAGACTTCCTGGGCGGTAAATGCCTTTTTCATCGCCTCAAGAATTTTTTGTTCGTCAAACGACACTATATCGCCGGTGCGTTTTTTTACATTTTGTGGAATTGCCATAGGACCAAATTGTTTACCCATCTTACCATAGGGAGTCCATGTGGATAAGATGCAGAAAACAATTCTCGGACAAGTGTCAACAGCCTGTTTTTATGGTAGAAATGATACCGAGGTCATAATGATCTTAATGGAGGTATTGGTGTAACGGTAACACTCGAGCTTGTGGAGCTCGCATCATGGGTTCAACTCCCATATACCTCCCAAGATGAAAAGAATATTGTTGATATTTGTTACTGCTTTTATCTTAAATGCAATTTGGGAAAATCTGCACTCATTTAAAATACAGGAATACATATCAGCACGCCGTCTGGTACAATGTGATTAATGAA
>JBBDZK010000022.1:12510-21741 GCA_040900205.1 Parcubacteria group bacterium
TTTAAAATACAGGAATACATATCAGCACGCCGTCTGGTACAATGTGATTAATGAAAAAAGGTTTTAAGGAGAATATTGAGCAAGCCACGCTTGATAATAGCGATTTTAGAAGAGTGCTGTATACCGGTAAGCATTCCCAACTGGTCTTAATGGCTCTTCTGCCGAAAGAAGAGATTGGACTGGAAATTCATCCGCATAATGATCAATTTTTTCGCTTCGAAAAGGGCCAGGGAAAGGTGATTATCAACGATACCTTCCATGACGTCGGTGCAGGCACAGCGGTCATCGTACCTGCCGGTGCCGAGCACAATATTATTAATGTTTCCGACATCGAACCACTCAAGTTCTATACTATCTACTCACCGGCTCATCACAAAGATAAAATTGTCGGAAGGACGAAACAAGAGGCGGAGCAGAGCGACATTGATTTTGACGGCATAACCACGGAATGAAAATAATCGGCTACTATCTGATGTTATACTCTCCGTATGGAACAGACAACCGGACAGAAATTTGATCTAATTGCGTTTGACATTGACGGGACACTGACGCGCAGTAAGTTGCCGCTTGACAGCGAGATGGCGGAATTACTCTGCCGGCTCGCGCAGAAATATCTGGTGGCGATTATTTCCGGCGCTAACTACGAACAATTCAAAGAGCAGATTCTAGACCGCCTTTTCTGTGAGCCCCAAGTTTTAAAAAATCTCTATCTTTTGCCGGTTGACGGCACAATCTTCTGTTATAGTGAGGGCTGGAAGTGTCAGAGCGATACTACATTGTCCGCAGAAGAGAAAACACGCATTAGAAAAGTTTTTGAAAACATTTTTGAAGCATCTGGGCTCGAAAGGCCACACGAAACCTACGGAGAAATTGTAGAAGACCGAGGAGCGCAATTCAACTTTTCTGCTTTTGGGCAAGACGCGCCTATCGAGCTGAAGGAAAGTTGGGATCCCGACAACAAGAAACGCCAATTAATGGTAAAAATTCTTGAACAGGCTCTTCCTGGTTTCTCGGTACGTATTGGTGGCACCACTTCCGTGGAGGTTACAAAGTCTGGCGTAGACAAAGCGTATGGGTTAAATAAACTCATGGGGCAGACGGGTGTCTCGAAAGAGAAAATACTCTACGTCGGAGACAAGCTTTTCGAGGGGGGTAATGACGCTCCTGTTCTGGAATTAGGGATAGAATCTAGATCGGTTAAGGACCCGGATGAGACGAAGAAAATAATTCTTGATCTTTTGGATTGAACCCTCCCAGGTTTTTTTATTGTATAATAATCGAGACCTTATGAAAGGCTTTAAAATATGATGTTTCCGAACTGGGCAAAGAACATTCTTTTCCTTTTGGTCTACATGATCTCGGGACTGGTGCTCGTGATTATCATTGAGGGTCTCTTCTCCGGTACGGAGCTTATACCCCTCAACACCGCTATCGAGCAAGTGGTAACGCATATGCGCACACCGCTCTTGACGACTATTATGGTAATGGTGACCAGACTGGGCGACACGTTCGTCCTCTCATCCGCGACTGCCCTTATTGCCATTCTCTTAGTCATGCGTGGCCGTTCTTATGACGCGGCTCTCTTTGTTACAGCCTTGGTTATCACAATCATTTCACTTACGGTGCTCAAAAATACTCTCCAAATCACGCGGCCAATCTCTCTAATTTACGAAGCCAATGGTTGGAGTTTCCCTTCCGGGCATGCCACAGTGGCTACCGCCTTCTTTTTCATGTTGACTCATTCTTTTTTCGGTCGGATGAGAACCTTGGGTAAGAGGACTATCTTGATAGTTGGTTCAATCGTTGCTGCCTCTCTCGTCTACTTCTCCAGACTCTATCTGGGAGCGCATTGGACACTTGATATTCTGGCCGGTATCGCCCTAGGTCTCCTGTCCGTCAGTTTTACTATTCTGATGTTTAATATTTTTATTGAAAACAAGCGGTCATTAAAAAATAGGATAGATTCGTGATATAATAAAAAAATGAATACCAACACAGAAGAAGTCAAAAAAATTTTAAAGTGGGTCTGGGTCGTACTTATCGTGCTGGCAATATTTCTGGCAGTAGAGACTCTTGGGGCGTTTAAAAATTTGGGTAGTATCGACCCGACGTACAACTCTATTTCGGTTACTGGTGAGGGAGAGGCATTTTCCGTACCCGACATTGCCGTTTTTTCCTTTACCGTTTCGGCAGACGCTAAAGTGGCAAGCGATGCCCAAGAGCAGGTGACAAAGTCGATGGATGCTATCTTGGCGGGGCTTAAAGCGCTTGGTGTTGAAGAAAAAGACATTAATACGACTGACTATTCTCTATGGCCGAAATATACTTTCGGGCCGACTATTTGCTCACCGACATTCTGTCCGCCATCGAGACAAATTCAAGATGGTTACACCGCCAGCCACTATGTTTCCGTCAAAGTGAGATCGACTGAAGATGTGGGGGAGGCACTGCGCATAGCGGGAGAGAATGGCGCTACCGGTCTTTCAAACATCTCCTTTACCGTCGATGACCCTGACCAGATACTTAGTGATGCGCGGGCCGAGGCGATTGCCGATGCCAGAAAGAAAGCCAAACTGCTTTCCAAGGAGCTTGGAGTTCGACTTGTAAGAGTGGTGAGTTTCTACGATAACACCGGGGGTGGTCCGATACCGTATTACGCGGAAGGTATGGGGGGAGATATGGTCAGAGCTTCCGATGCTAAAGCCCCGACTATCCCAATAGGAGAAAATAAAGTAAACGTGAGCGTAACGATAGTCTACGAAATAAGGTAATTTCGAGGTTGACGTTGGAGGGCGATTTATAGTATGATTAAAGAACGCCCAAGAGGGTGTTTTTTATAACCCGGAAGGAAAGCAAAACTGCCTACGGGGCAGGCAAAAATCATGAACAGACTAATGAACTACATCAAAGATACGCGAGGGGAGCTTCAGCATGTCTCCTGGCCGACGCGCCGGCAGTCAATTATCATTACGGTGGTAGTAATTGTGATTTCAATTTTAGTGTCAATTTACCTGGGTTTCTTTGACTACATTTTCTCTCTGATACTCCAGAAGTTTATTCTGTAAGAATATGGCTAAACAAAAGATTTCCGAGGGTAGAAATTGGTATGTTGTCCACACCTATGCCGGGTATGAAAACGCGGTCATGCGCAATCTCAAACAGCGTATCGAGTCCTTGGGTATGGAGGATAAAATTTTTAATGTCATCGTGCCGACCGAGAAAAAAATTAAGATTAAGGGTGGTAAACGAGTCGAAGAGGAGGAAAAAATTTATCCAGGTTACATCCTGGTGGACATGATTGTCACCGATGACTCTTGGTATGTGGTTCGCAACACTCCGAGAGTAACGGGTTTCGTCGGCTCGGGCGTCTATCCGGTGCCTATCGACACCGCGGAGGTGGAGGCGCTCTTTGCCAGAATGTCTGCCGACAAGGTAATGCATACCATTAATCTCTTGGAGAACGATGCCGTTGTCATTGTTGACGGTCCGTTTAAAGAGCTTGAGGGTAAAGTTTCCGAGATTGACGAGGAGCATGGCAAGGTTAAAGTCTTGGTCAACATGTTTGGCCGCGAGACTCCGGTTGAGCTCGATTTCTTGCAAGTTAAAAAAGTATAACGTATTCTAACGCTCTATTATGGCCAAAAAAGTTATAAAAGTTCTAAAGCTCCAGATTCCCGGCGGGCAAGCGGTGCCTGGTCAACAACTCGGGCCGGTACTCGGCGCCGCCGGCATTCCTATTGGTGAATTTGTCAAACGTTTTAATGAAGAGACGAAGGAACGCAAGGGCGAGACAGTGCCTACTGTGGTTGAAATATTTGAAGACAAAAGCTACAAGCTGACTTATAAAATTGAACCCGCTTCGGCCCTGATTCTTAAGGCTCTTGGTAAAGAGAAGGGCTCGGGCACGAATATCACCAATAAAGTCGGAACGCTAACCAAGATTCAACTAAAAGAAATTGCCGAGAAGAAGATGGGCGATCTCAATGCTAACGATGCCGAAGCCGCGTCTAAAATCATTGCCGGTACGGCTCGTAGTATGGGCGTGGAGGTGAAGTAAGACCTCGCTCTACTTCTCCAGTATTAGATAAGAATATTTTAGTCCTCCGAATTCGCCGGATTCTTCCCAAATCCTTGTTGTAAAGATCTTTGAATATTCCGGGAAAAAAGCGTCACCGTCCACATGCATGTCTATCGCCGTCACGTATAGTCTATCTGCCAGAGACAGAGTCTCTTTATAAATTTCCGCACCGCCGATAATAAAAATTTCTTCCCGGTCAAACTCCTTCGCTTTCTCGATTGCCTCGACTACGGAGTGAACAACTATACAACCAGGAATTTCTAGATTTGTATCTCGAGTCACTACGATATTTGTTCTATCCGGAAGAGGTCTGTTTATGGATTGATAGGTTTTTCTGCCCATGATTATGGGGTGTCCGGTGGTCAGCTTTTTGAATCTTTTGAGATCATCTGGCAAGTGCCAGACTAGAGTATTGGCCTTGCCTATAGCCATATTTCTGGAGTGCGCAACTATGATACTTATAATAGGTTTTGTCATCTTTTGCGTATCTTTAACCTTAGCATATACTTTACCTGCGACGACAAACGAAACAAAATGTCCAACCGATACGAAATCGAAATAAAAAGTCTCCTGGGCGATCAAAAACACGCCAATAAGATGAAAGATAAACTGCGTGCGAAAGTTCCTTCTCTAAGGAAAATAAGCAGTGGCCGTGAACTCAACCACTATTTCAACTTATCTGGAAATTTGGAGACGGTTTTTGATGAAGTTTCTCCACTTATACCAAAAGGAAAAAAGTCGGCTTTGCAAAAAATCATGAAAGAAGGTCAAAAAATTTCCATTCGTACGCGACAAGCATTGGGGAAAACCCTTTTCATAATCAAAGCATCCGTGGGAGATGACACAAGCGCCAACGGTGTATCACGTATCGAGTTTGAGGCAGAAGTACAAAAAACCCTAGATGAGCTCGATAAGGTTCTTCTGGGCGCTGGACTAACATATCAAGCAAAATGGTCGCGCGACAGGGAAGAGTACGAAAACAAAGACCATAGGATGCACATAACCATCGATAGAAATGCCGGCTATGGTTATGTGGCAGAATTTGAAAAAATGGCCAATCTTTCAAAAGATGTTCAGAAAATTGAGAAAGAGATTCGTGACTTCATGGCGGACCTTGGAATTGAAGAGTTGTCACAAGATCGGTTGGAGCGTATGTTTGCCCACTACAATCATCATTGGCGAGATTATTATGGGACTGATAAAGTGTTTAATATAAAATAAAATGTTTTTATCCGATATTGATATAGCAAAAGCGTTGAAGAAGGGTGATGTCATTATTTCTCCTTTTGACAAAAAGCGCCTCCAACCGGCCAGTTACGACATCCTCCTCGGCAATAAATTTATCCTTACAGAATCACACTCTACGGATAGTATAGACCCGACAAAAAAGAAATTTGCCAATATAAAAGAAGTGGTATTAAAGAAAGGGGAAGTCTTCGTGCTCCATCCGGGTGTCAGTATCCTGGGTCTTTCTATTGATTATTTCGGTTCCAAGAAATACCTTATTCAGCTGCATGGCAAGAGTAGTTTGGCCCGAATTGGTCTAATGGTTCATAATACCGCCGGGCTGGTGAATCCTGGGCACTTCCTACAAATCACTTTTGAACTCTGTAACCTCAACAAAGTTCCCATCGTTCTCACTCCCGGCATGGAGATTGGCCAAATCACCTTTTCACAAATGTCTTCCGATTCGAGTATTAATTACAAGAGTGTCGATAGTAAATATATAGATAAACGTTGGAGAGTCAAAACTAAATCGAAAAAAAGTAAGAAGACAAGGACGAAATAACATGAATAACCGAAGACATCCGGAATATCAATATTTGGATCTGTTGCAAAAAATTCTTGAAGAAGGGGAAGAGCAGGTGGACAAGGGCACTGGCGTCAAGACTTACAGTGTCTTCGGCGCGCAAATGCGCTTTAATCTTAGAGAAGGATTTCCTCTTCTTACTACCAAGAAGGTTTATTGGAATGGAGTTTTGCAAGAATTGTATTGGTTCTTGTCCGGGCAAAACAATATCAAATACCTTGTTGATAATGGTGTGCATATTTGGGATGACTATCCGTACAAAATATATAAGGAGAAAGCCGGTGACAGCAAGTTACCAATTCTGTCGAAAGAAGAGTTTATAGAGAAGATTAAAAATGATGATACTTTTGCAGAAACTCATGGCAAGTTGCCACGAATCTACGGAGAACTCTGGCGCCACTGGCCAAGTACTAGTGGTCGCACTATCGACCAACTGGCCTGGGTAGTAGATGAGTTACAGAGGGACCCTGATGCTCACAACACCCTTGTGACATCATGGAATCCGCAGTATCTCTACTCGATGGCCAAGCCCGGTGAAGCGTCAAAATTTCCAATCTGCCACAACCTCTATCAAGTCAATATTAAAGGAGGCAGGGTTTGTCTTCAGCTTTATCAGCGAAGCGCCGATATGTTTCTGGGTGTTCCGTTCAATATCGCAAGTTACGCTCTCTTAACTATAATTCTGGCTAAAATTCTCGGTCGCGAGCCCGGAGAATTTATTCACACCTTTGGCGATTTCCACATATACGAGAATCACCGCGAGCAAGTGAAAGAGCAACTTTCACGCGAACCAAAACCTTTTCCAAAAGTTACGATAGAAGGCCAAAACGTGACCTTGGAATCATTCCTTCCAAGTCAAGTCAAGCTTGATGGCTATGATTCGCATCCCCCCATCAAAGCCGAGTTGAGTATCGTCGGAGGGTTTAATCCTAAGCTTCATCAAAAAACTAATTCATGAAAGACAAAGAAATTAGCAAGCTGATAAAAGAGGAGAAAAGGCGACAGAAGAGTGTCATTAATCTCATCGCTTCTGAAAATTATATTTCAGAAGACGTACTGGACGCCTTGGGTTCAGAGTTAACCAATAAATACGCGGAAGGGTACCCCGGGCATCGTTACTATGGCGGCAATGAAATATCCGACAAGGTCGAGAATTTATGCAAAGCCCGAGCGTTAAAACTTTTTAAACTTTCTTCCCAGAAATGGCATGTTAACGTACAGGCCTTGTCCGGTTCGCCGGCCAACCTCGCTGTTTACCTGGGGCTTGTACCGCCAGGCGGCACTATCATGGGGATGTCTCTAACAGAAGGTGGACATCTGACTCATGGCCATAAAGTTTCGGCGACCGGTAAATTTTGGAGGGCGGTTCAGTATGGTGTGGATCCTAAGACAGAAATGATTGATTACGAAGCGGTGGAAAGACTGGCTAAGAAAGAAAAGCCGAACATCATCGTCGCCGGTTTCACCGCTTATCCTAGGAATATTGATTTCAAAAAGTTTAGAGAAATTGCCACTGGCTGCGGAGCATATTTAATGGTTGACATGTCGCATACGGCAGGGCTGGTCGCTGGTGGTGCCTGTCCCTCTCCGTTTCCTTACGCCGATGTGGTTACTACCACCACGCACAAAACATTGCGCGGACCAAGAAGCGCCCTAATATTTTCCAGGGTAGATAATCGTGAATTGTATAAAAAAATAGATAAAGCAATCTTCCCGGGACTTCAAGGTGGTCCGCATTTGAATCAAATAGCCGCGGTTGCGGTAGCGTTGAAAGAGGCGGATAATCCCGACTTCAGAAAGTATGCCAAGCAGGTAGTGAAGAACGCTTCTGTACTTGCAAATGAGCTAAGGAGACTTGGTTGGAAAATAGTCTCTGGTGGCACGGACACTCATCTGGTCCTGGTAGATACGTGGATGGCGGGCAGGGGCATATCTGGTAAGGAGGCGAGTGACAGACTAGAAAAAGCAGGGGTTATAGTTAATAAAAACACAATTCCGGGAGAGAAACGTTCCCCGATGGACCCGTCCGGTATTCGTCTCGGCACTGCGGCAGAAACGACTCTGGGGAAAAAGGATAAGTATATGATAAAAATTGCTAGAAAGATTGATACAATATTGAGGAAGTGATAGCAACGAAAATAAAAAATTGGATAAAAGAAACTATAAATCCAGAATGGGATTTTGTATTGGAGTATCCTACTAATCTAGAAAATGGAGATTACTCTTTTCATCTTAAGGGTAAAGACCATTTATTACACCAACAAATTGTCGTCAAATTAAATTCCAATAAACCAGATTACATAAAGGAAGTAAGAGGTGCTGGTGGCGGTTTCGTAAATTTCTATCTCTCAAAAGAATTTTTCAAAAAGAGTTTAAGAGAAATTGTTGAGCGGGGAAGTAAGTTTGGCAAGAGTGAAAATCTTAAAGGCGAAAAAGTGATTGTGGAGCATACTGACCCGAATCCTTTCAAAGAATTTCATATTGGCCACTTGATGACGAATGTTATAGGTTCAACTCTTGCCAATATCTTTGCATGGAACGGCGCAGAAATGAGACAGGCTTGTTATCAGGGAGATGTAGGCATCCATGTCGCCAAAGCGGTATGGGGAATATTAAAAGGGGAGAAGGATCCTTATCCGGCGGGGGCTAAAGCCTATGAAGAAAGCGAAAAGGCACAAAAAGAAATTCAAGAGATAAATAAAAAGATATACGAACGATCTGATAAAAAAATAAATAAAATTTATGACGAAGGGAAAAAAGTCAGTCTCGAATACTTTGATTCCGTCTACAAAAGGCTGGGTACTAAGTTCGACTACTTCTTCTTCGAAAGTGATGGTGGCAAGATTGGCAAAGAGATTGTTGAAAAAAATAAAGGCAAAGTGTTTACAGAGAGTGACGGGGCCGTCGTTTTCCACGCCGAGAGATACGACGCCCGTCTTCATACGCGTGTCTTTGTAAGTTCGGTCGGTTTACCCACCTATGAGGCCAAGGAATTGGGCTTGGCTAAAATCAAATTTGAGAAATACCCGTACACCCAATCCATCGTGGTGACTGGAAACGAAATCAAAGATTATTTTAAGGTACTTCTTCTCGCTATGAAATTAATTTTCCCGGAACTGGCGGAGAAAACTAAACATATTTCGCACGGCATGCTTCGTTTGCCTACGGGTAAGATGTCATCGCGTACAGGTGATGTTATAACTGCCGCGGCTTTAATTGAAGAAGTCAAGGAGAAGGTAAAGGGTGATGAGCGGGTGGCCATAGGCGCTATTAAATATATGATTCTGCGACAGGCAATCGGCAATGACATCGTTTTCGACATCGACAAGTCCGTTTCGACAGA
>JBBDZK010000023.1:0-21612 GCA_040900205.1 Parcubacteria group bacterium
ACCAATGATGGTTTTTTATGACCAAGAAGTCTGTCTCGGCGGGGGAGTGATGGATAAGATAATCAAGTGAAAAGCCTGCGGTCCGAAAACCGCAGGCCTGACCTCGCCTCTGGAAGACTCTCCTTCTCTTCAATCCTCCGAGTTTTGGGGGCTGTACTTTTTGCTCTGTTCATCAAGGTGGCGGATATGAGCCTCCCTGCCTCTTTCCCAATCCCGGTCGAAGTTCCGGAAGATCCAGCGATTGCGCATCCGGCTGATCCAGGGCGGGATAATACGCCTGTACAAATTGCGCCCGTCAGTGTACTGATGATTGGGAAAATCATTTGGATCTTGGCAGCGCTTGCAATAGTATTGCCAGCCACTACTCATCTGACCAGAGACTGTCCGGAAACTGCCGGGGATCATTTTCCCCCCAACATCGTGACCGAGAAACCAGCAGATGGGGTTCCCGAATCCCATTTTCTGTTTTTGCATCTTTAGCCTCCTTGGGCAGGTGTGGTATGTCTTGCCATAGTGTTGCGCATAACAGTAGAAAAGACAACAAACCCGAAAGTCTTGCTATACTTGAAGTATGCTAAAAACCAAGACGAAAGTATTGGCGCCAAAGCTACACATAAATGACGAGCAGATTACCGTTCTCAAAGCTAATGGCAAGCGGCAAGTGTTCGAAGTCGAAAAGTTGAGAGCCTCTATCCTCCATTCCGGCGCGACAGAAGAGGTTGTCGAGAAAGTCATATCGCATATCTTGCCGGAGCTTCACAACGATATGACGACAGACGATATCTATAAACATGCCTTTTCCGTTCTTCAAGAAATAAACAGGCCTGTTGCCAGAAGTTATTCTCTCCGCCGCGCGGTCATGGATCTCGGGCCATCGGGCTTCCCATTTGAAGATTTCGTAGCCCGAATACTCGAGGCTAAAGGGTTTAAGTGCAAGACTCGTCAGACCGTACTCGGCGGGTGTGTACCACACGAAGTGGATGTGGTGGCCTATAATAAAAAGAAACTCATCATGATTGAAGCCAAATTCCATAATGAGCTTGGCACCAAGTCAGATTTGAAGGTAGTGCTCTACATCAAAGCGCGGTTTGATGATTTGTCCGAAAATGTTTTCAACTACGGTGGCGCTAACAAGCGTATCACTGACAGCTGGCTTATCACCAATACCAAGTTCTCAAGTACCGCTATCCATTACGGTGTTTGCAAAAATCTGACTATGATAGGGTGGAATTATCCGGAACAAGGCAGTCTGCAAGACATGATCAAAGATGAAGCCCTTCACCCCATCACTTGTCTCTCCTCCCTCTCGGCTACAGATAAGCGGACGCTTCTTGGTAGAGGGATAGTGCTTTGTTCGGATATCAAGAAAAATCCGAAGCTGTTGAACGAATTTCTCGGTGGGAGTTTCAATATTAAGCCGGTCATTAATGAAATAAACGAAATATAATGGATACCTTTTTTCTTTTGGTAGTGGCTTTGGTTCTTGGCTCGACTCTAGGTCTTGAGCGATCTCTCGCCGGCAAAACTGCCGGTGTGCGCACCTTCGGTCTGGTCTCCATGGGTTCCTGCCTTTTCATTCTCATCGCCAGATTTGTTATTCCGACCGTGGAGACGTTTAATTACGACCCTTTGAGAATGGCGGCGGGAATAGTCATAGGTATCGGGTTCCTTTGTGGTGGAGTAATTGTCTTCAAAGATGCCACTCTAACCGGTCTGACTACCGCCGCAGGACTGTGGGTAGCCTCCGGTATCGGTATGGCGGTTGGTTACGAACTGATATCATTGGCCCTTTTTGCCACGGTAGCGACCCTCTTCGTCTTTACCGTTTTTTGGTTCATTGAACACAAGGTCATTCCTGATAGAAGCAATGAGTGAGAGAGACGAAGCTCTAAAGTTGATTAAGAGTGAAGTCATCGGTCTTGCCGCCTCGCCGCTCTATGCCGAGCGAATCAAGAATAAATATTTTCCGGTGATAGGGGAGGGCAACCACTCGGCAGAGGTAATGTTTATTGGTGAAGCACCCGGAGAGAATGAGGCGAAGACCGGCCGGCCGTTTTGCGGGCGGGCGGGGAAAGTGCTTGATGAGCTCTTGGCCTCCGTCGGTATAGAAAGAAAGGACGTCTACGTTACCAATATTGTAAAAGACCGCCCGCCCGGCAATCGTGACCCATACCCAGACGAAATAGCCATCTATGCGCCGTTTCTCGACCACCAGATTGCAATAATCAAGCCGAAAGTTATAGCCACGCTCGGTCGGTTCTCGATGCAGTATGTTATGAGTCGATATGGTTTGGAGTGGGAATTAGATTCCATCAGCAAACTTCACGGTAAGGTATTTACCACAGACCGATTTAAATTCATTCCTCTTTATCATCCTGCCGCCGCCATTTACAATCAGCATCTACTCGGCACTCTCAAAGAAGATTTCAAAGTACTTAAGACCTTAATTTAATTGTGTTATATTGACCCCAATGCAATCTGAAGAAATTCGCCGTCAATTCTTGGCCTTTTTTGAGAAGCGGGGACACGCCATCATTCCCTCGGCCTCGCTCGTGCCGGAAAATGACCCTTCGGTCCTTTTCACCACCGCCGGGATGCAGCAGTTTAAGCCCTATTATCTTGGTGTAAAAGACCCGATAGCAGATTTCGGTTCTAAAAACACTGCTTCGGTCCAGAAAAGTGTACGCACTTCAGATATAGAAGAGGTGGGCGATGAACGACACCTCACTTTTTTTGAAATGCTCGGCAACTTTTCTTTCGGCGGATATTGGAAAGAAGAAGCGATTAAATACGCACATGATTTTATAACTAAGGAGATGGGGCTAAGTATCGATTACGTGACGGTTTTTGAAGGTGAGGCGGGCGTACCCAAGGATGAAGAATCAGAAAAAATTTGGAAAGCTATCGATCCGGATATTGTGGTTAAGACTTTTGGCCGGAGAGATAATTTCTGGGGGCCGACAGGGGAGGAAGGGCCTTGTGGTCCGACGACCGAGATTTATGTGAATGGTATAGAAGTCTGGAATATAGTCTTCAACGAGTTCTACCAGAATAAAGACGAGAGTTTAAGACCTCTCTCTATCAAAGGCATTGATACCGGCATGGGATTGGAGCGTCTGGCGATGGTTTCGCAGAAAGTGGCCACCGTTTTCGAAACTGATTTATTTGCCAAATTCATATCAAATTTACCGGATAATCTAAATGAAAAGAAAAAAAGAATACTGGCAGACCACGCCAGAGCCATAAGTTTTATAATCAGCGACGGTGTGAGACCTAGCAACAAGGGCGCTGGTTATGTCTTACGAAGACTGATACGAAGGATTTTGGCCCAGTTTGATATGGAGAGTATTAAATTGGCAATGGATTGGGTTGTTCCCAAGTTCCATAATATCCATAAACTCAATCGGGATTTGATTTTGGAAATTATTACCGCGGAATGGTCGCAATTTATCGTAGCTTTGAACTTAGGTCGGAAAGAATTGGACAAACTAAGTAAGATTACTCCAGAGGAAGCCTTTCTCCTGTATAACAGCTACGGTCTTCCTCTCGATGTAACGAAAGACAAGTTTCCGGAGTTGAATATAGAAGAGTTTGAGAAAGAATTTGAGAAACATCGAGAAGTTTCTAAAGAAGGTTCTGGACATAAGTTCAAAGGTGGCCTCGCGGGGCATAGCGAGATGGAAGTTAAATATCACACCACTACGCACCTCTTGCATCAGGCGCTACGGGAAGTGTTGGGTAAGGATGTATTTCAGAAAGGTTCGAACATCACTCCCGAGAGACTTCGCTTCGACTTCTCTTTCGCTCGAAAGATGACCGATGAGGAAAAAAAGGCAGTAGAAAAGTTGGTGAACGATAAAATAAAAGCATCATTACCGGTTTCTTACGAAGATATTCCGCTCGAAGAAGCCAAAAAGAGAGGAGCTATCGGTTTATTCGAAGAAAAGTACGGCGACAAAGTTCGTGTTTATAAAATAGGCGATTTTAGCCTGGAATTCTGCGGCGGACCCCATGTCGAGAATACCGGTGTTCTGGGCCGGTTCAAGATTGTCAAAGAAGAAGCCATCTCCACGGGCATAAGAAGGATCAAGGCTATTTTAGAATGATTTAAAATAGGTTATACTTTAAGATATGCCCAGAAATATTGAAGACATTATCGTACCGGAGACGAAAAGAAGCATCAGGAATATTCCTATTCCGGAAGGACGTAGAAAAAATAATGAAAATACCACCCAATTTACACATAAAGGATATTCTTCCGATATAATTCCGCGACCTAACCCCGATATGCCTAGAGAAGAATTTACTCCGTCTCGACGGAACAGGAAAGGCGTGTGGATAGCGGCTGGAGTAGCTCTCCTGGTACTTATTTTCGCCGGACTCTCCATCTTCAATGGTGCCACCCTGTCTTATACCCCCAAGTCTCAAGCCATATCTTTTGATAGCGATATATATACGGCGCGTAAGACCGGGGATGGCGGACTTCTCTATAGTGTCGTTAAGCTCTCCGTAGACAAGGGTCTGGAGGTGTCTGCTTCCGGAGAAGAAGAGGTTGAAAGAAAAGCCAGTGGTACCATCATTATCTACAATGCCAGTACCGAAGAGCAGAGATTGAGAGCCACCACGCGCTTTGAAACTCCGGACGGCAAGATTTACCAAGTCCCAAATGCTATCACTATACCCGGCAAATCTACGGTTCAGGGCGTCGAGGAGTTAGGTATCCTTGAAGTTAGGGTCCATGCGGAACACCCCGGAGAAGAGTTTAATATCGGTCTCACGGACTTCACTCTCCCGGGCCTTGAGGGTACGTCGCTCTTTTCATCTATCTACGCTCGTTCCAGGACGGAGATGTCCGGGGGATTTGTCGGTGTGGAAAAGGTGGTTAGCGATCAAGACATGTCCCAAGTGAAAGCTCGACTTGAGACCGCCTTAAGCGAAGAACTTACCTCCGAAGCCAAAGCCCAAGTGCCGGAAGATTTCATCTTATTACCATCTCTCTCCTCCGTGACTTTCGAGAATTTGTCTCAAACAGACTCTCCTAGTAAAAGTGGCGTAACTATAAATATGCGCGCCAACCTACTTGGCGTCATGTTCAAAAGAAGCGATTTATCCAATCGTCTTGCTCTGGATAAAATCAATCTTCTCTCCGGCGAGTCGGTAGACATCAACGAACTCGATTCACTCATTTTTGCTTTCACGGATACTTTGCCCGCGGATTTATTGTTATTAAATGAAATTAAATTTTCTGTTACAGGTGAGGCGGTGGCTCTATGGCGTACAGATGAAGTGGCCCTGAAAGCCGATTTAGTCGGGAAACATAAAAGCGACATCCCATCTATCCTCAACAATTATCCAACAGTACTGTCTACCACCGCCGCTATCTGGCCGTTTTGGAAAAAAACTTTCCCGTCCGATGGTGCGCGCATATCGATAAAAAAGCTACCAATCCGGTAACATATGGCACAAAACAAATCCTTGGATTTGGAGAGAACAGGTATCATAGTTGAATCTCTGCCCAACATCATGTTTCGCGTTAAACTTGATGGGACGGAAGAGGAGGTTCTTTCCTATCTCTCCGGCAAGATGCGTCTTCACCGCATCAGAGTCTTGGTGGGGGATAAAGTGCTTCTTGAACTCGAACCCTACGGTGGCAAGGCGAGAATCACCAAGCGTCTCTAACTCACATTTTTATATTAATATATGGCATGATTAGGATGACTAAAGAAAAATTCGTTTCTGACCGGCAGATTATGGATAATCGGGCTGTGGTAGTTTACAAATAATCAAAGTTAAGCTAGAATGCAAATCTGTCATGAAAGTAAAGGCGGCGGTTAGGAAGCTATGCGCGAAGTGCCAAATAGTCCGTAGAAAGGGCTATGTTTATGTAACTTGCAAAGCTAATCCACGACATAAGCAAAGACAAGGTTAGATGAGAATACTTGGTATTACTATCCCGGAGGAAAAGCGTCTTGATATTGGTCTTACGGCCATTTTTGGCATTGGTCGTCCTCGTGCCAAAGCCATTCTCGAAAAAGCCGGTGTGCCTCTGGGAAAGAAGTCAAAAGAAGTCAGCATAGAAGAGGAAAATAAAATTCGCTTGGTTGTCGAGAGCTTAACTCTTGAGGGCGATCTAAAGAGAGAAGTGGCCGGAAATATCAAACGGCTTAAAGACATTAAGACCTATCGGGGTCTGCGCCATATGCGCAACCTTCCGGTACATGGTCAACGTACCAAGTCCAACGCTCGGACGAAACGAGGCGTCAGAAAAACCATGGGTACCGGTAGGAAAATAGCGGAGAAGAAATAAAATCAATGGGTAAGAAACGCATAGTAAAAACAGAGGAAGAATCTGGCCATACGACAGATAATGGTATTGTCGGTGGAGAGAAAAAAGAGGAAGCGAGGGCCTCTTCTCGCCGGCACATCGACTCCGGTGTGCTCTACGTCGAGTCTACATACAACAATACCAAGTTGACGCTTACTGATGACAGAAGCAACACTCTCGCGTGGTCTTCAAGCGGCAGTCTTGGCTTCAAAGGGGCTAAGAAGGGCACGCCCTTTGCCGCCGCCAAGGTAGGCGAGGCCTTAGCGCTCAAGGCTCAAACTTTAGGTATCAAAGAGGTCAAGGTCGTAGTCAGAGGCGTTGGTTCCGGCCGCGAATCGGCTATCAGAGGGTTTATTTCTAAAGGCATAAATTTGACCACTATCCAAGATAAGACGGCGGTGCCCCACAACGGCCCGAAACCGCCTAAACCACGAAGGACTTAAAAAGTATGAAAATAGGACCTAAATATAAAATAGCGAGAAGGCTGGGTGCCCCGGTCTTTGAGAAGACTCAAACTCCGAAGTACGCACTTTCACTTGCCCGTAAAGAAAAGAGCGACAACAAAGGTCGAAGAAAGCCAAAAAGTGAGTTCGGTCGCGAGCTTATAGAAAAGCAGAAAGCTCGTTACAGCTATGGTATAAGTGAGAAACAATTCAAAAATTACGTCATCAAGGCCATTCATTCTCCGGACCCCATTCAAAAACTCTTCAGTCTTCTTGAGAGACGGCTCGACAATGTTGTCTACCGAGCCGGATTGGCTAAAACACGCGCCCAAGCTCGTCAGGCCGCCAATCACGGGCACATCATGATTAATAATACTCGCGTGACCATACCATCAATACTCGTCTCGGAAGGCGATGTTGTCAGTCTCCGTGCCGGCTCTGCCTCAAGCCCCCTCTTCGGGGAGGTGGCAGAGAGGATGAAAACCGTGGCTACGCCGACGTGGCTCAAGGTTGACCCAGCCAATAGATCTGTGACCGTCGAGGCCCAGCCGGTCTATGTAGAGCGAGAGCATATCTTCGATCTCGGAGTAGTAATTGAATTCTATAGCAGATAGTGTTATAATTAAATCTTAATTTTTATATTTTTATGGCTGACTACACAATTCTTTTGCCTTCCAAACCAAAGGTAATCTCCGAAAAAGGGGAGAGCGGCGTTTTCGAGATTGAAGGCCTTTACCCTGGCTACGGTCATACTCTTGGTAACAGTCTTCGCCGCATCATTCTTTCTTCTTTGCCGGGGGTGGCTATTACTTCGGTTAAGATTATGGGTGCGAGCCACGAATTTACTGTTTTAGAGGGAGTAAAAGAGGATGTTGTGACCATCCTGCTTAATCTTAAAAAGATTCGCATGCGCTTCACCACCGACGAACCCCAGACTCTTTATCTCAAAGCGAAGGGCGAAAAGGTGGTCCGAGCCTCTGACTTAGAAGTTCCCGGTCAAGTGGAAATTCTCACTCCAGACGAGGTTATCGCTACCATCACTGGTAAAAATACGGCGCTCGATATGGAAATCAAGGCAGAAAAGGGTCTCGGCTTTATGCCCAAGGAGATGATTGAAAAATCCCGTGTTGATATCGGCACTATTGCTCTTGATGGTATCTTCACTCCCATTCGTCGCGCAAGCTACGAGGTCGAGAATATGCGCGTCGGAGACAGAACCGATTTCAATAAGTTAAGAATGTCTATTGAGACCGACGGCACGGTTTCTCCTTCTTCAGCCCTCTCTTCCGCTATTGAGATTATGATAAATCAGCTCAAGGCGATTGTTGGTTTCAAAGAAGACGAACCGGTGGTCGCGGAGGAAAGTGTTCGAGAAGACCGGGGTTCGTCTACCAGGTTGGTAACTGACCCCGAAGTGCTTAAGACGCGCGTGGAATCTCTGGATATTTCTCCTCGCGCCCGAAGCGCCATCTCTCTTGCCAACATCCGTACAGTCGGGGGTCTCGCCAGGAAGAAGGAGAAAGACCTCTTAGAAATTGACGGTCTCGGGGCGAAAGGCCTTCAAGAGATTAAGAAAGCGCTTGGAGAGTTCGGTATCACTCTGAAGTAAGTTGAGAGAACATGCGACACCATAACGCCAACAGAAAATTTGGTCGTGAAAGAAACCAGAGAGGGGCTCTCATGAAGTCCTTGGCGTATTCACTTACTCTTAAGGGTAAAATCAAGACTACGGAACCTAAGGCCAAATCACTCCGGCCGTACATGGAGAAGCTGGTCACTTTAGGTAAAAAACAGACGGTTGCGTCTCGTCGTATTCTAGAGAGTCGAGTCGGCCCCGAAGCCGCCAAAAAAATTGCGGGGAAACTGGCGGTAACGTATAAGGATAGAGCGGGAGGTTATACCAGGATTACCAAAATGGGCCCGCGACTGACAGACGCCAGTCCTATGGCTATCATAGAATTTGTATGAACAAATATATTATCGATGCCAAGGACAGGGTGCCGGGACGAGTGGCTACGGAGGTGGCGGTGCTTCTTATGGGCAAAAATCGAACAGATTTCACCAGGAATCGTATCCCAGACATTGAGGTGGAAGTAATTTCCAGTTCTCAAATGTCGCTTAGCCCTAAAAAATTAAGAAATAAAATGTATTCAAGTCACTCCGGTTTTCCCGGTAATCTCAAAAGGCGGTCGCAAGATTATGTGGTCAAGACCAGGGGGCATCAAGAAGTGCTCCGTCGGGCGGTCTATGGCATGCTTCCGAAAAATAAATTACGCGCTCAAATGATGAAAAATTTGAAGATAAAAGCTTAATATGGCCGATATAAAAGAGAGATACATAGAAGCAGTTGGCAGGAGGAAGACCTCTGTCGCTAGAGTGCGCATTATTCCCGCCCCTAAGACTTCCGTTTCTATTAATGACAAAGAATTTGAGAAGTATTTCCCCACCGCCGCTCTTAGAACGACAGTCCTGTCTGTCTTTAATGATACTGAAAAAAAGTTTCTCGTGACGGCCAAACTTAATGGTGGCGGTATTTCCTCACAAGCCGAAGCCCTACGGCATGGTTTGGGCCGGGCACTTGTCTCATACGAGCCCAATTTACGTACTCGGCTAAAAATTAAGGGTTTCCTCAAGCGCGACCCTCGCGCCAAGGAACGCCGAAAATTCGGTCTTAAGAAGGCTCGCAAGGCCCCGAAATGGAGTAAGCGTTAAGTAAGAAAGCACATGAAAGAGGAAAATGACGACATCGTAATAGAAGACGACCCGGATTTGGCAGCTTCGACCGAAGCTCTAAAGAAGCTTAGAGAGAAGCTTAAGGAGGCGGAAGCCAAGGCCAAGGAGTATCTGGACGGCTGGCAGAGAGCCCAGGCGGATTTCGCCAATCTGCGCCGTCGCGACGAAGAGGCAAAAATAGAATTCCTGAAATTTGCCCAGCACGGACTGATTGAAGAATTGATCCCCGTGCTCGATAGTTTTAATATAGCCAAATCTGGGGGTCACAAGGAGATTGAGCCTGTCTTTAAGCAGTTCTGGGGAATCCTAAAAGGGAAGGGCCTTGAGGAATTAAACCCTCTCGGTAAAGCTTTTGACCCCAAGTATCACGAAGCGATAGGAACCGTGGCGGTCGAAAAAGCGGAAGATGACCATAAAATTCTTGAAGTTGTGCAAAAAGGATATATAATGTCTGGGAAAATTATTAGACCCGCTAAAGTAAAATTAGGAACACACAATGGCTAAAATAATTGGAATCGATCTGGGGACCACCAACTCCGCCGTAGCGGTGATGGAAGCCGGCAGTCCGAAGATTATAGAAAATGCCGA
This sequence comes from Parcubacteria group bacterium, assembly GCA_040900205.1. Taxonomy (GTDB): domain Bacteria; phylum Patescibacteriota; class Minisyncoccia; order Phycocordibacterales; family Zambryskibacteraceae; genus UBA5004. The sequence continues at coordinate 10,090 of JBBDZK010000023.1, forward strand.
AGGGGTGCGCACCACGCCCTCTATTGTCGCTATCTCTAAAACCGGTGACCGCTTGGTTGGTCTCTTGGCCAAGCGTCAGGCGGTTACCAATCCCAAAAACACCATATTCGGCATCAAGCGGTTCATCGGTCATACCTTTGCCGACCCGGCGGTCCAGAAAGATAAAGCAACCGTGCCATACGAAGTGAAAGTGGGTCCTACCGGCGGAGTAATGGTGAAGATGGGTGACCCCACTTCGCCAGAGGCTTCGAAGGGGCAAGGCAAAGATTATCGACCGGAAGAAATTTCGGCCATGATTCTCGGTAAGCTTAAAACAGACGCCGAGGCTAAACTGGGTGAGAAAATCACGGAAGCCATTATTACCGTTCCTGCCTACTTCAACGACTCGCAACGTCAGGCCACCAAGGATGCCGGTCAGATTGCGGGACTCGACGTCAAGCGCATCATCAATGAACCGACCGCGGCTGCTCTGGCCTACGGTTTCAATAAAAAAAAGAATGAGAAAATCGCTGTCTTCGACTTCGGTGGTGGTACTTTCGATGTTTCGATACTCGAAGTGGGTGATGATGTGGTTGAGGTTAAGTCTACTGACGGTGACTCTCACTTGGGAGGTAAGGACATTGACCAGAAGGTGCTTAACTACATCGCGGATGAATTTAAGAAAGAATCCGGTATCGATGTCAGAACGGATGCTTTAGCGCTCCAGAGGCTCGATGAAGCCGCCGAGAAGGCCAAGATGGAACTCTCTACCGCGACTGAAACCGAAATTAATATACCCTTTATCACTTCCGACGCGGCCGGTCCTAAACACTTACTCTTGAAACTTTCGAGAGCCAAGCTCGAGGAACTTTCCAGAGAATTTTTGGATCGAGCGATGGAAATTACCAAGCGTGCTATGGACGCCTCTCCTTTCAAAGTTGGTGATTTGCAGGAGGTAATTTTGGTGGGAGGGCAGACACGCGCGCCGGCTATAGTCGAGGCGGTTAAAAAATTCTTCGGTAAAGAACCGAACAAATCTATCAATCCCGATGAAGTGGTGGCTCTGGGTGCCGCTATCCAAGGCGGGATTCTCCGCGGCGATGTTAAAGACGTACTCTTACTCGATGTCATTCCACTCTCGCTTGGTATTGAGACTATGGGTGGGGTGGCTACCAAGTTGATTGATAAAAATACCACGATTCCCTCGGCGAAATCACAGGTCTTCTCCACCGCCGCCGATAATCAAACTTCCGTTGAAATTCATATCGTCCAAGGCGAGAGAGCCATGGCGGCGGATAACAAGTCACTCGGCCGATTTATCCTTGACGGCGTTCCGCCATCACCGCGCGGTATGCCTCAAATAGAAGTTACTTTTGACATTGATGCCAACGGCATTTTAAACGTCAAAGCTAAAGATAAAACTACAAGCAAAGAGCAGTCCATCAGAATAGAAGCCAGCTCCGGTCTCTCGAAAGAAGAGATTCTAAAGATGCAGAAGGATGCGGAGGTCAACGCCGCACAAGACCAAAAGAAAAAAGAACTGGTTGAAGTCAAAAATATCGCCGAACAGCTTATTTATACGGCGGAAAAATCTCTGAAGGACGCACCCGGTATTCCGGATGATATTAAGACCGCTGTGAATGGCAAAATCGATGCTCTTAAGAAAGAGAAGGATGCCGGTACGCTCGGTTCCATCAAGTCTCTGACCGAAGCTCTCTCAACCGAGATGCAGAAGATTGGGGAATACATGAGTAAAAATCCTCCGGCCGGCTCCGCCGAAGGCTCCGGCGCGTCAAAGCAGGAGGACGAGGTTAAGGATGCGGAGGTAAAAGAAGAGAAGAAAGACGAAGAAAATAAATAATGAAAGACTATTACAAAATTCTCGGAGTGAACCGCAATGCTTCGGAAGAGGAAATAAAAAAGGCCTTTCGCAAACTGGCGCATGTCCATCATCCGGACAAGTCCGGAGGCAATGAGGCGAAGTTCAAGGAAGCCAGTGAGGCCTACGCCGTACTCTCCGACAAATCGAAGCGCGCCCAGTATGACGCCTTCGGTTCAGCCGGTTCCCAAGGTGGACAGACTGCCGGTGGGGCGGGCTTTGACCCATCCGGCTTTGGTTTTGATTTCTCCGGTTTCGGCAATGCCGGTTTCGATACGGGTGATTTGGGAGATATTCTTTCAAGCATTTTCGGTGGCCGCCGTGTCCGGCGCGGACGTGACATCGCGGTGGATATCGAACTCTCTTTCCAAGAGTCAATCTTCGGCGCGGAGAGAAAAGTGGTTATTAACTCAAAGCTTGTCAGACAGAAGGAGGTCTCAATTGGCGTGCCGCCCGGCATTGATGATGGTCAAATGATTCGTCTCACCGGTCAGGGCGAGACCCTCGACGGCGGATTACCGGGCGATCTCTACGTCAAGGTCCATGTCAGGAAACACCCATATCTGCGCAAAGAAGGATACAACCTGATAATGGATTTGGAAGTTAAATTGACCGAAGCGCTACTCGGTGCGGAAAAAATTATTCATACTCTTGATGGTGAAATGACTCTCAAGGTTCCGGTTGGCACCAAACATGGCACAATCCTAAGAGTGAAGGGCAAGGGGGTGCCTTATGGAGGGCGTCCCGCTTTCGCTAAAGCTTCGGCGGGCAGGGGCGATCTTTACATTCGTATCTCTATCCAAATTCCGGAAAAACTTTCCAAAGAAGCCCGTAGAAACGTTGAGGAGTTAAAGAAATTGGGGTTATAATTGACCCATGGCTAAAAAGATACTGGTTTCGGGAGTCAAGCCGACTGGACGGTTGCATATTGGCAACTATTTTGGCGCCATGAAGCAATTTGTCGATCTCCAAGATTCTTATGAATCAAGAATTTTTATAGCTAACCTGCACGCCCTTACCACAGTTCAAAATCGGGTTGAACTCAAGAGCATGACCGAAGAAATAGTAAAAGATTTTCTGGGTATTGGTCTTGATCCAGATAAGGTCACACTTTATTACCAATCTGATGTGCCGCATGTGACGGAACTGGCTTGGATTTTCAATTGTCTTGTCACCATGCCGACTCTCATGCGCGCGCATGCCTTCAAAGATGCGGAGGCCAAGAATAAAGAAATCAATGTGGGTATTTTCGACTACCCGATTCTTATGGCTGCCGATATCTTGGTACATGATGCAGATGTGGTACCGGTGGGGAAAGATCAACAGCAACACGTAGAGATGGCTCGAGAGATTGCCAGAAAGTTCAATAGTGCTTACGGTGATACCTTCAAGGTTCCAGAAGCTCTTGTTGTGGAAAATGTGGCTACTGTACCTGGGACCGATGGGCAGAAGATGTCCAAGAGTTATAACAATACTATCCCGCTTTTTGCCACAGACGATGAGATTGTCGGGACAGTCATGAATATTGTAACCGACTCCGGCCAGAATGTGCCGAAAAATGTCTACGAGATCCATAAGCTCATTCGACCTGAGTCAGAACTACAAAAACTCTATGCCGATAAGAAGGGTCAGTACAAGGAGTTGAAGGAAATCTTAATCCAGGATCTGAAGAATTTTATTACTCCTATGGTCAAGAAACGCGCTGAAAAAGCATCCGAAGCAGAGAAGATAATTGCTGAAGGTGGCAAGAAAATGAGAGAAATTGTGCATAAAAAGATGACAGAAGTCCGAAGTAAAATCGGATTAATTCATCATGAATAATATGATTCAAGGTTTTGTACACGCATTGAGAGTCCAGTCGAAGATAATATTCATTATCGTGCGCAATATGGGTGGTTTAACCCAGGTGGTGGTGACAGTCGATAATCCGGAATTTGAAACTGCCAAGAACCTAAGCCTGGAATCCGTCATCAGGGCTACGGGAGAAATGAAGCAGTCATCGCAGGCGCCTGGCGGAAGCGAAATGCATCCTACGAAAATAGAAGTGCTCTCAAGAGCTTTGCCGGAACTACCCATACCGGTGGTAGTTAAGGGCGGGGAAGAGACGGATCTCCCGATTCGCTTGGATTACCGCTGGCTCGATTTAAGAAAACCGGAAAAAGCGAAGATTTTTAAGGTCTGGACGGAGTTTGAAAAGGGTTGGCGAAAGTTTTGGGATGAAAATAATTTCATCCAACTCTACCCGCCGGCATTGATGTCCACGCCCTCCGAGGGTGGAGCCGAAGTCTTCGAACTCAATTACTTCGACCGTAAGGCCTATCTGGCCCAGTCTCCCCAGTTCTACAAACAGATGGCTATGGCAGCCGGTTTCGAAAAAGTTTTCATGGTGAGTCCCGTGTTCCGCGCCGAACCGTCCTTTACCACTCGTCATCTAACGGAATTTACCGGCTGGGACTTCGAGATTTCTTATATTGAGAATCTTTTTGAGGTCATGGATGCGGAAGAGGGGATGATTGTGTCGGGATTTAAACAGCTTCTTGAGAAATTCCCTGACTTGGACATCCGACTTCCAAGTCGGCCGTTTCCTCGGATCACTATGGTTGATGTGAAAAAGATTTTATCTAATTCAGATATTCCTTCTCCAGATAAGCATGACCTCTCTCCAGAAGAAGAACGCGCCATTTCCGATTATGTGCTCAAGGAACATGGACACGAATTTGTCTTTATAACCGATTATCACAAGTCCAAGAGTGCCTTTTATCACATGCGTCTGGAAGAAGGCTCCGACAGATCTCGTAGAGCCGATCTGCTTTATAGAGGCATTGAGGTAACGACTCTGGCCCAGCGTGAGCATCGACCGGAAATTCTCGAAAAACAAGCGAAAGAGAAAGGTCTCGATCCGGAGCCCTTAAAAGATTATTTCAACTTCTTTCGCTACGGTTGTCCGCCACACGGTGGCGCCGGCATCGGTCCTGGCCGCTTTATTATGAAAATCTTAGACCTACCCAACGTCCGCGAAGCTACGTATCTTCCCCGCGACGTCAAACGCCTGAACCCATAAATATACTTTCTTAAGCTTTGAAAATAGGGCCGTAAACGTTATACTGGTTAAGTGAAAAGTGGCTCATATACGGTGAAAACGGGAGTTTTCGAAGGTCCTTTGGACCTTCTTCTTGAGCTGGTGACCCAAAGGAAGCTTTTTGTCAATGATGTCTCACTGGCTCAAGTTACAGATGACTTTATCCGCTATCTTGAGGAACACGAAGAGTTCCCGATAGGGGAATCGGCAGAGTTTATTGTGGTTGCTTCAACCTTGATGCTTATCAAGTCGCGCTCGCTTCTACCCATGATTAAGCTGACAGATGAGGAGGAAGAGAGCATACATGATTTGGAGAATCGCTTGGCACTCTATGCTCGGGTTAAAGAGTTGGCCGCTGGTCTGAAGAGCATCTTCGGCAAACAAATTATATTTGAGAAACTGCCCTTAAAAAATCCAGCAATAGTTTTTTCCCCCGATTCTAAGACAGACGTTAAGAATCTCTTGCTTGCTCTCGAGAGAGTCATGGAATCTTTACCTAAGAAAGAGGTGATACCCCAAGTGGTTGTTAAAAAAATCATCAGTCTGGAAGAGATGATAGCGAAACTTTCGGAGAGAATTTCACAGGCAAGTAAAATCAATTTCCAAGAGTTCCACGGTACTAAAGGTGCTCTGACTTATGAGAAAAAAGTCTCCATTATCATTGGCTTTCTCGCGATGCTTGAGCTTGTCAAACGAGGCGCTATCCGTGTGACGCAGGAGGGTAGAGGAGATATCGAGATGGAGAGTGATAAGGTGGGTGTGCCGAATTACGCTTAAATAGCGAATAGAAAATAATGAATCTAGAATCAAAGATAGAAGCGATACTGTTTTTCAAAAATGAGCCGGTCTCTGTTTCTGAATTGGCAAAATTGACTGGGGGAAAACCGGCAGAAGTGGAAACCGCGCTCGCCAGTCTTCGGGCCTTCTATGAAGACAGGGGGGTAGTGGTGCTCTCCGATGGTGCATTTGTGGGCTTTGGCACGCATCCGAATATGAGTGAGCTTATTCTAAATTTGCAGAAAGAAGAAATATCTCGCGAGCTCGGCCGCGCCGGTCTCGAGACTCTCGCTATCATTCTCTACAAAGGTCCGATTTCTCGCCGCGAGATTGACCATATTCGCGGAGTTAATTCCGGCTTTATCCTCCGTATTCTCTTGGTTCGCGGCTTGATAGAGCGGGCGGAAAGCACGGAGAGAAGTTATAGCTACAAGGCTACCCTTAAACTCATGGCCTATCTCGGCATCACCCGCCTCCAAGATTTGCCGGAGTACGAGAACGCTTTTCTAAAAATCAAGGAGTTTGTAGAAACAGTACCCACAGAACATGATGAATAACCCATTTTCTTCTCTCGATTCCGAAATAAAGCTTTTTCTAATTCTGGCCACGACCCTTTTATTGCTACTCGCCGCCTCTTTCGTCTTTGGTCTCCAAGTGGAGAGAAAGGACCTATCCGTTCCTACGGAAACGGTTTCCAATCCTTTTCCAACGGTAGTGCTCCGGGCCAGGGCGGTTTACGTCTATGACGTGAGAACTCAAACCGTCTTATTTGCCAAAAATGAGAATACTCGTCTATCGCTTGCTTCTTTGACCAAGATTGTGTCGGCTCTGGTGGCCGAAGATTTAAGCCACTTGTCTGACACCGTAACAGTCACGAGCGATGCCCTTCAGGCAGAAGGGGACAGCGGTCTCTATCGAGATGAGAAGTGGACGCTCAAGGATATTCTTAATTTCTCTTTACTCTCATCTTCAAACGACGGCATGCGCGCCGTGGCTCTCTCACTCGGCGCTTTAGAACGAGCGGACGCCACTTCGGAAGAGATTATTAATGATTTCGTCGGAAAGATGAATCAGAAAGCCGGAGAGCTTGGTCTCAAGAATACCTACTTCCGGAACGAGACCGGACTTGATGAATCAGATGTCAAAGGCGGTGCCTACGGTACCGCGAAGGACATGGGCACTCTCTTGGAATATATTCTCGTTCATCGTCCTCTAATGCTGGAGGCCACGAGAGAGACCGTGACGGCATTTCAATCTCTGGATAACCACCTCCACGTTGCCGAGAATAGCAATAGTCTAGCCGCCCAAATTCCCGGACTCATGGCTTCCAAGACCGGTTTTACCGATACCGCCGGCGGTAATCTGGTGTTTATCTTTGACCCGGAACTGGGTCGGCCGATTATCATCTCTATTCTCGGTTCTACCGCCGATGGCAGATTCGAGGACGCCCTGACTCTCATCGGTGCTGTGATGGAGTATATCGGCGACAACTAAAATTATGTGCGGCATAACGGGCATCATAAATCCGAAGGAGCAAGGGGCTATCGAGAAGATGACTCGCGCCATCTCTCATCGCGGGCCCGATGACGAAGGCTATTTTACCGACGAGGTAGTCGCTCTTGGCATGCGGCGGCTCTCGATTATCGACCTGGCCGGAGGTAAACAGCCGATTATTTCGGCCGACGGCAGGTTCCTGATTTTCTTCAATGGGGAGATTTATAACTACAAGGAATTGCGCGACGAGCTTCTCGCGGCGGGGCAGATTTTTAAAACAGAGAGCGACACGGAAGTGGTTTTGCGTATGTTTGAAGTCTATGATTTGAAGTGTCTCCCACGTTTCCGGGGTATGTTTGCTTTCGCTATCTACGACAAAGAAAAGCAAAAACTCGTTCTGGTCCGAGATTTCTTCGGCATCAAACCGCTTTATTATTTTAAAAAGGGGGATAAAATTGTCGCCTTCTCGTCCGAAATAAAAAGTTTTCTCACTTTGTTCAGCTTCCAGCCGGAGGTGAACGACGAAGCGGTTTGTAATTATCTTTCCTATCAATACAATCCTTTGCCGGAAACTTTTTTCAAAGGCGTTTACAAACTCCCACCGGCTCACTCCATGACGATAGATGTGAAAACCGGCCAGGCGGAAATAAAGAAATACTGGCAGTTTGCCTTCAAACAAGACGATTCACTCGAAGAGGAGACGGTGAGACAAGAAATTCTTCACAGAATGAAAGATTCGGTTGCCCACCACATGATTGCCGATGTGCCTGTCGGAGCGTTTCTCTCCGGAGGCATAGACTCGAGCATTATCACTACCATGATGTCCTCCTTCGCTAAAGCTACGGCGGGACAAAGCAGAAAAATTAAAACCTTTACCGTCGGTTTTGGGTCTTTAAGTGATGAAGGTAGGGAAGCGATGGAGACTTCAGAACCCTTAGGCACCGACCATACGGAGATTACTGTCGGCGCAGAGGAATATTTTGCAAACTTGCCCAAAGCGGTGTGGCACTTCGACGAGCCGGTGGCCGACCCGAGTGCTTTGGGTCTCTACTTCCTCGCCCGAGAAGCGGCTAAGCATGTCAAGGTGGTGCTCTCCGGCGAAGGTTCGGACGAGCTCTTCGGCGGATACAATATTTATCTCGCGCCGTTTGCCTATCGTAGGCTCGCGTGGTTTCCAAAAACTTTTATGAATCTCTTTTTGAAACTCCCTTTTGAATTCTTCGGTAAAAATTACCTAAGACGAGCATCTTCCAAGCTCTCCGACTGGTACATTGGCAACGCTTCTGTATTTAAGAGGGAAGAGATTGAAGAACTTTGGAAAGGCAATCCATCAAGGTTCGACCTTGATGGATTATATGAAAAGGCGGCAGACTTCGGCGACTCGACCAAGATGCAATATATCGATATTCACACTTGGCTGGTCGGAGATATTTTGGCCAAAGCCGATAAGATGACCATGGCGCATTCGCTTGAGTTGAGAGTGCCGTTCCTTGATGTTAAAGTGGCGACGCTTGCCGCGACACTTCCGGATCGATTCAAATGGAGAGGTGGCGCCACCAAGTATCTCTTGCGGGAGGCGTTCAGACAAGTTTTGCCGGAACGAGTGCGTCGGAGAAAGAAACTTGGCTTCCCGACGCCCGTCAAAGATTGGTTCACGGCTCAAAGAACCGATAGCTACGATACTATTCTTGAAAATCCATATATCAAAAGTCGTATGGACACCCTGTATATTAAGAAACTTATAGACGCTCACACATCGAAAAAGGTCGACAATGCTAGGAAAATCTACCTCCTCCTTGTGCTCGCTATTTGGTACAATATCTTTATCGCCAAGAAGAATTTAGCAGATTAAAATTTCACTACCGAATGGACATTCTTAAAATCATCTTTCCGACTGTTCTCACTTTCTTCATCGGCATTGCCATCACGCCGTTCTTCACCAAATATTTCTACCGGTATAAAATGTGGAAAAAATCTCCGAGGAGCGAAGCGGCTACCTCCGATACTTTCAACGGCATTCACAACACCGAGCACGAACTATCGACTCCGCGTCTGGGCGGGATTATCATTTGGGCGTCCGTCTTTTTCGCTGTCTGTGTTATTTATTTTCTGTCGCTTATTTTCCCTTCCGATATAACAGAAAAACTAAACTTCTTCTCGAGAAGTCAGACCCTGGTGCCCTTGGGAGCCTTCTTCTTCGCCGCTTTTGTGGGGCTTCTGGACGACCTCCTTCATATTTACGGTCATGGCCGGTTTGCTCAAGATGCGCTGATTTATCGCAAAATTAAAATAGCTCTTGTGACCGTCATCGGTCTTATTATCAGTCTGTGGTTCTACTATAAACTCGACTTCGATTCGGTCCGCATCCCGTTCAACGGGGATTGGTATCTTGGGATATGGTTCATACCCTTTTTCATCATCGTGATGCTAGCCACCTTCTCAACCTCCGTCATTGACGGCATTGACGGCTTGGCCGGAGGGGTGCTCGCCGCCATCTTCACCGCCTTCACCGTCATCGCTTTTGTTAATAATCAGATTGATATTTCCGCTCTTTCGGGCGCGATTGCCGGTGCGATTCTCGCCTTCCTCTGGTTCAACGTGCCGCCGGCGCGCTTCTACATGGGGGAGACCGGGATGATGGCTCTGACTGTGGTGCTCTCGGTTATCGCCTTTCTAACAAATTCGGTGCTTCTCTTGCCAATTATCGCCCTGCCGCTTGTGGCCACTTCTGCTTCCGTTATTATCCAAATAATTTCCTATAAATTTTTCAATAAACACAGGGTCTTCAAAGTGGCTCCGCTTCACCACCACTTCCAAGCCCTGGGTTGGCCGAGAGAGAAGGTGGTTATGCGCTACTGGATAGTCTCCGTCATTTGCGCCATCACCGGCGTGATTCTGGTTTTGGTCAGCTAGAACCGGATTGTTATGTATTTATCACTAGCCCTCATCCTCTCTCTGGCGACAGCCGCCCTTGAATTAAACAATTCCGGAAGGCTTATTGTTGTCATCCCTTACGGTCTGCTCATCCCCATTTTTGTTCTTATACCAAGATTTGTGATGAAGAAGGCTCTTGAATCGCAAGGGGTTAGAGGAGAAGAATGGTTAAAGAAGATGGAGGGGATAATTTTCCTGGTTATTCTGTTCAACGCGCCGGCGAGCCTCTTTTTCCATTCTATGGGTTTCCAATACGACCGCTTTCTGCACTTCGCTATGGGGCTCGCCAGTGTGCCGTTTTTTCTAATATCGTTGTTAACCTATTTTCGTCTTATTGGCAAAGATGTTTCCAACGAGAAAGTTCTCGGTTTCCTTTTCGCTTTCCTTTTTACCGGTCTTTTTGTTTGGGAAGGTCTCCAATTTTCCCTTGATCAGATTTTTGCGACCAACCTTTTTTCGGACGCCATTCAACCAATAATAATTGATTTCTGGGAAGACATTTCCTTTGGTCTCATCGGGGTGCTTATCGGCCTTGTCTACTCCAGTCGGTTTTATGACAAAATCAAATCGGAGAGCTAACACCTTATCAAGGTTAAACCTTGCTCAAAAATTCAGAGATGATAGAATTTTTCTTATGGCTAATCGTATTCCTTTTGGTATCGGAGAGTGGTATCACTGTTACTGTCGCGGAGTCGATAAACGCAAGGTATTTTTAAACTCCAAAGATTATGAAAGATTTATTCTTTCGATACATGCCGGCAATGGCCCGCTAGCGGTACACATATTAAACATTTCGAGAAATAAAACATTTAGTGAACTTTTAAGAGTTTCTTTTCAAGATAAACCTTTAGTCGAGATAGGAGCATTTTGCTTAATGCCAAACCATTTTCATTTATTGATTAGGGAAAATTTGGAAGGTGGTATATCACTCTTCATGCAGAAAGTTCTTACTGGATACACAATGTATTTTAACAAAAAATATGACCGAAAAGGTGCTTTGTTTGCCAACACTTTCAATTCCAAACATATTCCGGATGACCGATATTTTAAGAGAGTTTTATCTTACATACATTTAAACCCAGTTGAACTAGAAGAAAAAAATTGGAAAGAGGGACGTGGCAATATAAGAGAAATAGAAAAAAATCTTCGTGAATATCCGTATTCGAGCCTTTCTTATTTTACAAACATCGAAAACCCGAGCAACTCACTTATTTCAAGTTCAGTTATAAAGATGTTCGATAACTTCCCATCAATACAGGAAATGCTTGTAGATGCCCAAGCTTATTATCAAGAACAAAATATCAAGGTTTAACCTCGAACAACTTGAACCTCGCCTTGCGCTATATCAAGGTTTAACCTCGAACAACTTTGGATGGAAGTT
>JBBDZK010000024.1:0-5746 GCA_040900205.1 Parcubacteria group bacterium
GTCGTACGATGGCCGCCAGCTTCTGCCGGCTGTAATGGCCGCAAAGATATATTGTGCGACACCCAATTAAGCTCAAAAAGTCCCCTACCCATACATTTTTGCTCTGACTTTCTCTAATTCATAATTTTAAAACAACAAACCCCGCCGGGAAGGCGGAGGGTTTGTTTGGAGACTTATCTCCTAGCGATTTCAGGTCGAACGAACTTAGCCCAACAGGCCGAGGAGGACATCCACGGCTTGACGCCTTGTTTCTCGTAGAGGTAACGCGCGTAAGCGACGTTATCATCGAGGTCATGAGCATCTAGCTCGAGTTTCTCAAGATTCTTGGCGTGATAGAAGAGGTTAATCTGCATCACTCCGGTATCGCGGCTATCCTTCATTCCCCTTAACACGTTACCCTTTGAGTTTAAGTGACGGTAGCGTGACTCACACTTGGCAATTTTGGCGAGGATGGGAATATCGGCGAAGTAGTCATTAATGAATTTTTCAACGTTCTTCGAATCTGCAATCGGCTGATAGTCTTCGGCTTTCACTTCTTTAGGTACCGGTTCTACCGTTACCGTCATTTCAGCTGTGGGTATCGCAAGCGATGATAGCGCAGGCAATACGGTCATAGATGAAGTTGAGAAGCTTAGAAGAAGAGCAATCGTAGTAAGCTGTAAAATAACAGTAGGATAAATTTCTAATTTTGGGTGTCCGTTTCCGTAAGGGCTCTCCCAAATGAAAAGCCAGCACCTGCTGACTTACTAACATACTATCATAACCGCCTATTGAAGTCAAGTTGTTTGTGTGGTGTAATAACTAGCCCATGGCTCTGTTGAGCCATTTATTATCAAAATTAGCGGGGCAAGCAATTGGCTGCCAAGGTATAACCGGCGGCCTCGGCATCTCTCGACGTCGGAAAAATAATTTTATTCTCTTCATTGATTTGCTTGGCGCCCGCACAGTGCGAGTAGTGGTAGCGAGCGCCATTCTTGGATACCACCACTTCGCTCTGTTGGACAGAGCTACGCGGCAGAGGCACTACCTGGACCGCCTTTATGACACCAGCCGCTTCTCGGGTTGGTAATTGAGCGTTGGAAATTTCAGGGTCGTATTCGATTCGTATCGGTTCCCTGTTCCCTGCCACAGACAGCCTGCCGATGCCGAAAGAAAGCAGAGCCACCAAGACAATCGTGAGGACGAGAAAAAGCTTCCGAAAGAGTGGCAAGCGTTCAATCTGCCCATCCTTGTCATAAGAAACTATTTCTGCTATATTCATGAGCGTAATTATACAGCCATGGCAACGAAAAAAGCAGGAGGTTCGTCAAAAAACGGCCGGGATTCTAACCCGAAGTATCTTGGTATTAAAGTCTCCCCCGGCAGTATTACTCGAGTCGGCTCTGTTTTGGTGCGCCAGCGCGGCTCCGACGTACTAGCCGGCAAGAATGTCTCGATGGGTAAGGACCATACCCTTTTTGCCATTAAAGACGGCCTAGTCTCCATCGGTTACAAACGCCAAGTCCACTTTGACAATAAAGTGATTAAGAAGAAGGTTCTGAACGTTGTGCCTGTCTAAATTTCTCAAGTGCCTCGTGTTTTTCTTGGCGCTTTGTTTGTTTTTCATTTATTTCTTTTTCCTCTTCTGCTCTCTTTTTATCATCCTGCTCCTTCATCTGTTTAATCATATTTAAGAAAGTTGGACTGACGGGTACTACGAGCTTTTTTGGAATCAAAAAGTTAGCGGCGTATCCGTTAGATACCTCCTTCTCTTCAAACTTCTTCCCTACCCCCTTTATATCTTTGAGTAAGACGACTTTCATCCTTTTTATTCTTTATTGAGTGAGAAGCTCGATGGCTTTTGTCAGTTGAGGATCGCGACCGGCTTCTCTATCGGCTGTAGTGTATTCGACCAGATGGTCCGGTTCGATACCGTCTTCGGAAATAGAAAGGCCGTTGGGAGTGAGCCAGCGGGCGATAGTGACCTTTAGAGAAGTTTTTGAAGTTAGATTTACCAGTTCCTGAACGGAGCCCTTGCCGAAAGTCTTGCCGCCGACGAGAATCGCTCTGCCGTGCTCCGAGAGAGCCCCCACTAATATTTCGGAAGCCGAAGCAGAACCTCGGTCCACGAGGATGACGAATTTCAGATTTTCGCTGAAGACGTTATAACCCTTGCTTCGATAGACCTTCTCTTCCCTTCCTGGTCCGAAGTCTTCCCTGACTACCACGGCACTCGAAGGCAGGAACCAACTGGCCATGTCTATAGCCGCCTCCAAGTAGCCGCCCGGATTGCCCCGAAGGTCAAGGATAAGTTTGGTCTGGCCGGAGAGGATAAATTCTCGCAAGGCGGCGCGGAAAAGATTGGGAGACTGGGCCGAGAAGCTGTAGAGCTCGATGACGAAAATATCCCCCGGCAATTCTCTGGTGTCAATAGTAGGCACGTTTATGATGTCGCGCACCACCTCTATTTCAAACGGTTCTCTAATACCATTTCTGAAAATGGTTAGAGTGACGCGCGTACCCTTCGGTCCGCGGATAATGCCCACGGCGTCCTCGGTGGAAAGATTAACTGTTTCCTTGCTGTCAATTTTAATAATCCTGTCGCCGGCCATGATACCGGCTCTTGAAGCCGGAGAATTCTTGAGCGGCGCAATGATGGTGATGGCACCGTCTTCCGCCACCACCTCCATACCCACCCCCTCGAAGTTGCCGCGGATATCGGATTCGAAAAGTTCGGATTCTATGGGTGGGAAAAATACCGTATAGGGATCTTCCAGCGAACCGGTCAGGCCTTTGATGGCGCCCCAGACTTTCTCCTGGTTACCTATGGTTTTGGTTGTAGTACTGGCGGGCACATACTTCTCGTTAATGAGATTCCAAGCTTTCCAGAAGGGTGCGAAATCAACATCATCCGGTTTGCCTGCCGTCATGTTTTCTAGCCCGGTTACCGTCGTGGAAAGACTTTTTTCTCCGGTGTTGAAACCAAGGTTGAAAGAACCGACAGCGATAATCACTCCAAGTATTAAGAGGGCAACATGTCTCCTTAAAAATTCCATTTATGGAATTATAACATCGGGTAGTGAATTTTGGTACAATGAAGCCGTGACTATTAAACTTCACAACACTCTGACAGGTTCTCTTGAGGAATTTAAACCTATTAGTCCCGGCGAGGTTCGGATGTATCACTGCGGCCCGACGGTCTACGACTACATCCACATAGGCAACTTGCGCTCCTTTCTTCTGGCAGATATTTTGCGCCGGACTTTCGAATTTCTCGGATTCAAAGTGAGACAAGTGATGAATATCACCGATGTCGGTATCGGCGGCAATAATGACGATGGAGAAGATAAAATAATCAAAGGTTTAAAGCGGGAGGGCAAAGCTGTGAGCCTGGAGTCTATGAAAAAGCTTGGCGACTTCTACACCGAACGTTTCGAAGAAGATATTACTAAACTTAATATAAGAAGGCCGCATGTTTTGCCGAAAGCGAGCGAGCATATACCTGAACAGATTGAGTTAATCAAAATGCTCGAGAATAAAGGCTTTACTTACCGGACGAGTGACGGTGTATATTTTGATGTTTCCAAAGATTCTCATTACGGCAAGCTTGGCAGTATCGGGAGCGAATCGGAATCGCGTATTCGGCCGAATACGGAAAAGAAGAATTCAAAAGATTTCGCTCTTTGGAAGTTCAATTCCAACCTGGGCTTCCCCAGCCCGTGGGGTCAGGGTTTCCCGGGCTGGCACTTGGAGTGCTCGGTGATGAGTACTAAGTATCTTGGTAACACCTTTGACATCCACACCGGTGGCATAGATTTGGTGCCGATACATCATAATAACGAGATAGCCCAGTCAGAGAGTGCCTCTGGTTCGGACCTGGCTCACTACTGGCTCCACAATGAGTTTGTGAATGTGGTGAGCAGCAAAATGGCTAAGTCGGAAGGTAATCAGATTACGCTTAAGACCCTTGTCGAGCATGGCTCGTCTCCCCTCGCCTACCGCTACTTTTTACTCATGGCCCACTACAGAACTCCTGTCAGTTTCTCTTGGGAAGCGCTTGAAGCAGCCGAAAATGCCTATAACAGACTAAAGAAATTTGTAGCCGGCTTGCCGGTCTCCGGTACCGTAGACGCAGGCTATAAAGCTAAATTTAAAGAGAAATTGGAAAATGATCTCAATACTCCGCAGGCGCTGGCGGTAGTCTGGGGGCTGGTCAAAGATGCCAAAGTTTCCCCCGAAGACAAACTCTCTACCCTTCTTGATTTCGATAAGGTGCTTGGACTCGGACTTGCTCCTTCTCCACAACTTACACACTAGTTTTTCAACTTTTGCCAGTTTGCGGAGAGTATTCAGACTGGTAGCATAGTGTTATGCAAGTGATTTCTCAAGATATTAAAACCGGCTTGCGCATCCCGCCACACTCCATGGAGGCGGAGATGGCGCTACTCGGTTCCATCATGCTTCGTCCCGATGCTATTTACGAAGTGCTCGATATTGTCACGCCAACCTCTTTCTATTTCGAGAAACACAAAACAATTTTTGAGACGATGCTTGAACTCTTCGGCAAGCACACGCCGATAGACATCCTCTCTCTTTCTTCGAGACTCAAGGAAAAGGATTTGCTCGACCGGATTGGTGGTACTACTTACTTGACCGAACTTTCTTCCGCGGTGCCCTCCTCGGCCAATGCCAAGCATTATGCCGAAATCGTGATGAAAAAGTTTATGATGCGCCAGCTCATCGAGGCCTCCGAATTTCTCTCCCACCTTGGTTTCAATGAAGCGGGTGAACTCGAAGAGATTCTCGACCACGCGGAGAAAAAAGTTTTCGACATTACCGAGCGCTTCGCCGGCTCTGCCCGTTTCAGAGACCTGGTACCGTTACTGGCCGAAGCCTTTGAACGTTTCGAGAAACTCTCTTCGGCGAAGCACGAACTGCGTGGCGTGCCGACCGGCTTCAAATCTCTTGACGATATCTTGGGCGGTTTCCAGAACTCCGACCTCATCATTATCGCCGCCCGCCCTTCCGTCGGTAAGACTGCTCTGGCTCTCGACATCGCCAGGCGCACGGCTAGTCTCCACGAGACCCCCGTTGGTATCTTCTCTCTTGAAATGTCGGCTGACCAGCTTGTCGACCGTATTGTGGCCGCCCAGTCGCGCACGGATTCTTCGGTCATTAGAAAAGGAGTGCGCACCCAGACCGGTACCTGGCGTGACGACGTTTTCAAAAATATTCGCGATGCGCTCGATGAACTCTCGCGTACGCCCATCTACATTGACGACCAACCGGGCAATACCGTCATGAAGATGCGCTCGGCGGCGCGCAAACTTAAAATCGAAAAGGGACTCAAGCTTCTGGTCGTTGACTATCTCCAGCTCATGGCGCCATCGACTGCGCGTGTCAATGACTCGATGGTTCAACAAGTGACGGAGCTTTCCCGCTCGCTCAAGCACCTTGCTCGCGAACTCAATATTCCGGTGGTGGCGCTTTCCCAGCTCTCTAGGGCGGTTGAGACTCGTGGCGGTAAGCCCAAGCTCTCCGACCTTAGAGATTCAGGCTCCATCGAACAGGATGCCGACCTGGTAATGTTTATTCATTCCGGAGAAGAAGATATTCGCGACGAGAACGGGAAGATGAGGGAGGTTCAGAGGAAGGAACTGATTATTGCCAAACATCGCAACGGTCCCTTGGGCGTGGCAACGCTCGACTATCACACTCGCTTCAATACTTTTGTTGAAATAGATTATTCTAATTATGGAAAAGCCGA
>JBBDZK010000024.1:5846-8287 GCA_040900205.1 Parcubacteria group bacterium
CGGAAATATTTGCCCGTTTCCCCGGTATCGGGCCGAGACAGGCCAAGCGCTTTGTCTATTTTCTCCTTTCCAGAAATAGTGACTATACGGGTGAGCTGGTGAGAGCGATTCAAAGTCTTAAGAAAGAAATTATCCGGTGCGGAGCATGCATGAGATTTTTCGCCCGAAATGGTCAGGTCTCAAAGCTCTGTTCAATCTGCTCGGATGATACCAGAGACAACTCGATGCTCATGATTGTGCCTAGGGACATTGATTTTGAAGCGGTAGAAAGAAGCGGTGGCTATAAAGGTTACTACTTTATTTTAGGCGGTGTAGTACCGATTCTTGAAAAGGAGCCGGAGAAAAGAATAAGGAATAAAGAATTAGGAATAAAGATTGAGAAAGGGATAAAAAATGGATTAAAAGAAATCATTCTTGCTATGAATGCTAATCTTGATGGCGAAAATACGACGGAGTTTATAAAAGAGCAATTCAAGGATTCCAACCTCATCTTTTCTATTTTAGGTCGTGGTCTCTCCACTGGCGCCGAACTCGAATACGCCGACCCCGAGACGCTCAAAAACGCCTTTTTGCATCGTACCAAGTAGCTTGTCGGAACCGCCTTATTTTATAGAATCAATCTTGACCTCGAAGTAAGGCTGGCGGTGACCGTATTTCTTGAAGTAGCGGGACTTCTGTTTGTATTTGATAACATCAACAGTTTTATATCGAGCAATTTTATTTAAAGTGGCCTTGACTGCCGCGCCCTCGATAAATGGAGTGCCGATGGTGGCCTCGCTTGTCCCGTCATCGACCAGAAGCACTTTGTCGAAAGTGAGTTTGTCCCCTTCTTTATACTCATCGCCCAGTTTCTCAATTTTGACTTTATCCCCTACCACCACGCGGTATTGTTTGCCTCCAGTGGCAAAAACGGCATAAAGGGCTTTGGTTTCGGTCTTATCCATAGGTTGCCTATTCTACTCTCGGTCGCTCCAAAGTCAACGGTTCGAGACCCGCTCCCGTGCCGGTAATACGAAGCACATCTTTATCTACTTTGCCAAGTTCTTTATAGCCGGAATTGTAATGGTTTATGGTAGTGGAGAGCGCGTTTCCAAGCTTGGCGTAATATTCCTCGTAGCTTTTGAGATGGCGTCCCAGCTCTTCAACTCTTTTAATAATCTCAACCGCTTTCTCTTCAATGTGAAGTGCATTTAGGCCTTGTAGTACCGTCTGGAGATAAGCCAGAAATGAGGTCGGTGAGACTATGAGTACATGGTGTTTAGAAGCGGCGCGTTGAATGAGAGTCTCGGAATCTTCCTTGAGCGCCCCGATTTTATTAATAATCAGGTCGTAATATATCGCTTCGTGAGGGATAAACATGAAGGCGAAGTCCATTGTGCCCTGGCCCGGCTGGATGTATTTGGCGGTCTCGGTAATGCGCATTTTAAGGTCGGCGACGAAGAGCTTCTCGAGTCTTTCTTTCTCTGCCGGATTCTTCTCTTCGACGATACGATTGTAATTTTCCAGAGAAAACTTCGAGTCTATAGGAATGATTTTATCTTTGACGAACACGGCGGCATCGACGATTGAACCATCCGGAAAGGCGTATTGCATCTGGTATGAGCCCGGCGGCAGAACATTTTTCAACAGAGTTTCAAGATAATATTCGCCGAGAACACCGCGTTGTTTGGGATTCTTTAAAATATCCTGGAGAGATTGCAGTTGGTCGGCGAAGGAGACCATCTGCTTGCCTGTCTCATCAACCCTCGTTACCTTCTCGATTATTTCCTTGATATTGTCATTAACGGACTTGTTTAAGTCTTTCATTTGATTTTGAAGTAGAATAAGTCCCTCACTTTTATTTTCTTCTTTTTCCTCGGGTTTTTTCCGCATTAAAATAAATACTAACGCCACGTTTAGTATCACCAGGACCAAGAGCATGACGAGAATCCAGTTCATGTTAGAATTATAACATGTCACTACACCAAGATATTAAAGGGCAGATGGTTGCGGCCATGAAAGCGAAGGAGGCTTTGCGTCTCAATGTGATTCGCGGCCTCTTGGCCTCTTTCACCAACGAAGCTGTTTCCAAGAAAAGAAAACCGGACGAGGCACTTTCGGATGAAGAAATTCTTTCGGTCATAGGAAGAGCGGTTAAACAGAGAAAAGATTCCATAGAGCAATTTGAAAAAGGTGGCCGGGCGGATTTGGCCGAAACGGAAAAAACGGAACTTTCTATTCTCGAGACCTATCTGCCGGCCCAGATGTCTCGCGATGAGATTTTTGAATACGTGAAGAATAAAATGGCGGAACCCTCCTTCGCCAAGGCTACGGAAGGGCAAGGAAAGAATCAGTTCATGGGCATGGTCATGAAAGAACTAAAAGGCAAGGCCGACGGTTTAGTGGTTAAGGAGGTGATAGACTCCCTCTTTCTTTAGAATTTTAATTTTAGCCCGTTCTCC
>JBBDZK010000024.1:8387-20348 GCA_040900205.1 Parcubacteria group bacterium
AAGCCAAGCCACGCCCTTGCAAGACGGTCTTTTTTGTTTTGTTATCCGATTTCCCCAGCTTTTTCCCACCCAAAGATGTTCATCCATACTATAATGTATTTACCATTAACAATATAACATACCCTTGTCATGAAAAACCCCGTCTCTACCAATAAACCAAAACGAATTTCCTCCATAATAAAACGAGACGGCTCAATTGTTCCTTTTGACACCAGTAAAATTGCCCGCGCGGTGGAAAAAGCCATGCACGCCGCCAAAGAGTTTGAAAGTGGCGCACCGGAAAGCATTGTCGGGGCCATTTCAAAGAAATTACTTATACCGAAAGAGGATGGATCATTGCCGACTCCGACAGTAGAGGGGGTACAAGATTTGGTGGAGGCGGAACTCATGCTCCAGAAATTTCTGGCCACAGCCAAGGCCTATATTATCTACCGTGAGGAGAGAACTAAGCTTCGCTACAAGGGTATCGAAGTTCCGCAAAAAGTTAAAAAGCTTGTCGCGGACAGCAAAAAGTATTTTAGAAACCAACTTGGCGAATTTATTTATTATCGCACCTATTCCAAATGGATTCCGGAAGAAAATCGCAGAGAAACTTGGATAGAGACAGTAGATAGGTACATGGATTTTATGAAAGAGAATCTTGGTCAGAAATTAAAAGATTCCGAATACACAGAAATCAGAGAAGCTATCTTGAAACAAGAAGCCATGCCGTCCATGCGACTTTTACAATTTGCGGGTATGGCCGCGCGTGTTAACAATGTCTGCGCGTACAACTGTTCTTATATTGCGCCGGAAACTTTTCGTGATTTTTCCGAGATTATGTATATCTCTATGTCCGGTACCGGTGCCGGCTGGTCGGTTGAAAGTGAAAATATTCAGAAGCTGCCGCAAATCAAACGCCAGACCGGCAAAAAACTACCGACCTTCGTTGTGCCCGACAGTAAAGAAGGTTGGTGCGATGCTCTCACCTTGGGCATGGAGACCTGGGCGGGCGGTATGGATATTGATTTTGATCTTTCAGAGCTTCGTCCTGCCGGGGCGCGGCTTAAAACCATGGGGGGCAAGTCATCGGGACCAGAGCCACTACGTGAACTCCTCACCTTTACTAGAAGAAAAATGCTTGCCCGACAAGGTAAGCGACTGGAAAACATTGATGCCCACGATATTATCTGTGAAATAGGCAATATTGTTGTCGCCGGAGGCGTCCGTCGAAGCGCCATGATTTCGCTCTCCGACTTGGAAGACAATGCGATTCGTGACGCCAAGAAGGGACAATTTTGGCACACAGACCCCCAGCGAATGCTCGCCAATAATTCCGCCGTCTATGAGATTAAACCGACAAATGTTGAATTCATGGATGAGTGGCTTGCGCTTATGAAATCTAATTCCGGCGAGCGGGGCATTTACAATCGCGGTGGGTTGCAGTTCACCTTACCCAAACGTCGTCTGGCCCAGTTTACGCCGGAGACGATGCCACGCTGGGGAGGCAATCCGTGCGGAGAGATTATTTTGCAATCCAAACAATTTTGTAATTTATCGGAAATTGTGGCGCGTGTAGAAGATACGGAAGCCACTCTTTTGCGCAAACTCAATATCGCCACTATTCTCGGGACGTATCAGGCGTCACTCACAAATTTCCCCTATCTTTCGAAAAAGTGGCGTAAGAATTGTGCCAAGGAAGCTCTGCTCGGCGTCTCCATCACCGGTCAGTGGGATTGTCCTGCCGTGCGAAAACCGGCAGTCATGCGAAAATTGCGTGACGAAGCCATCAGAATAAATAAAGTGTATGCCAAGCGCTTTGGTATCAATCAGTCCACCTGTGTGACCTGCGTCAAACCATCGGGGAATCTTTCTCAAACAGTCGATTCTTCTTCTGGTATTCATCCGAGACATTCTGCCTTCTATATCCGACGCGTACGTATTTCCAATACCGACTCACTTTTCAAAATGCTTCGCGACCAGGGCGTGCCGTATCATCCTGAAGTCGGCCAAACCATGGAAAATGCCACCACCTTCGTCTTGGATTTCCCAGTGAAAGCTCAAGACCGCGCCGTATTTAAAAATGATCAAAGCGCGATTGAACAGCTGGAATACTGGAAGATGGTTAAAGAGAATTTTACGGAGCACAATCCTTCCACCACTATTTCCATCGGCGATGATGAATGGATAGACGTGGCAAATTGGATTTATAAAAATTGGGATATCGTCGGCGGCTTGGCCTTTCTGCCGCGCGAGAGTCACGTCTATAAACTGGCACCGTATGAAGCCATTGATGAGAAGACATACAAAGAGATGCTTAAACGATTTGAACATATTGATTTCTCAAAAATTGTGACCTATGAAGATTCTGACGAGCTTGACCGGAAAGCCGAACTGGCCTGCGTTAGCGGTGTCTGCGATGTCGATATGGTCGCTCCGTAAACGGGATAGAAACAGACCTTCCTTGCCCCGTAGTAAATTTTGTGGAAATATATCGTGACGGCCTCATCGTCTAGTGGTTAGGACACGAGCTTCTCAAGCTCGGAACCGGAGTCCGATTCTCCGTGAGGTCATAAATCGCAGAAAGCAGATGAACTGCTTCATCTGCGGGCGATTTATGAAGACGGAGTCATGTTTTGTTAGCAAACAAAACAGACGAGTCCGGGGCTGGAAAATTTGTTTTCGACGGAAAACAAATTATTGTGGCTCACATAGATTCGCATGCGGAGCATACATTGTCACGGCTATAGATTTTTACGGCCGCGCTGCCGGTGGCACTTCCCTATCTGGCGGGATATTGTAGTAATTGATGAGAAACTTTGTAATATTTATAAACGTGTCTGTCAAGGTCTCCGATGCGTATTGCACGTTTTTCGGATAATAAGTGTAGAGGAAGACCAGAAACTCCGGTTCATATGATGGGAAGTAGCCGAAGAAGGAGTGGAGGTAACGGTCATCGTAATATCCCCCACTCGTTGGATTGGCTATTTGAGCGGTGCCGGTTTTGGCGGCAATGCTGTAGTTATCGAACCTCACCCGACCGTCGCGGAGAGAACGGTCCATCACTTCGGTGAGCATGCGTGAAATTTCCACCGAGGTCTCTTCGCTTATGACGCGCTCCCTCTCTTCTTTCGGAGGGTAGGTCAGAGTCTTGGTCGGACCCAGTTTATATTTAATTTCTTTAACCAAGTGAGGAGTGATGAGCGTGCCGCCGTTAGCCAAAGCCGAGAGAGCGCGCACGGTAATGATGGGGGTAAGCGCAATGCCTTGGCCGAAAGAAGCTTGCGCCGATTCAAGGTCGCGGTTGGTTTTAAGATTCGAGACCAGAGATTTGCCCTCGTTTGGCAAATCTATGCCGGTGGTAGTACCGAGGCCGAAAGCGAGCATGGCGTTGTTGAAGTTGGAGTTTCCCATACGAGAGACTACGAAGGCGGCTCCGGTATTGAGCGACCGATTGAGTACGAACTGCATTGAGAGACCGGAGCCGTGGGATTTGCCGTCATAGTTGCAGAAAGTTCTGGTATTAAGGGTTAGGCAACCGGGGTCGTTGTAGGTTGTTCTCGCCGTAATAGCGTTGGAGTCAATACCGACCGCGAGCGTCAGAGCCTTCAAGATCGAACCCATCTCATATCGGTCTTCTATTAATCTGTTGTTAAAAACATTCGAATTACGCTCGCCTTGCGGAAAATTCGGGTCGAAGGTTGGGGTAAGAGCCATGGCATATATTTCTCCTGTCCTGGGATTTATCACTATGCCGCCGGTAAAGTCTGAAGAATATTTTTCTGTGACCTTCTTTAATTCGCTTTCGAGGTAAACTTCGACCGATGGTTCAATGGTGGTGATGATATCTCCCTCGAGACTCTCATCTTCACTAACCACTTTCTTTATATTTGAAAAAATTTCGGCGAAGAAGTTGATGAAAACATTGTCCCCGCTTCGCTTGAGCACGCTCTCGTAGAAGCGTTCCAGTCCGTAACGGCCGGCGAGTATATCGCCGTTAAAACCGATGAGACCGACCGTATGCGCCGCTATAGTCCCGCCGGGATAGACACGCCATCTTTCCCTGGCGACGGAGAGGCCGGAGATTTTAAGCGCCTTGATTTTATCCGCCACATCGGCGGATTGTTTCCTACTCAACACTTCGTAAGGGTCATCACGCTTTCCCGCTTTGGTCAGGAAATCTTCTTTATCGATTGGGGTGATGGCGTTAACAGTCTCATAAATTTCTTCCAAGTTGTCGTGTTGGCTCAAGATACCGGGATTAATGTAGAGAATAAACCCGAGTCTGATTGTGGCCGCCGGCACCGAGGCGCCATCCTTGGTAGTGAAATAGATTGCTCCTCGATCGAAATAATTTATCCCGGCAACGTATTGATGTTCCGCTTTGGCCTCGAAATTTTCTCCCGATACAATTTGTATAAAATAGAGCCTACTGACAAGTAAGATGGCAAAGAGAATGACGAAAAGAGAGAGGAGACGCAGTCTGTTCTTGGACCCGCGCATAATTCTTATCGGTTATTAACGGCTAAGTGTATTGAACGAGAGAGAGGCTGGGCGGGTGCGAGAGACATAGAGCGGAGACTTCGCTTCCCGAAAGCCATGGTCATACGCGAGTTCCATAGTAACGTTGTTTTTAAGTTCAATATAGGTAAATTCAAGCGAGTTGAGATTGGTTGATATGTCCGCCATCTGCTTTTCCAAGTCTTGCCTCACGACGATGTTTCTCGCGGTAACATTGACGGCATAGATGTAGATGAAAAAGGAGAGCATTGAAACAGCCATTAAAGTCCAGAAAAAGTGCGCTCGCTGGTCGTATGAAATTGTTCTTGTTTTATTACTCATTTTTCTCAATGACTCGTAACTTGGCGCTACGTGAGCGCGGATTGCCCTCGACTTCTTCGGCGCTCGGGACGATGGGCTTTTTGGTGATTTGTTTCGCAACCTTTTCTTTGATTTTGTCTCGGAAAAAATTCTTGACTATCCGATCTTCCAGGCTATGGAAAGATATAACCGCCAATCGACCGTTTGGCCGGAGAGCCCGGAAACCTTTCTCCAGCCCCAGCTCGAGACTTGTCAGTTCTTCGTTTGTCGCAATCCGGAGGGCTTGGAAAGTTTTGGTGGCAGGATGAATTTTATCCCGCCACCTCCGGGGCTTAACCGCGAGTATCGCCTCGACAAGTTCGAAGGTTGTCTGGAATGGTTTGAGCCTCCTTCTCTCCACAATCGCTCTCGCGATTTTTCTCGAGAATCTTTCTTCTCCGAAGCCGCGTAGGACGAGCTCAATGGCCGGCTCTCTCCAGGAGTTTAAAATGTCGGCGGCTGTTAGCCCCTTACCCGACATGCGCATGTCGAGCGGTTCATCTTTCAGAAATGAGAATCCCCTACCGGAACTCTCAAGTTGGTCTGAAGAGATGCCGAGGTCGAAGAGGATAGCGTCAACTTTTTTGGTTACGACTTTATCCAAGTCTCTGAAGTTTGCCGTGGTTGCGTTTACCTTCGGGTCTTCGTCAATGGCTATCACCTCAACTGTCGGGAACCGTCTCTTCACTTCCAGACTATGTCCCCCGCCTCCATATGTGGCATCGACAAAGACTTCTCCAGCTTCTAGACCCAGGGCCTCAATACTTTCGTGTAAAAGAACAGGTTTATGCTTGCCCGACATAGCTTTCTTTGACCCTCCGAAGCCTTGTGCGAAGGGGGTAGCGAAGTCAGGCATACTCTGATTCAAGCTTTCTTCTGTAGGTTGCCCAGTGTTTGTCATTCCAGATCTCCACTCTATTGTGGACACCGGTGATGACAATCAGGTTCTTCAGTTCCGCGAATTCCCGCAAGAATTCCGGTATAAGAATCCTGCCTATAGAATCAATCTCGATTTCAGATGCACCGGAGAAAGTGAATCGCGCGTAGCGATGGTCGCTTCCTACATGCCCGAGTTTTCCCACCTCTTCGGAGATTTGAACCCAGGTTTTGTGGGGGTAGAGAAAAAGACAATGATCTTTGCCTCGAGTAACAACAACTTTCCCGCCGAGAGCTTTTCGGAATTTGGCAGGCAAAGAGAAACGATTCTTCTCGTCAACTGTATGTGTGTACTCGCCGATAAACATTGTTTTTTCATGATACCACAATTTCCCACTAGCAAACATTCTATAACACCACTAACCACAACGCCACTTAAGTTATCCACTTTTTATCCCCTACTTATCCCCACAATAAAAATGTCCCGCCTTTGGTGGAACGAGACTTTCGGCTTGTTATTTTCCGGTTTTTAGACGTCTACAACGGCCTTCTTGGCATTAGACTGTATGAATGATTTACGAGAAGGCACATCACTGCCCATAAGGATGTCAAAGATACGGTCGGCCTCTCTGGCGTCTTCTACCGCTACCTGTTTGAGAATTCTTTTCTCTGGGTCCATGGTTGTCTCCCAGAGTTCTTCGGCGTTCATTTCTCCCAGACCTTTGTAGCGCTGTATATCGGCTCCTTCACCGGTTTTTCGATTTTTCTCTTCGTCGGAATAAACATAAATAATTTCTTTACCCTTCTTAATTTTATAGAGCGGCGGTTGGGCGATGTAGATGTAACCCGAGTCGATGAGAGGGCGGAAAAATCTATAGAGTAGTGTCAGTAAGAGAGTTCGGATATGCGCGCCATCGACATCGGCATCGGTAGCAATAATAATTTTGTGATAACGAAGTTTGGTAATGTCAAAAGTGTCCCCTATCGCTGTGCCGAAAGCCACTACCAAGTTCTTGATTTGCTCGCTTCCGAGCATCTTGTCGAGACGCGCTCGTTCGATATTGAGAATTTTACCGCGGAGCGGCAGGATAGCTTGAATGCGTCTGTCTCTGCCCTGCTTGGCTGTACCGCCGGCGGAATCCCCCTCCACGATAAAGAGTTCCGATTCTTCCGCCGAGTGCGATTGACAATCGGCGAGCTTGCCGGGGAGAGTCATACCTTCAAGCGCACCCTTGCGCAGGACAGAATCTTTAGCCGCTTTGGCGGCCTTGCGAGCTTTCAGGGCGAGCACAACTTTTTGGATTATGGCGCGGGCGTCTTCAGGATTTTCTTCCAAATAAGTGGAGAAAGCGTCGCCGAAGATGGTCGTAACCATGCTCTGGGCTTCCACGCTGCCGAGCTTGGCTTTCGTCTGTCCTTCAAACTGGATTTCCCGCAGTTTGATTGAGATTACGGCGGTCAGACCTTCCAAGACATCGTCACCGGTAAAGTTGTCCTCCTTCTCGCTAACCAAATTATTTTTTCTCACATAAGTGTTCAGACTTCTGGTCAGGGCGGTCTTGAAGCCGGTTATATGCGTACCACCTTCAGCCGTATAAATATTGTTGGCGAAAGGCAAGATGCGGGAAGTGATGTCGTCAACGTATTGGAGAGCCACCTCGACATTTTCGTAATCATTGCCGTTGGCACTCTTTTCTACATAAAAAATATTTTTGTGTATCGGTTTATTGTGCTCATTTTCAAATCGCACAAGCGACACGAGCCCGCCTTCAAAGTAAAAAGACATGGAAGGAACATCTAATCCCAGTTCTCGTATATAAAACACATCACCCTCATTTATCTTAGAGATTGCTCTGGCATCTAAAACCGATATTCTAAGACCCTTTACCAGATAAGCCTGTTGACGTAGGTGGTTAGCGATGCGCTCGAAGTTGAAATTGGTATCTGGAAAGATGGCCGGGTCTGGCTGGAAAGTGACAATGGTGCCGTGGAGTTTGGAGCTGCCAATTTTTTTGACTACGCCCTTTCTCTTGCCTTGGCTGTATTCTTGGACATAGATGCCACCGTCTCGGTGCACCTCGGCTCGACAGTAGATAGAAAGGGCATTGACCACCGAGCCGCCGACACCATGAAGTCCTCCCGATATTTTATATCCTTCTCCACCAAACTTACCGCCGGCATGCAAGGTGGTCATAATGGTCTCGAGAGCAGAGACCTTGGTTTGTTTGTGGATATCAACCGGGATGCCTCGGCCGTTATCGACCACGCGTACGCGATTATCGGGTAAGAGAGTAATTTCTATATCGTCGGCGAAGCCGCCCATGGCCTCGTCGCGAGAGTTGTCGAAAATCTCTACCACAAGGTGATGGAGGCCGTCAGGGCCGGTGGTGCCGATATACATGCCGGGGCGCTTCCTGACCGGCTCCAGGCCTTCTAAAACGGTAATGGATTCCGCGCTGTAATTACTGGCTTTTTTACCTTTCGGCATATACGTTTGTTTCGTCTATTTTAGCACAAATAGACCTCAAAAGAAAGGTATTTAAACCGTCTACACCCTACGTATTTCGGCCCCGAAATCAGAAGTGGTTTTGTCTTCTAATTTGGCATGTAAGGTATTGACCTCCTCGTTTGTTAGTGTTCTTCCTAAACTGCGATAAATGATGCGGAAAGTGTAACTCAACTTTCCCGCCCCGAATTTCTCGACATTTTCATACTTATCGATAAGTTCCACTTGTTCTATCAAATCTCCCCCTATGTCTCGAATGACATCAAAATAATCATTAGGCACGAAGTCCTTGTCTACGACGAAAGAAATATCCCGTACGACCGGGGGGAACTTGGAGACCTCCTTGAATTTATTGCCAAGTACCAGCTGTTTTTTAACTCTCTCGTCTTCTGACCACAAGAGTCTGATGTCGGGTAGAGCCATGGAAGCAATAGCCAGTCGCTCCAGACCGAAGCCAAAAGCCCAGCCGTTGTAACCTTCTAGGTTGAAATTAGCCAAGACAGTCTTTCGTGGCATACCTGACCCAAGCATCTCAATCCATTGGCCGTTTATCTCCGCTTCCATTTCGAAACTCGGGTCGGTATAAGGGAAATTATGGTCGTAAAATCGGAATTTCACATCTTGGCCGAAAATACTTCGCGCTATTTCCGATAAAACATTTTTCAAGTCATCTGGCGTGACTTTTTTTTGGCTGTCTGGTGCGAGAAACAAGCCGCCCATCTGGTGGAAAACATTCATATGGCGGCGGTCAATCTCGTCCTTACGGTAGACTTTACCGAAGCAGATGGCTCCAAAAGACTGGTTATTCTTGATTTTCTCTTTGATAGACGGATGCTTTAAATAGTAATACCAAAACACGGTATCATGAGTCCGCAATACATGATTATCATCAACATAGTAAGTGTCCGACCTGCTTCTCGCGGGATGGCCCGGTGGCATGTTGAACAGGTCGAATAGAATCTCGGTGGAGATGATTTCCGGTATTTTAATAATATCAAATCCTTTGAGACTTTTGACCCCAAGAGTGCGGTTGACGATTTCATGGAGAGGACTGGCCGGCATTCGAGAAAGATCGGGCATATTCAAAAACCGTTTCAGACGTTCGGACTCGGCATCGCTTTTGGTCTCCAACATCTTCCGTAATCGCTCTTCTTCCTCTGACCGTATGGCTATGTTTTCAAGCATTATCTTATATGGTATGGTAAAGCCAGTTTTCTCGCAAATGGCTGAAATTCAAACGCTTATTCTATATTGCTCCATTTTCATCTCTCTTTTTTTTGAGGTTTTTCTTCTCATTACCTATCTTGAGGTGCGGGAAGAATTAAAGTTCGAAGCCAAGCATCTTAGCAATAATATCGAACGATTTCCGACCGTAACTATCATCGTGCCATGTTTTAATGAAGAGCGTACCGTCACAGGCACCATGCGGTCGCTTTTTGATCTGGATTATCCCAAAGACAAACTTTCTATAATAGTCGTGGATGACGGTTCATATGACGGGACTCTTAAAGAACTTTCTAAATTTAAGAATCATTCCCAAGTCACCATTCTATCGAAAGAGAATGGCGGCAAGCATACCGCGCTGAATCTCGCTTTAGAGCATGTTCAAAGTGAACTGGTGGGGTGTCTTGATGCCGATTCTTTTGTCAATCCGGATGCTCTCAAGAAGATCGTGCCATTTTTTGACGACACTACAATCATGGCCGTTACCCCTTCCATTAAAGTATATGAGCCAAAAACTATTCTACAGTATGTCCAGAAGATCGAGTACAGCTGGGGCATTTTCCTGCGCCGGATGCTCTCTTCTCTAGGGGCGCTCTATATTACGCCAGGACCCTTCTCC
Organism: Parcubacteria group bacterium; assembly: GCA_040900205.1. Lineage (GTDB taxonomy): Bacteria > Patescibacteriota > Minisyncoccia > Phycocordibacterales > Zambryskibacteraceae > UBA5004. Next base: position 18,452 of record JBBDZK010000024.1, read on the forward strand.
ATCTTTCGTACGCGGGTATTTCGGGAACTCGGCGGCTATAGTCAGGGACACCAGACCGAAGACCTGGAAATGGCTCTGCGTCTGCAGAAAAATCGCTATAAAATCGTCAATTCCCACGGTGCCCATGTCTACACCACGACACCCCTGCATCTCCCGGCATTATATAAACAGAGAGTACGCTGGACATACGGCTTTTTGAATAACGTCATAGACTACCGCGAGATGTTTTTCAATAAAAAATATGGCCACATCGGCATTCTCATTCTCCCTATCGCCACTATTTCAATCTTCTCTACTCTCTATGTTGTCGGCCACATACTTTGGGATAATTTCTCCAGAGCTCTTGATACTCTGCTTAAATTTCAGACCGTGGGATTTAATTGGCAGTCCGCATTTCCCTCTTTCGACTGGTTTTTTGTCAGTACCGGGGTTGTGCCATTTCTGGTATTGACCGCTGTTTTGCTCACCTTTGTTATCTTATACCTGGCCGTCAAAATGGCCGATGGTAAAGCGAGATTCACGCGAGGCGTCTTCTATTACCTCGTACTTTATATTTTCATTGTACCTTTGTGGTTAACGAAGGCGGTGTTCAGTACCGTCTTTAGGAGGCGGATAAGTTGGAGATAATGATAGATTCAAGAAAATATATTATTGCCTTTGTTATCACGGCCATCATTTTCGGTACGGCGATATTCGTGTCGAATGCCCTAAGTCAGAAGAAGCTTGAGGATGTTCGCGTTATCGAGAATCGCGTGGCCCTCGACATTCTCTCATCGGAGACCCAATTCGCCCTTCTTGAAGAAACCTCCTGTAAGGATATTGGTCCCGGTTTCCTGTCTAAAGAGCTAGGCTCGCTCGGAGAAAAACTTTCTTATGCGGAAGATCAGACCGGATTTGACGCCGAAGATGTGGAATATCTGAAACGCTCTTATTTCTTGCTGGAAATTAAGGACTATCTCCTGATGAAACGACTGACGGAGAAATGCGGTATCAGACCAACCTTTATCCTTTATTTCTATTCCACCGAAGATACCTGCGAAGACTGCCAGAAAATGGGCTTTGTCTTAACGGCACTGCGAGATAAATATCCGGACTTGCGGGTATATTCGTTTGATTATCACTTCGATATCGGCGCCATCAAGACTCTCATCTCTATCTACAAAGTTGATTCGAACCTACCAGCCATAATTATCAATGGAGAAACTTTGTACGGTTTTCATTCTATGGAAGACTTGGAGAAGACGGTGCCCGCTATCCGAAGATTAACTGACTGAATGTCTCCACGGCTACTTCCTAAGGTTAACGGAAAGAATGTAATTACTTGCTCCGAAAAACTCTTTGGCGTACTCACCCACCACTTCGGGGCTGAAATATCTGCAGGAAAAAATATTTAAATAAACCGCATTACTTTGGTTGGCAAAATGGCCTGAGATTAAAGACGTCTCTATTAGCTGTGTCATAGAAAATCCGGAAACCCGCGGTTCCTCGCCGAAGTTTACTACTACACATTGCCCGAAACGCTTCATGTCGATACGGTCACAAAGTTCTATCACGAAGGCTTTTATTTTCTCCGCATTGCGAATAGTTTCCGGGTCGCAATTGTAAAGATCAATGGTTGTTTCTAACCCCCAGTATTTTTTATCTTCGTAATCTTGCTTAAGCGAGCTTGAGTTAAGCTTGCTTATATTGTTGCTCGTGATGGAGATGAATTTTTGCATTTTTAAAGGTATGAGTATTATAAGACACAAATTCAAGAAAGAAACCTGTGCATAACTTCTGAAAGTCAAATCTTGGGGCCGGGAAGAGGACTCGAACCTCCGACCTGAGCTTTACAAAAGCCCCGCTCTACCAACTGAGCTATCCCGGCGGCCACCCTACTTTACCTTTTTTTTCTTAT
>JBBDZK010000025.1:0-6993 GCA_040900205.1 Parcubacteria group bacterium
GTTTGAAAAGTATTTGAAGTCTGGCTCTGGGCGTGTTTTTATAAAGAAACATTTAGTATCGGAGTGACCCGAGTACCTCAGCGGCCGGCTTGGAAATGAGCTAGAATACCCTTACACGGCCTCACTACAGGGGCACTTAACCAGACTATACGTCGAAACTTTATCTGTTTTTTCTACGCACCAACCCCTCCGAAACTAGATTGATCTCCATCTCGAATTTTCTACGACTAAACTTAATTGTGCAGTAATCGAAAAGACCTACTTGGCCCAACAAACCACAGCCAAAAGATGTAATAGTAGCATCGGTGGTAAATCCAGCTTCAATATCAAAATCATGTCCACCGATATTTATTGTCACAGGATGAAAATACACTTTCGCCTTCCCACCAATTCCAGTAACAGCGCCTTCTCTTCCAGACTTAATATTCTTAATACCAATTAATGGTGCGAGCTCGCCCGCAATGTAAGTGAAGTCTGCTCCTGAGTCAACAAGCCCAAAATATTTAATAGACCTACTCTCTTGAAAAGAAATATGAAAAGGCAAAATAGGGCGATAAATATTCGGCCCTAATTTCATATAAGAAAACTTCATCGATAGGTTAACCAGCAAACGGTACGAGTTTCTCTGGTACTTTGGTTAAAAATGGGTCAGAAAAACCCTTTTTTTCTGCAAGCCTTAAGACATCTTCAGCAGTTTTCCCGCTAGCTATCACAGTCTTATAATCGTCTTTCAACGCAACCCAAAGACCTTTGTATTTAGAATAGATTTTTGACCAATCAATCGGCATATGGTTCATATTACCATTAGACGAAGGAACTGCAAAGTTCTTAATTTAGACCCCGACCCGAGTACCTCAATCCAGAGTGTTCAAAGATGCTAAAATACCCTTACGATGCCTCACTCACGGGGTACTTAACCCGAGATCACCGCATTTTATCGAAATGCCTATTTTCAATGTCCAATAAGGGCGTTTACGGTGAACATGAAAATCAGTCCTATAAGAAACCAGAGTAAATGTCTCCAGTAAAGATTCTCGTGTCTTGAAGCTCTGACCGAATGGGGAATAAGATCGTGGAAAACAACTACCAGAAAGGCGCCGGAAGCCAGACCCAAAAGAGGGATTTCGAGAACCTCGAAAACTTCCAGCAAAAAGAATCCGCCCAAGGCACCCAGAAGAATGGTGGAAGAAATCGCGAAATTCAAGACAAGAGCCTTTTTGGTCGAATAGCCTGCCTGCCGGAGAACAAAAAATTCCGACATCTCTTGCACCAGCTCGTGGGCAAAAATACTTAAAGCGGCGAGCGTGCCAAGCGAAGAACTCACAGTGAAAGATGCGGCCAAGAGAATACCATCTCCCAGGTTGTGAAGAGCGTCACTAGCCATGATTCGTCGGGCATCGAGCCTTGAATGAGGATGTGTCTCGAGCGTTCCGTCATGATGATGGTGTGAGGAGGGTAGAAATTTAAACAAGAACCAGACGGCAAGCACTCCGACGACTATCCAGACCAATCCGGAGCCGAGGCTATCCGAGTGTTCTACCACCTCTACGCCCAATTGATAGGCAATAATGATAATAACTCCCGCGGAAAAACTGACCAAGAGACTCAAGTGGCGCTCAATGATCTGCCCTGCCCTGTGCCACACGGAGAAAACACCGACTAACGAGGCAAGCATGATAAGCACCGAATAAGCAATTAGTTCAACCATATTGATTTAAGTAAGTTAAATGATAAAAAGAGATTATATACAGTATTGTCCTTATGATACAATTTTATTACCTATGCCGCAACCATTATTTAAAATAGAGTGGGACGCCCATGAGTATGAACACAGACAAAGGAATCCGGACTGGTTCTGGGCGGTAGGCATTGTTTCTGTCTCCGTGGCCATTGCCTCTGTCATCTTCGGCAACATTATTTTCGGCATCTTGGTGCTCATCGGCGCTTTCGCACTTTCACTCTTTGCCAACCGTCCGCCAAGTACATTACATATAGTCGTAGATGAGAAGGGTGTCATTCGGGGTAAGGTTCGTTATCCATACCGAACTCTTCAGTCTTTCTGGATAGATACGGAGCATCCGCACAAAAAAATCATCCTGCGGTCCGAGAAACTCTTTATGCCTCTTATCATTGTGCCGCTCGGCGACAGTGTCGATGTGGAACAGCTGCGCGAAAACCTTTCCCGTTTTTTGCCGGAAGAATTTCACTCCCTGCCGTTAATCGAGCGTGTCCTGGAATACTTGGGATTCTAGGTAGCGTGTGATAATGTAATCGCGTTGCCGCTCTCATCGTTCAATGGATAGGACATAACTTTGCGGAAGTTAAAATGTAGGTTCGATTCCTACTGGGAGCACAAGCGAGTGAAGCAAGAAAAAGAATTAATTCTTTTTCTTATTTCCGAGCGTAGTCTCTCAGCACGACGGTACTGGGAGCACTAGGAAAGCTTTTTAATTAGTTTTGAAAGGCGAGATTTCTTGCGGGCCACGGTATTTTTCTTCAGCATCTTGCTTTTGACTGCCTTATCGAGCGCGCTCTGGACTTCGCGCATCATCGTCTCGGCCTCTTTTTTCTTGCCGGAGGCGACGAGTTTCTTGAGGGATTTTATAGCCCGAGAAATTTTATTCTTACGGCGCAAATTGAACCCCCGCTTGTTTTGCGAGCTTCTGTGGGCCTTCTTGGCTCCTCGGGTAATTGACATGGGAGCATCTTAGCAGAATTTGCATTATAATGACAACATGATTGCCTGTCTCTCCGGAACCGTCCGATATAAGGACCTAAACGCTCTAGTAATAGATGTTGAAGGTGTCGGTTACAAGGTCTTGGTCACTACCGAGACGGCGCTTGAAATCACGCCGAGCTCTCCTATTTTTCTCTGGACACATCTCGTAGTCAGAGAGACTGCCCTTGAACTCTTTGGCTTTCCGGACAAAGAAACTCTCGACACATTCGAGCTTCTGATTACCATATCCGGCATTGGCCCGAAAAGCGCTCTTAGTATCTTAAATGTCGCCACTCCCTCGATGCTCCGACAAGCAGTGGCCAGTGAAGACACCACGTATCTGACGCGAGTTTCCGGTATCGGCAAGAAAAATGCCGAGAAGATTGTGCTCGAACTAAAAGACAAGCTCAAAATCACCCAAGAAGATAGAGGTGGTGATTTGCGCTCCGAAGGCGACGCGCTTGAAGCGCTTGTCTCGCTTGGTTACAAAGAGCGTGATGCCCGCGAAGCTCTAAAACGAGTGCCCAAAGAGGTAGAGGGAGCGAGTGAGCGCGTCAAAGCGGCGTTGAAGCTCTTGTCCCAACATGCCTGAACTGCCGGAAGTTCAAACCACTGTCGATGGGTTAAATAAAACGGTCAAGGGCAGGAAGATTGTCGATGTCGAAACGAGTTACAACAGCTCGTACCACGCGGGTAAGGACAATATCAAAGATCCAAAATTTTTCGCACTTTTCAAAAGGAAGGTTAGGAACCAGAAAATTCTTAAAGCAGAAAGGCGCGCCAAAAATATTCTAATTCATCTGTCGAGTGGAGTGACTATTCTCACGCACATGAAAATGACGGGGCACTTCGTCTATGACCGTCCTCTGGCCAAGTTCGTTCGGCTTAATTTCAAACTCGATAACGGCAAGCACTTGGCACTATCAGATATGCGTAAGTTCGCCAAGGTAACGCTTGTGGAAACGGCGGCACTGGAAAAATCTCTGCATCTTGAACGCCTGGGTCCGGAACCGCTAGATCCAAGCTTTCGGCTTAAAGCTTTTCGCTTACAGCTCAAAAAGAAGCCTAAGGGTAGGATTAAACAAGTATTAATGGACCAGAGTTTGATTTCCGGTATCGGTAATATTTACTCCGATGAAATTCTCTGGCGTGCCGGAGTTCATCCCCTCTCGTTTGTCGGCAAAATTCCGGAGAAAAGCCTGCGCCGGATGTATGAGGCGACCAAAGAAACTTTAAAAAAGGGGCTCGATTTGGGTGGAGACTCTATGTCCGACTACCGCAATATCAAGGGAGAAAAGGGCGAGTTCCAGAATCACCATCGCGCTTACCGGAAACACAAGACCGGATGCGAGAAAAAGCACTGTTCCGGTGTTCTTGAGAAGGTTAGAGTGGGTGGGCGTAGCGCCCACTTCTGCCCCGTTCACCAAATATTGTACAAATGATAACTAAAATTTGCGTCTTAATACTCGAGAATATACGAAGTGTGGAGAATACCGGGTCTATCTTCCGCACTGCCGACAGATTCGGGGTTTCAAAAATCATGATGGTCGGCACTACACCCACACCACTGGATCGTTTCGGCAGAAAACGCCGAGATTTTGCCAAAGTATCATTGGGAGCGGAAAATGCCGTGAACTGGGAATATCATAAAGAAATTAAACCAGTCATTGCCAACTTAAGACGCGACGGATTTTACATTATTGCCCTCGAGCAAACCCCAAATGCCATAGACATAAAGAGTTTGCCAAAACCGGAGAAGTTCGCCCTTATCGTTGGCAACGAAGTCACCGGGGTGTCCGAAGAGACCTTGGCCGCCTCGGATGCCGTGACGGAAATATCAATGGGAGAATCCGGAGGGTCATTGAACGTCTCCGTTGCCACAGGTGTCGCCCTGTTTATGTTATCATAAAATCATGCTTAATCTGTTTCCAGACCTCCTGATGTATTCGCTCGCCGGTCCTTTTGTTTTACGCGTGCTCTTGGGGCTAATCTTTATCGACCTTGGGTTTTTAAAATTTCGGAGCGAGAAAAACAGATGGCTCACTTCTTTTGAAACGCTTGGTTTACGCCCGGCAGATTTATTTTTATCGCTCTATGCCCTGCTTCAGATAATAGGCGGGCTTCTCTTATTGGTCGGTCTTTGGACGCAAGTGGCGGCTTTGGCCTTTGCCATCTTTACCGGCATCGAGCTCTATATCGAATGGCAAGCGCGCGAAATTCTCAAGCGCGATATGGTTTTCTATCTCCTCATCTTCGTCATCTCCCTATCCCTTTTATTGACCGGCGCCGGCGCCTATGCCATCGACATTCCACTTTAAACGGTGCGCCCACGAGGGATCGAACCTCGGACCTTGTCCTTAAAAGGGACCTGCTCTACCAACTGAGCTATGGGCGCAAACGTATTCAAAAATATACCTTAAAAATACTTTTGAGTCGAATTACAACTTCAGAAGCATTTTCTCAATAAGTGTCTCTATCTCTCCCTCTCCTCGGTGGGCTTGGTAATAGCCGACAACCAAATTTTCCGAGAGCTTTTCAAGTTCCTCGGTTTTGAAATTCTTTAGGAAACTCTTGGCCTTGCTGTACGGGAAAGCTTTCATATCAGTTTCGGCGACGCTTTTTGTTTTAAGCGCGATTAGCATGGACTTTACCTGCCAGACTATCTTAAAGAAAATTTCCTCCGCACGAACACCGGCCGAAAGCGCTTTCTGATAAAGAATCCAGGCTTCTTTTTTCTTCCGAGCACCGACGGCATCAGTGAGAGCGAAGATATTGAACTCTTGGCCTTTTTTGTCGAGCAGCGGCAATTCACTCTCCTCGTCTGCCCCAAGATTGATGTCAACTACCGTGCCGAAAATATTTTTGTGATAAAATTCTTCCGTCATATTTTTTTCATTTCGCCCCAATTTTCTCCGGCTTGAGCTTCAACCACAATAGGCACACCGAAAGTTTTCTCTTCAGGCAAAACCGTCTCCATCAATTGTTTAAAGTGTTTGGCAACTTCATTTATCAAAAAATCTTTCACCTCATACACCAGTTCGTCATGCACCTGCAAGATAAGGCGCACTTCATTTTCCTGTTTCCCCGATCTGATGTGTTCGTCGATTTTTTTCATGGCAATTTTAATCATGTCCGCCTGCGTGCCCTGAATTGGCGCGTTGATGGCCATTCTCTCGGACTGGGCCCGGACATAAGGCAAGGTAGATTTGAGTCCGACAAAATAACGCCTTCTGCCAAATAAAGTTTCCGTATACCCTTTCCGCCCGGCTTCGGCTTTTATTTTATTTAAATAGGCAGCCAGTCCGGCAAACGTTTCGAAGTATTTGTTGTAGAATTCCTCGGCTTCTTTACGCTCGACACCAAGATTGGCTTTAAGGGCGTTGACTCCCATACCGTAGAGAATACCGAAGTTAATGGTCTTGGCTCTCGTGCGCATACTCTTATCCACCAACTCTTTTGGCACTTTGAAAACACGCATAGCAACGCCCGAATGCACGTCTTCTCCATTTTTAAATATCTCGACAAGCTTTTTGTCTTTAGAGAGTATCGCCGCAATCCGTAATTCAATTTGCGAATAGTCGAATGAGACCAGTTTGAAACCCTCTTCCGCCACAAAAGCGTTGCGAATAGCCCGACCTAGGAGAGTTTTATTCGGGATATTTTGCAGATTGGGATTGTTCGATGCCATGCGACCAGTAGTCGTGCCGGCCTGAAGAAAGGTGGAGTGCAGACGGGCATTTTCGTCCAAAAGGGGCGGTATAGCATCAATATAGGTAGAGAGGAGCTTGGCTAGCTCGCGGTATTCCAAAATCAGGGCGACAATCGGATGTTTATTTCGCAGCTTTTCCAACTCCGATTCCTTGGTCGAGAGAGCGCCTGTCGGTGTCTTCTTCTGATGTTTCTCGGCCAACCCAAGTTTATTAAAGAGGATGTTGGAGAGCACTTTGGGTGAATTGATATTGAATTCTTCTCCCGCTTCTTTCCAAATTGCCGCTTCGAGACGCGTCAGTTCTTGGTGATATTTCGAAGAAAGATTTTTTAAGATTGTCTTATCAACCTTAATACCCCTATCATTCATCTCCTCAACCACTCTTATGATTGGCTTCTCGATCTCCTCGAACACGTACCTCACTTTCCGCTTATCGAGCTCCGATTCAATAACCTTTTTAGCTTTTTCAAGGCTATCCGTCTTAGTGAATCTGAAGACTTCCTCGAGCGTGGGATTGGTGATATTTGAATCTATCACCCAGAGCGCCAAACAAAGTTCTTTCTCT
>JBBDZK010000025.1:7093-8233 GCA_040900205.1 Parcubacteria group bacterium
GCATCGGTGCGAATAGTCGCCAAGGTTTTCGAAAAGAGCGCTTCTTCCTCGTTTTCTTTAAGTAGATTTTTTATACGGTCGCTTAATTTAACCTTATTGAGATTTTTGTAAATATTTTCAATAGTACCGAACTCTTGTATGAGTGCGGTGGCGGTTTTCTCCCCAATACCTTTGACCCCCACGATATTGTCCGAAGGATCTCCGCGCAAACCCTTGTAATCTACCAGGAGTTTCGGCGGGAAGCCGAAGCGTTCCGTCACTTTTTTCTCATTATAAAGAATGGAGTCGTTGATACCCTTTTTGAGAGTATAGACTTGGACTCTTTTGCCGTCCACGAGTTGGAGCGTATCCATGTCACCGGAGGCAATAACAATTTCAATATTTTTATTTTTATTTAAATTTTCAACAATAGTGCCGATAATGTCGTCGGCTTCGAAACCTGGGTGGGAATAGATCGGAATGCCGAACGCGGTGAAAACGTCTTTGGCCCGTTCAAGTTGTAACACCAGATTGTCATCCGTTTTGGCGCGGCCGGCTTTATAAGCCTCGTAGACCTCGTGACGATGAGTGGGACCGGGGAGATCGAAACAAGCTGCCATAAAATCCGGTTTGAGTTCGCCGATAATTTTTAAAAGCATCGCGGATAAACCGTAGAGCGCCCCGGTCGGCTCGCCCTTTGACGTCACAAATTCCGGCAGAGCGTGATAAGCGCGGTGAATAATCGCGTGCGCGTCAAACAAGACAAGTTTTTTATTAGATTTCATGTTTGAAGAAAATTCTTTTGGCATCTTTCGGTAAAATGTTTTCCACTCTCTCGGGCCATTCGATAAGAATCAAATTTTCAGGATTTTCGACCAGTTTATTCCAGCCCAGGTTAAGAAGTTCTGATTCTTTTTCTAGCCGGTAAGCATCTATATGTATGAGCTTTTTAAATCCGCGCCAATCCATATCGTAACTTTTTATTATGACAAAAGTAGGGCTCACAATACGCTCATTAATACCCATCATTTGTCCTAATGCTTTAACAAAATGGGTTTTACCGGCACCCAACTCTCCTTGTAGCCCGACAACAGTAGCTTTCATCATGCCCGTATTATACAAAACAGGACGAGAATTGCTCTCGTCCTGTAAATTTTACTG
>JBBDZK010000025.1:8333-19663 GCA_040900205.1 Parcubacteria group bacterium
CAGCCGCCGCGGCCTCGCGGGAGGTTGAGTCGGTCAACCTCCCAGACCTCTCCACGTGACCCTTCGTAGGTGCTCACGTAGAAATTGGCCGTGACCGAACCGAGGTACTCTCGATTCGACCCATACCCCTTGGCAGTCAACAACAAACTTCGATTGCTGCCGCCGAGAGGTTGAGACACCAATGGAACGGTAATGGAGCTGCCGTATGGCAACCCCTTCACAACCACCCCGCTGACCGTCTCCAGATCGAGAAACGGAGCGCAGTTATTTACCACGCGCACCGCGACCCCGACCTGATAAAACACGAACCCGCCGGATCCCTCGTAGGACCCCATCGGCACCGCCACGCACCCGCCAGTCGCTAACGCGACAAGTGCCACCCAAAAGAGCCTTTTCATGACAACCTCCTTGGTTATTTATCTACTCTAATTATACCATAGTTAATATCAGAAAGTCAAGTAGCTAGTCCCCGGAAGCCGGAAGCTGATACAATGTAGTCATGGTTGTCTTTGACGAAGAAAAACAGGAGGAACAGGTGCGGGCACTCCACAAGAAGGAAGAGGAGGAACTCGCCTCCACCCTCTCTCGCCACCACGGCGTTCCCTATCTCGACCTCTCGGCCCACCCTATAAATATTGACGCCTTACGCGTGATTAAAGAGGCTGACGCCCGCGCCGCCGAGCTCGCGGTCTTCAATGCCACGGATAAAAAAATTGATGTGGCCGTCCTCTCACCCGAAAAAGAAAAAACGATGGAGGTTATCGAGGATTTAAAGCGGCGCGGTTACGACCCCGAAATTTTTATGGTCTCGCACCAGAGTCTTGAGAAAGTTTGGGAGAGATATAAAGACCTTTCATATTCTTTTGAAACCAAATCTGGCGCCCTCGATATATCGAATGAAGAAATTCTCGAAATAACCAGAAAGGTTACTTCGCTTGAAGACGTCAGGAAATTAATCGAGGGAGTGCTTTCGATGAAACGCGCTTATCGCATCTCAAAAATTTTGGAAATCATTTTGGCCGGCGCGATTAGTTTGAAGGCCTCCGACGTACACCTTGAGCCGGAGGAGAAGGACTTGCGCCTGCGTTACCGGCTTGACGGCGTCTTGACCGACATTCTCCACTTCGACTCCGAGACATTTGAACTCTTGCTGTCCCGCATCAAACTGATAAGCGAGCTCCGGCTCAACGTCAGAGAGAAAGCCCAAGACGGGCGATTCTCCATTAAGCTCGCAGACATCGAGATTGAAGTGCGCACTTCGCTTCTGCCCGGCCCCTACGGCGAATCGGTAGTTTTGCGCGTGCTCAATCCGAATACCATTGCCGTCGAACTTGAAGCGCTCGGGATTCATCCCCGCCTCTTGGAAATCCTAAAGAAAGAAATCAGAAAACCGAACGGCATGATTCTTACCACCGGTCCGACCGGCTCCGGCAAAACCACGACACTCTACGCGTTTCTGAAAAAGATTTATACGCCTGATATTAAAGTGGTTACGATTGAGAATCCAATCGAATATCACATCGAAGGCATTGTGCAAACGCAAGCGGAAGCTGAAAAGGGTTACACTTTCGCCGAAGGTTTAAGGAGCGCTCTTCGCCAGGACCCGGACGTAATCATGGTAGGAGAAATCCGCGATGACGAAACTGCCGCCGTGGCCATCAACGCCGCGCTGACCGGCCACTTGGTGCTCTCCACTCTTCACACCAACAACGCCGCGGGTTCTTTCCCACGGCTTCTTGACCTCGGGGTTAACCCCAAAGTGATAAGTTCGGCTCTAAATGTTTCGATTGCCCAACGACTGGTGCGTAAACTCTGCCAAATATGCAAGAAAGAAATACCTCTCGAGGGTAGAAATAAAGAGCTAGTTCTGAAAGTGCTGGCGAATATCCCGGATTCAACTTATCTCGACGGTGTCCAAAGAGAACATGTGTGGACTGTCGTGGGCTGTCCGGAATGTAGTGGCCTAGGCTTCAAGGGTCGAATCGGCGTCTATGAGGCGATTCTGGTCGATGGTGAGATAGAAAAAGCGGTTATTACCAATCCTTCCGAACGAGATATCCGTGAGGCGGCCAAGGGCCAGAAGCTTTTGACTCTGGTTGAAGACGGTGTCATTAAGGTGCTTACGGGTACTACCACACTTGAAGAACTCGACCGTGTGGTAGACCTTTCGTCGGTTTCATAAACCGTCTTCGGGTTCGCTCGGTTGTCATGTAAGCAAGCTTCCATGCAACTCTCGCTGCCCGAAGTCAATAGAATAATTGTTGCGGCAAGATATTTTTCGTGAATAATGGAGAGAGACTTGAAATTCAGCGCATAAATCTCCAAGCAACACCCCGACTTGCGTCGGGACTAAACGAATCTTTCGAGGATGGCCTCAGAGACCCGTGAAGATACCAAGAGCGTCCTTAAAGAAAAGTCCAAATGCCCCGAAGGACACGTTGCTTAGAGATTTATGATCTGGATAAGAACTAATTTTTTCAACGCTAGTCTAGCACATAATACTTTTTATGTCAAGTAAACTGCCGAAAGAAAAAGGGGTAGCGGAAGAGAGCGGATACGCCTCGTTTTTAGACAATGAGTTGAGACCTTCAAACTGGCAGGACTATGTCGGTCAAAAAGCGGTCAAAGATAATCTTAAAATCCTGATTCAGGCGGCCACAGAACGCGGTGTTCCACCAGAACACGTCCTATTCTACGGCCCCCCGGGCCTCGGCAAGACCACCCTCGCCCACTTGATAGCCAAGGAGACCGGTCGGGCCATTAAGATTACCTCGGGACCGGCCGTAGAGAGAGTCGGTGACCTCGCTTCTGTCTTAACCAATCTTGCCCGAGGCGACATTCTCTTCATAGACGAGATTCACCGTCTGAATAAAACGGTCGAGGAGGTGCTTTATCCAGCCATGGAGTCCGGCGTGCTTGACATCATCATCGGCAAGGGCCCGTCGGCGCGCACGATTCAGTTGGAACTGCCGCCCTTCACCCTGCTTGCGGCCACCACGCGCGTGGCGATGATTTCCTCACCCTTGCGTAGTCGTTTCTCGGGCGGAGTATTTCGCTTGGAATTCTACACCGAAGATGAGATAGCGGAAATCCTGCGCCGATCGGCAAAAATTATTGGCGTCAAGATAGAAAATGGAGCGGAGAAAGAAATTGCCAAACGCTCGCGTTTTACTCCGCGTACCGCCAACTATTTTCTCAAACGCGCCCGCGACTTCGCCCAAGTGGAAGGAAAAACATTTAATACAGAAACGGTGAAATCAGCCCTGAAACTTTTGGGCATAGATGAGAAAGGGCTTTCTCCTTCCGACCGTAAACTCTTGGCAGTCATCGCCGAAAAATTTGCCGGCGGCCCTGTCGGTCTCTCGACCCTCGCGGCCGCGCTCTCGGAAGAAGAAGCCACTATCGAGGAATTCAACGAGCCGTATCTCTTGCAACTCGGCCTCATTGAACGCACCGCGCGCGGCCGCGCCCTGACAGCCCACGCCTATATTCATCTTGGCAAAACTCTTCCGGCCAATTTCCAGAAGAAGTTGCTGTAAATTAACGAGCAATGAGCGGACATAATAAATGGTCGAAGATTAAAAATAAGAAAGCGATGACGGACGCGGCCAAGTCAAAGATTTTCTCCAAGATGGCCAAGCTTATTTCCACCGCCTCGAGGCAGGTCGGTGGCGATATCACTTCTCCCGTTCTGCGGGCGGCAATGGAAAAAGCGCGCGAATATAATATGCCCGCCGACAATATCGAACGGGCGGTCAAAAAGGGTGTTGGCTCGGCGGTCGAGGCACTCGACGCTATTACTTACGAAACTTATGGCCCCGCCGGTTCGGCGGTGATAATCGAGGCTCTGACCACCAACCGCAACAAGGCCGCCCAAGAAATTAAATTCATCCTTTCCAAACACGGTTTTGTTTTAGCCACACCCGGTTCAGCCACTTGGGCATTTACTAGAGAAGGAAGTGAATGGAAACCAAATATCGCCATTCCTCTTTCGGAAAAAGATGGGAAAATTTTAGGAGCGTTAATCGAGGAACTCGAAGATAATGACGAAGTCCAGGATGTCTATACCAATGCGGTCTGAAATTATACTGGCTATTGACCCGGGGTTTGACCGGATTGGTTTGGCCGTCATGGAGCCCGGACGGGATAAGCCGAGACTCTTGTTCTCACAATGCCTCAAAACCGATTCAAAGGAGGCGCGCTCCAAGCGGCTCTTATTCATAGGAGAGAATTTAAAAAGTCTCATAAAAAAATGGCGACCTAAAGTTTTGGCCATAGAGACCCTTTTCTTCAACACCAACACCACAAGCGCCATCGGGGTAGCGGAGGCCAGGGGTATTATTATCTACGAAGCGGCCAGAGCGGAAATGGAAATCTTTGAATATGGCCCGCAGACCATCAAAATAGCCGTGACAGGTTACGGCAAGGCGGACAAAATCCAGATAGGGGCAATGGTCAGAAAACTGGTCAATCTGCCCGATAGACCCTCGAAAAGACTCGACGATGAGGTGGATGCCATCGCCCTGGGGATTACTCACCTTGCAACAAAAAAGGGTATCTGATACAAATAAGTGCATTAAATAAATTATATTATTTGCAACATGGACGAGGAATTTCTCAAAGACATTAAAGATGAAGGTAATGAGCTTGATGAAGAGCTTGTCGACAACAAGAAAAAAATCGACCCGCTAGAAGACGCGGAAAGCATTGAAGAGTTGGCGGAAGAGGAAGAAGACGATGAGGAGCCGTTCGACGATATCAATCCTATTTAGAGAATCTCGATACGGAGAAAACGGTGTTTGCCGATACGGTAAACGCCGTTTTGCATTTTTTCTATCGCCCCGGCTTTCTCCAATCTGTTGAATTCCGATTTGGAAGACACGGTACCGTGTGCGAGAAAAGTTTCAACAAGAGGCGTGCCCGCTTTAACTTTTGCTACAGGAATATTTTTTGGCACACCACCCTTCGAGAAAGTTTCTTCAAAATTTTTTTTCGCTTCCTCAGCAGTTTCTTTGCCGTGATAAAGAGCCACGATTTCTTTGGCTAATCGCATTTTGGTTTCCTTGGGATGAAGTTTACGGTTCGCGAGATCGGAAGCAATCTCTTTTACTTCTGACATTGGTACTCTGGTGCACAATTCAAAGTATTTAACAATCAAACCATCTTTCACCGACATGACTTTTCCAAACATATCATGTGGTTCGTCCATAATATTAATGACGTTGCCCCAGGCCGAACTCATCTTTCTGCCATCAATGCCTTCCAATAAATCCATCATCATGATGTCTTGCGGCTCTTGATTATAGAGCGGTTGGATACGGCGACCGGTCAGGAGATTGAAGCGTTGGTCTGTTCCACCGAGTTCCACATCGGCCCTGACGGCGACGGAGTCGTAGCCCTGCATTAATGGATACAAGAGTTCGTGAAAGGAGACTCGTTGCCCGGTATTCATTCGCCTGGCAATAACTTCTCGCGACTCGAATTCATGCAAACCAAAAAGGCTCGCCATTCTAGCCAATTCTAAAAAACCCAACTTTGACAACCATTCGGAATTATAATGAGTTTCTGTTTTCTCCGAATCAAGAATTTTGAAGGCCTGATTAAAATAATCTTTCATATTAGTCTCTACTTGCGCTTCGGTCAGCATCGGCCTCTCCGCATCCTTATCGGAAGCATCCCCTACTACTCCGGTAGCATCGCCGACTATAAATACAGCGGTATGTCCCAGCTCTTGAAAAGCCCGCAATTTCCATAACAAGGTGGCTCGGCCAATGTGGATATTGGGACTGGTCGGGTCAATGCCCAGTTTTATTCTTAGTTTCCTGCCGAACGCGAGCTTCTCTGCCAATTTTTTTGGGTCGATAACTTCGGCTACGCCACGAGTTAGAAGCTCTTCAATGTCTTTATTCATGAAAGTATCTTAACATATGTTAAAATGGGTTTTCTGGCGCAAAATGATTAGAAAACTCCGCCATTCAAACCACTTTCTGGCCATAGCGGCTCTGGGACTATTTGTCTCTGGCCTATTCTTCTTGTGGGTAGCTTCACTCCGTATTCCAGCCCTTGAGGATATCTCGGAGCGCAGAATCAATCAATCCACCAAGATTTACGATCGCACCGGGGAAATCTTGCTTTACGATATGTCGAGTGATGTTAGGCGCGCCCTCGTTCCACTCGAAGATATTTCTCCCTATGCCAAAGCTGCCACTCTTGCTGCCGAGGATAAAAATTTCTACTCACACAACGGTTTTCAGTGGACTTCGTTTCTAAGAGCGGTGCTCGTAAACGTCAGCACCCTCTCTTTCAGCCAAGGCGGCTCAACCATTACCCAGCAAGTGGTCAAAAACTCCATTCTTACCAAGGACAAAACCCCCACCAGAAAGTTAAAGGAGTTAATTCTAGCCATCAAGCTCGAGAAAGTATTGACCAAGGACGAGATTCTATCTCTTTACTTAAACGAAATCCCTTATGGGGGAACTATTTACGGTCTGGGAGAGGCGGCGCAGAGCTTCTTTGGCAAACCGGCCTCCCGACTCACCTTAGCCGAATCAGCCTATCTCGCTTCTTTACCAAAGGCGCCAACTTATTATTCTCCCTACGGCCCAAATCTTTCGGAACTGGAGGCGAGAAAAGATTTGGTCCTTCATGAAATGCTTGCCAATAATTTTATCTCTGAAGATGAGCATGAGAAGGCCGTGGCAGAAAAAGTGGAATTCAAGCCGAGACAAAATACCGGCAGTATTAAGGCGCCGCATTTTGTTTTTTTTGTCATTGATTATTTGACAAGAAGATATGGCGCGGACGTGGTCGCGGGCAGTGGTTTTAAAGTGATTACCACTCTTGATTATTCAATGCAGTTGGAGGCTGAAGCAGTATCGAGAAAATACGGTGCTATAAACAAAGAAAATTTCGATGGCGAGAACAACGGTATGGTAGCCATCGATCCTAAAAGCGGCGATATTCTGATGATGGTTGGTTCGCGTGACTATTTTGATAAAGAGATTGACGGTAACTTCAACGTTACTACCGGGTTTCGCCAGCCCGGCTCCACATTTAAACCGTTTATTTACGCCACTATGTTTAAGAAGGGTTACACCGATCAAACAATTCTCTATGACACCCGCATTCAATTTGCCGCCGGCTGTGCGCCCGATAACTTCGTTACGGACGATATCTGCTACGCCCCGGTCAATTACGATGACCGATTCCGTGGCCCCATGACCATTAGAAACGCTCTCGCCCAGTCAGTAAATATTCCTGCGGTTCAGGCTATTTATCTTGCCGGGATTGGCGACTCGATAGTAACCGCCAAGAGTATGGGTATCGAAACCCTCAATGACCTTAGTCGATACGGCTTGTCCTTGGTCTTGGGAGGCGGAGAGGTTTCTCTCCTTGACATGACTGCCGCCTACTCTGTATTCGCCAATGACGGCATCCGTAATCCCTATAATCCGGTACTCTTGGTAGAAGATGCCGATGGCAACATCGTGGACAGACACTCTCTATCTCCACGCCGGGTATTATCGGAAAATATCTCGCGCCTAATTACCGACATTCTCTCCGACAACGCGGCGCGAACACCGGGCTTCGGCGCAAACTCTGCTCTCTACATATCCACTCGTCCTGTAGCGGTCAAAACGGGTACGTCAAACGATTACCGCGATGCCTGGATTATCGGCTACACCCCCAATCTCACCGTAGGCGCGTGGGTAGGCAACAATGATAACCGCCCGATGGAGAGGAAGGTCTCCGGTCTCGTGGTTGCGCCTCTCTGGCATGAGTATATGGAACAGATTTTACCTCAATTCCCCGTTGAAACTTTTATACCGCCAGAACCGGAGGACCTTAGTGATTTAAAACCCATTTTGCGCGGCGATTGGTCTACCGGCGGCATTCACTCTATTCTCTATTGGGTAGAGAAAGACAATCCACGCGGCCCTATGCCTCAAAACCCCTTAAGTGATTCGCAGTTTCTAAGTTGGGAATATGGCGTCGGGCTGTGGGCCACCCTCAATAATTTCGGTATACAGGCCACGACAACCACCCTCATTTAAGATTGATTCATGGGCATCACGAGATAGAGAAAACTGGCATCCCCTACTCCTCGAATAATAATTGGTTTAGCCTGACCACTAAAGGAAAGGGAAACGCTGTCTGTCATAATGGACTGGAAACAGTCCGTGAAGTAGCGGTAATTAACGTTAATAGAGATATTGTCTCCTTCGAGAATAGATTCAACGGTGTGAACACTTTCGCCGATAGTGGAATTTTTTGATTCAATCTCAAAACTCTTGGTTTGGGGAGAGAGCTTAAGAGTAAGTTGATTAAAGATATCAGAGAAAATAAGACTAGTCTTAAGTGAGTTTATTAAATCTTGCTTAAGTAAAACTGCTTTAGAAGTGACTTCTTTAGGAATAATCTGCCGATAGTCCGGGAAAACCCCATCAATAATACGTGATGTCAGATAAATATTTTGTACCCGTAAGGCAATTTGATGTTCTTCTATGGAGATTGATATCTCCTCGTCGCCCTTATCGAAAATTTTTACTATTTCCATGGCATTTTTTTGAGGGATAAGGATTTGTTTGAAATGCGGGATCTTTTTTACCCTTATTTTTTTCTCTGCAAGCCTAAATGAATCCGTAGCGGCGAAAACCAAGAATTCCCCATCGTATGTTATGGAAATGGAGGATAATTCCGGCTTAATACTCCCTACTGCCGCCGCATAAAGAACCGATTTTATACCGAAAATAAAGTCCCTGACCGGCATTGAGAAAGCCCTATCTTCGTCTATTTCTGGGATGACCGGGAAGTCTTCACTGGGAAGAGTTTTGATATTGGTTTTAGTGCTTGAAGTTTTTATCTCCAGTATTTGGTTTTTAGTACTAATAGTGATATTTCTATCTTTCACTAATGATGAAATAAAAGAAGAAATCACTTGAGCAGGAACCACTACAATCCCAGGTTCAATAATTTTAACCGGTAGGGTAATAGAAATACCAATATCCAAATTAGTGGCTTTTATTGAAAGAGAATTTTGACGAGCATCCAAATAAAGCCCCGCTAATACTGGTAAGGTAATATTCTTACCGGCTATTTTATTTGCCTTACTTAACACTTCTTCCAACTGTTCTTTAATACATTCTATTTTCATATATATAAATTTATTAATACTATTAGGGGTGTGAATATGTGTATAGTCAGTCTTAGACGCCTAGTAAGCCATATTTTATTTTTCTGTTTGTGATTAGTTTGAGGATAAGTCATGAAATATAAAAGTTGGTTAGAAATAATCACCACTTTAGATTTTTTTTAAACATCTTTTTAACACCATTTTTGTTATTTCTCCACATGGTATTACACAGTCAATAAATTTCTAATCTGGCCAACCTCTTCCACCAATGATTGGTCCACTTTAATATCAGTTTTTATTTTTTCACACGAATAGATAACTGTGGTATGGTCCCTACCCCCTAATTTTTGGCCAATTGACGGATAAGAGATGTTGAAATCTTCGCGCAAAAGATACATGACGATTTGCCGCGGTCGGATCACTTCTTTATGCCTCGTTTTCTCATAAATACTATCCTCTTTAATGTTATAGAAGTCAGAGACAATTCTAACAACATCCTTAACGGCAATGGTTTTCTTCGGTTTGATATTGTTTTTTATATAATTTCTGACGTCAATCATCGATATTTCCCTACTTTTGAGTTGGGCGTGGCAAAGCAGGGTGTTAACCGCTCCTTCAAGATCTCTGATATTGCCATTTATGGTGTGGGCGAGATAGTCTATGATCTCTGGTGATAGGAGAATGTTTTGTTGTTGCGCTTTCGCGGTAATGATGGCAATTCTTGATTCTTTATCGGGCGCAGGAATATCAACCGTCATGCCGGCCGAGAGTCGGGATTTAAGCCTCTCCTCAAGGCCGGTAATAAAATAGGGATGTTTATCGGAAGAAAAAATAATCTGCCTATTATTGTCGTAGAGAGTGTTGAATAAGTGGAATAATTCTTCCTGAAATTTCTGTTTATCTGAAAAAAATTGGATGTCGTCGACTATTAAGACGTCATATTTGCGATATTTCTCTTTAAAAACAGTCATTTTCTGGTTTTGGAGCGCGTTCATGCAGTCTTGTCCGAATTGTTCAGATGTCATGTAATAAACTTTCTTGCTTGGATTAGTCATCTTGATGTGATTGCCAATCGCTTGAATCAGATGAGTTTTGCCGTGGCCGGTGGACCCGTGTATGAAAAGCGGGTTGTACATGATGCCGAGCTTTTTAATCACCGCTTGGGCGGCGGCGTGAGCCAGTTCGTTGAAGGGGCCTATAACAAATGTTTCGAAGGTGTAGCGCGGGTTAAGATTATCGTCCTTGTTTACGACTGTTTCCGGTAGTGGGAGTTCTTTGGTGTGTAGAACCGCCTCCCTTGGCCGCTCTTCTCTCTTATGAGTCTCCTCTTTATTTACCACATACTCAATGGCATGGATGGAATGCTCGAGGTTTCTCAAGCTTCTAAGAATGGTGTTGTGGTACTTAGTCAGGAGCCACTCTTTCACAAAGGCGTTCGGCACGGAGAGTATTATCACACCACCATCTTCTTTAACAATACGGGTGTCTTTAAACCAGGTTGTGAAATTTGCGCTTGAGATGCTTAATTCAATCTCCACCAGAACGCTTTGCCAAAGTTGTTTGTAGTCCATGAAAGAAGTTGTCAGGTCACCACCAGTATATCTTTTTAGAATCCGATAAAAACTTGTTAAAGGTTCAAAAAATGTTTATAATGTGTTTATAACCTGTTAAGAAAAAATGTCTACAACATACAAACCAAAAAAACGCAAGCGAGCGAGAACTCACGGTTTTCTTTCAAGGCAGAAAACGTCCACCGGCAGAAGGACTATAAGGAATAGACGAAGAAAGGGGCGAGCGCGTCTAGCTGTCTAATTTACACATGCTTCCCAAATCAAGGAGGATACCACGTAAGCTTTTCAAGCCACTACTTGCTTCTGGTAGGTATTTTAATTCCGAACACTTCTCGTTGCGCGTTGGCTCCGTCGAGAACGAAGCCCGTCTAGCCGTCTCTGTATCCAAAAAGGTTTCCCCAAAAGCGGTTGTCCGTAATAAAGTCCGCCGACGCGTCTATTCGGCGACAGATGATCTTATCCCCCATCTCTCCGGGAGACTTTTTCTTTTAATTGCCAAACCGAAGGCCCAAAATATAAAGGGCCAGAATCTTAAAGATGAGTTAGTAGAACTCCTTAAAAAAGGATAGAATTAGCCGATGTCTTTTTTCTATCATACTTTTTTCTTCGACCCACTTTACAATATC
>JBBDZK010000026.1:0-2789 GCA_040900205.1 Parcubacteria group bacterium
AAATGAAAAAGGAAATACATCCAAGCGATTACCGCCCGGTGCTCTTTATCGACAATGCCAACGGCACGGAATTTATCATTCCTTCTACGGTGGCTACCAAAGAGACCACGAAGGCGAAGTTGGACAAGAAAGAGTATCCCGTTTGCCGAGTGGAAATATCTTCCGCTACGCATCCTTTCTATACCGGAGAAATGCGCACACTCGACATCGCCGGTCGAGTCGAACGCTTTAAACAAAAGCAGGCTAAGGCCAAGAAATAATGGATTGGCAGGAGTGGAAAAAAAGTCAAGAAAACCTGAAAACGGAATCGCGCCAAGACGGGATAAATGAAATAATTCTCGAGGTGCGGGCCGGTGCCGGAGGAGAGGAGGCGGCCCTTTTTGCCCGCGAACTCGCAGATATGTACAGCCTTTATGCCGGTCTCAAAAATTGGCGGGTAGAAGTACTGTACATGTCCGAGAGCCCTCTCGGCGGGTATAAGGAAGCGGCTATAGAAATGAAGGGGGAAGGCATTTATGAGAAACTGCGTTTCGAGACGGGGGTACATCGTGTCCAACGAGTGCCCGATACCGAGAAGATGGGCCGGGTACACACCTCTACTGCCTCTGTCGCAATTTTGCCGGTGAGAAAGAAAACGAGTATTGAGATTAAACCATCGGATCTCGAAATAGAGACCTCGCGCTCAGGCGGTGCCGGCGGTCAGAACGTCAACAAGGTAGAAACAGCAGTAAGAATCATCCATAAGCCGACGGGTATTGATGTGCGCTCGACAGCGGAAAGAAGTCAGTTGAAAAACCGCGAAAAAGCCATGAGCATCCTTGTCGCCAAGCTTGATGCTAAAAAGGAAGAAGAAGAAACGGCCAAGTATTCCGCCGACCGTAAGACCCAGATTGGCACTGCCGACCGCTCGGAGAAAATCCGCACTTATAACGTCCTCCAGGACCGAGTGACCGACCACCGCATTAAAAAGTCTTGGCACAATATTGAGAAAATCTTTAAAGGAGAAATCGAGTCCATAATAGACGCCATGAAAGAATACGGCGAGTCTGTTGTATAAAGTCGGCCTTTCTGTTAAACTTAGGCAGTTGTGGAGAAAGCAGACCATACTACAAAAAATACAAAAAACAGCGTCGTTGACGACCTTTTTTCTGTCGGAGCTCACTTCGGCTTTGTAAAATCTCGTAGACATCCATCAGCCAAACCGTTCATTTTCGGCTCAAAAAACAATCTCGAAATCTTCAACCTGGAAAAAACCGAGAAAGAACTCGAAAAGGCACTGGCTTTTATCGGAGAGAAAGGCAAGGAGGCGGTTTGCGGTCTTTGGGTCGGAAGTAAGTCCGAAGCGAGAGAGGCTATCAAGAAAGCCGGTTCGGAACTTGAGATGCCATACGTCGCCGGTCGCTGGATTGGAGGGACTCTCTCAAATTTTTCTGAAATCAAGAAACGCATTGCCCGACTCGAAGAACTCGTTGGACAAAGAGAAAAAGGTGAACTTAACAAATACACCAAGAAGGAACATCTGCTTTTCGATCGCGAGATTGACAAACTCACTATCTATTTCGGAGGACTTGCTCGACTGAAAGCTTTGCCAAAATTTCTGGTGGTCATCGACCCCAAGAAAGAGTCTATAGCCGTGGCCGAGGCGCGTTCAATGCGTATACCGGTGGTCGCTCTAGCCGGCTCCGATTCTAATTTTCATGAACTTGACTACGCCATCCCCGGCAATGATTCTTCTAGACAAAGTATCGCTTTCATCCTTCAAAAGTTAGTGGCCGCATATAAGAAAGGCTTGTCTGCCATGCCTGCACATGCAGGGCAAACAGAAAAAGAAGCGGTAAAAACAGAATCGAAACTCTAGAGATGATTACCATAGAAGAAATCAAAGCCCTGCGCCAAGAGACCGGTCTCTCCATCATGGAGTGTCGGAAGGCACTTGAGAAAGCCGGGGGGGATAAAGACAAGGCCATAGCACTACTCAAAGAAAAAGGGGGCGAGATTGCCGCCAAGAAAGGTAATCGCACCCTTGGATCTGGCGTCATAGTTTCCTACATCCACACCGGCGAGACAGTGGGGGTTATGGTTGAACTCCTCTGCGAGACGGATTTTGTAGCTAAAAATTTAGAATTCAAATCAGTGGCTCGTGACATCGGTATGCATATAGCGGCGATGTCTCCCGCGGATACAGATGAACTGCTTGGACAACCCTTTATTAAAGACCCCGGGCAGAAAATCAGCGACCTCATAAATAACACGATACAAAAATTCGGTGAACGGATCGAAGTAGGACGTTTCGTACGTTTCTCTTTAAATTAGTCATAGACTTACCGTAACATGACATCTATCGCTATTTTTATCATCTCCGGTTTGGCAATCGTACTGTTTGTAGCGGCTAAGAAGTGGGAAAACAAAAGAAAGGAACTTTCTTTTGTCTTGAATGTGATTTCGAAAGGGGACAAACATACTCGGGAATTTTATCAGCGGGCAGTTCGCTTTTATTCGGAAGGTAAGGAGAAAATTTCTTTCTTTTTCAAAAAACAGATTCCTATACATTCTAAAAACTCTCTGAACAAAGCCGTGGCTTTCCTTAAGGCAAAAAGAGAGCAGTACATCGTTAGTATGCGAGATTCAAGACTCCTGAAAAAGCCGGATGGTATTTCGGAATTCTTCAAAAATATGTCCGACGTCGAGAAGGGAAATGGGGAAATACATGATGTCTACGAAGACGGTTCTCAAGATAAGAAAAAAAAGGTAAAGTAGGGTGGCCGCCGGGATAGCTCAGTTGGTAGAGC
>JBBDZK010000027.1:0-11093 GCA_040900205.1 Parcubacteria group bacterium
GAATTGGCGGGCAGTTTCAATAATTTCTATGACCACGAACAGGTTCTCGGTGATTCTCTAGAGTCCGGATACCGACTGGCGATTGTCCAAGCTTTCAACATAGTCATAAAAAACGGCTTAACTATTCTCGGTATCCCGACTCCCGAAAGGATGTAATGAGTACGTAAAAGGTGTTAAAATAGCCAAAATATGGCTGATAAATCCGAAAGGGCCCTAAGAGAAGAGAAGATTCTTCAGTTCTGGCAAGAGAACAAAATTTTCGAAAAAAGCCTGGAAAAGGATTCTCCTCAAGGCAATTTTGTGTTTTACGAAGGGCCTCCTACAGCTAATGGCATGCCAGCGATTCACCACCTTGAGGCAAGAGCATTTAAGGACGCTATTCCTAGATATAAAACTATGCGAGGTTTCCGTGTACCTAGAAAGGCTGGTTGGGATACTCATGGTTTGCCAGTAGAGCTAGAAGTGGAGAAGACTTTGGGTCTTAAGTCAAAAAAAGAGATAGAAAGTTATGGAATAGCAAAATTTAACGAAGAGTGTAGAAAAAGCGTTTTGAAATATATCGATGAGTGGAAGAAATTTACTAGCCGCATCGGTTACTGGATGAATCTGGATAATGCTTATTTTACTTACGACAATTCATACATGGAATCTGTCTGGTCTATTATTGCTTACATTGATAAACGCAAACTACTCTATAAAGACTACAAAGTAGTGCCATGGTGCCCACGATGTGGAACAGCGCTCTCTTCTCATGAGTTAGCACAGGGATACAAAGAAGTTAAAGATCTGTCAGTTTATGTTAAATTTAAAATTGTTGGGCAAGA
Source organism: Parcubacteria group bacterium (assembly GCA_040900205.1). GTDB lineage: Bacteria > Patescibacteriota > Minisyncoccia > Phycocordibacterales > Zambryskibacteraceae > UBA5004. Next base: position 825 of record JBBDZK010000027.1, read on the forward strand.
AAATACTTATTTAATTGCTTGGACTACGACTCCCTGGACGTTGCCGGGGAACCTGGCTTTAGCGGTTGGAGCTAATATTAAATATTCATATGTTAAAGATACTGATGGAAATACATACATTGTTGCCTCTGATTTAGTCTCAAAACTTTTCGGTGAAAAAGTGCCAGCAATTATTGTGCAGAATGAGGTTACCGGAAAAGACCTAGTTGGTCTTTCTTACAAGCCCCTCTACCCATTTTTAAAAGACAAATCGGAGAAATCTTTCAAGGTATACGCGGCTGATTTTGTAAATACAGAAGATGGTACGGGTATTGTTCATACCGCAGTCATGTATGGGCAAGATGACTTTGAATTGGGCACAAAAGCTGGTTTGCCAAAGTTTCATTTGGTTGCACCAGACGGAACTTTTATAAAAGGTACAGACTGGCTTGAGGGTCGCTCAGTGGTAGATGAAACTTTAGCAGTAGATATCTTAAAAGACTTGCAGAAGAGGGGTCTCTTGTTTGATAAAGAAAATCATACACACTCTTATCCATTTTGCTGGCGCTGTAAAACTCGGCTTATCTATTATGCTCGAGATTCTTGGTACATAAAAATGTCTCAACTACGAGATAAACTTATTTCAGAAAATGAGAAGATAAATTGGGAACCAGCTCATATCAAAGAGGGGAGGTTCGGAGAATGGTTGAGGGAAGTGAAAGACTGGGCTATCTCTCGTGAAAGATATTGGGGTACGCCATTGCCAGTCTGGCAGAATGCAGATGGATCAAAAAAAATTGTTGTTGATTCACTTGAAACTCTAGAGAAATATGGTAAGAAATCCGGCAACAAGTATTTCATCATGAGGCATGGTGAAGCGGAGAGTAATGCCAAAAATGTGCTCGATCTGACTGGTGACCCGAACAATCACTTGACCGACAAGGGTAGGGAGGAGGCAAAGAGAGTAGCTGACAGGAAATTCGACCTGGTCTTCTCTTCGCCTTTCCCGCGTACTCGCGAAACGGCGAGCATTATCACGAATGATTTCGCGCAGGACGAAAGACTGCGTGAAGTTAAGCCCAATGAGGACAAAATGCAAATCCGACGTCGCATGGGGGAATTTCTCTTCGAACTCGAGCGTAAATACCGAAATAAAAATATTCTCATAATCTCGCACGGCGAACCTCTCTGGTGGCTTGAGAAAGTAGCTAATGGAGACCAGTCGGAATTCAGTGGGCGAGAAATACTCTATACCGGGGAAGTAAGAGAACTTGCTTTTGTGCCTATTCCTCATAACGAAAATTACGAACTCGATCTCCATAAGCCTTATATAGACGAGGTGGTGCTGGAGAAAGATGGAGAAGAATATAGGCGTGTAAAAGAAGTCATGGATGTCTGGTTTGACTCCGGAGCAATGCCTTTTGCCCAAGATCCGAAAAATATTTTATATCCAGCAGATTTTATTTCTGAAGCTATAGATCAGACTCGTGGCTGGTTCTATACTCTACATGCTATAGGAGTACTTATGGAGAAGGGTATTGCTTATAGAAATGTAATCTGTCTCGGACATCTACTAGATAAAGAAGGCCGGAAGATGAGCAAATCAGTCGGTAATGTAGTAAATCCGGACGAGATGGTAGAAAAGTATGGTGTTGATGCTCTACGTTTCTGGATGTACTCGATTAATCAACCCGGGGAGTCAAAGAATTTTGACGAAGCAACTGTTGCAGAAATAAATAGGAAAGTTTTTAATATTCTTGATAATGTTTTTTCTTTCTATGATTTATATAGAGATAGAAAATTAGAATCATCTGAATCTAAAGAGGAATCAAAGAATATTTTAGATAAGTGGATTCTAGCTAGACTCAATGAACTTATAGCTATATCAACAGTGAAACTTGATGCATATAAATTACTTGAACCAACTCGCGCGATAAGAGATTTTATAGACGATCTGTCCACTTGGTATCTACGTCGGTCACGCGGACGAATTAAAGAGAATGACAAGGCAGCCAAACAAACACTACGTTTTGTGCTTATAGAGCTATCTAAGTTAATGGCTCCGTTTACTCCATTTATCGCCGAGGATATCTACCAGAAAGTAAGAGGTGACAAGGACGCCGAAAGCGTGCATCTCGAGAATTGGCCGACTGTGAAAAAATCTTTTTTATGGCTAACTTTCTTGACTTCAAACTCAAGCGGCAAAGACATAATCAGAGATATGGAAAAGACGCGGCGTATAGTCTCTCTCGCTTTAGAAGCCCGTTCCAAGGCCAATATAAAGGTTCGTCAACCCTTGAATCAATTAAGAATAAAGAGTAAAGAATTAAAAGAAGAATTTCTTGATTTGATTCGGAACGAACTGAATGTTAAGCGCGTGGTTATAGATAAGAATTTGGAACAGGAAGTGGAACTCGATACCCGTCTGACGCCGGAACTCGAGGAAGAAGGTCTGGTCCGTGAGGAAATCAGAAATATTCAGGAGATGAGGAAAGAAAAAGGCCTACACCCGAAAGATGCGATGAAAATGGCAATTCCGGAAAACAAAAAACCTCTGTATGAAAAATACAAAGTGCAAATAACTTCCGCCACCAACATTGAATTAAATTGAAAATTAAATCCCGTGTCCTATCATATTTACACCACCAAGGGGATTGTGCTCTCTGAACGAGCTATCGGAGAAGCGGACAGAATTTATAGCATACTGACCCGCGATTTTGGGAAACTCGAAGCTCGGGCAATAGGGGTAAGAAAGAATGTCTCTAAACTGCGAGGTCATATCGAACCGTTCTCGCTCTCTCTAATCTCTTTTGTGAAAGGCAAGAATTATTGGCGGCTAACTTCAGCAGAATTTATCCAAAACATTTCTTCGACAGAGGCCGTCGCAAGATCTCTCGCCCTGCTTGAGAAGCTTGTCCAGGGAGAAGCGCCTCACCCGGAACTTTTCGACGATGTAGAAGAAGTCCTGCTCTCTTTTGAGCCTCACGATGAGATGTTTGAGGTCAACGTAGTCTCCAAAATACTTTTTCATCTCGGCTATCTCAAAAAATCGGATATGGCTTTGGACAAAAAATCTCTGATTAAGGCAATAAATGAAGGTATTCAAGCCAGCCATTTGTAGAAATGTTATAATTAAAAGACTTTATGGACGAGGACGAAAAGAGCAGAATCGAAGGACTTAATGACACACTTTACTCACGGACGCGTTACCGAAGTCCGTTAGACAAACGCAGTCCGGTTAAGGAGTTTGAGTCTCCAGAGGTTGAGGAGAAATGGCAGACTCCGGAGCTTGACGAGATGCTTAAACATGAGCGCATTCCTCCCCAACTTAACCCCTTGATGAAAAAAGTTTTTATTTTTGCGCTCCTGTTTTTTATAGCCACCGTAGGGGTAGCCGGCTTTGTCTTCATGGGGGGTACCAACTTTATTTCTTCCAAGAATGTGGATATCGGCGTGCTTGGTCCGACGGCCATATCAGCCGGGGAAGTGCTTGAACTTGGCATTACTATCTCAAATACAAATAATGTCGACCTGGAGGTCGCCAACCTCTCGATACAGTACCCGCAAGGCAGTCGCAATCCGGATAATACCGCCGAGTCCCTGACTTATACCAAAGATGAGTTGGGGGTAATCGGGGCCGGCGCCGAAACTGTTCGTAACGTACGCGTGGTTCTTCTGGGTTCTACCGGAGAAATTAAAGAGATAAAATTTTCAGTCGAATACAAAGTCAGAGGTTCGAACGCCACTTTCTACAAAGACAAGATATTCGAGGTCATTATAGGCCTCTCCCCGATTGTGCTTACAATTGAGAATCCATCATCCGTTGTTTCCGGAGAATCCTTCACCACGAACGTTTCCGTCACTTTAAACACCACAGAGGTGCTTAAAAATGTCATCTTGAAAGTGGAGTATCCTTACGGATATAGTGTTCTGGACTCATCCCAAGAGCCGGTGGCCGACAACAATGTTTGGGCGCTAGGAGACTTGACCCCAGGGAGCAAGAAAACAGTCTCTATCCGCGGACAACTTGTTGGAGAGGATGAGGAGGAGAGAACTTTTCGCTTTTACGTCGGTGTTTCGGATTCTCTCGGCGTGGGCAATAATCTGAAGATAGTCATCGTCTCTCTCTTGGACACCATTGCCATAGACAGACCGTCTATCGGATTGGATGTTTTATTCAACGGGGAAAATGTTCCCACCTATGTGGCTCCGGTCGCTCGTTTAATCCAAGCATCTGTCAGATTCAGAAACAACCTTCCGGACAAACTACTTAACCCTCGCCTAGAAGTTACTCTTTCCGGCGCGGCCTTAGACAGGTTTTCTGTCACTCCCGAAGGTGGAGGCATTTACGATTCTATAAATTCAAAAGTGGTTTGGAATTTGGCCAACCTTGCCGGTAATCGAGAACTTAACCCCGGCGAGATCGGTCAGGTAACCTTAAAATTTTCTTCTTTACCCAACCTTCTTCTGACAAAAGGGCCTCACGACATTTCCTTCAACGTTTCCATTACCGGTACTCCTATAGGTGCTCTCGGACTTGGGTCGGTCGTGGCTAGTGAGACTCGTACAGTCAGAATAGCCTCGCAAGTCAATTTCTCTTCAAGAGCACTATATTCTTCCGGTCCATTCGTCAATTCCGGACCCATCCCCCCTAAGGCTGAAGAGGAAACTACCTACACCGTTGTCTTTAGCGTCGGCAACACTCAAAGCGATTTGAGAGAGGCAAAAGTGACAGCCCGTCTCGGTTCGTCTGTCAGCTGGCTCGGAACTTCAGGCGTGGATAGCGAGGAGGTCACCTACAATCCACTATCCGGCATCATCACTTGGAATTTGGACACACTCTCATCCGATACCGGCTTCTCTTCCGCCGCAAGAGAACTGGCTTTCCAAATCGCCCTCACCCCCTCTATTGGTCAGATCGGTACGGCGCCGAGTTTAATCACTAGCATTGTTTTCTCCGGTCGGGACACCATGACCGGAGATGCGGTCACGATAAACAATCCTCCCTTGACCACTCGTATTGCCAGTGACCCGACGTTTATTCAGGGAGATGATATAGTGGTGAAATAATGAGCTTAAAAGATTCAAGCTTAATGGAAAAGATAGTTTCTCTTTGCAAACGGCGCGGGTTTATCTATCCGAGTTCTGAAATTTACGGTGGTTTCGCTGGTTTCTGGAATTATGGTCATTACGGGTCCATTCTTAAAGAGAACATCAAATGTCTCTGGAAACAGAGATTTATTTTTGATCGCGGGGACATGTTTGTCACCGACACCTCAATAATTAGTCATCCTAAAGTTTTAGAAGCTTCTGGGCATGTTTCAAATTTCGGCAAAGAAATATTTAAAATCCAAGTTGGTACGGGGGAGGAGGCGACCACTTCTCATTTGCGCGCCGAAACTGCCCAAGGTATTTTCGTCGATTTCAAAAATGTAATTGACGCTCATCATCCGGAACTTCCTTTCGGAGTAGCGCAAGTCGGCAAAGCTTTCAGAAACGAGATATCCCCCAGAGACTTTATCTTCCGCTTGCGCGAGTTTGAACAGATGGAAGTCGAATATTTTATCAGAGCGAATGAATGGGAAAAACATTTTGAAGACTGGAGAGAAATAATGAAGAACTTTGCCACAGACATCGGTATAGAAAATATGCACGAACTTGAAGTACCGGAGAATGAAAGAGCTCACTATTCCAAACGAACCATCGACTTTCAGTTTGATTATCCATTTGGCAGAGGGGAGCTGTGGGGCTTGGCCTATCGCCGAGACTTTGACCTCAAGAACCATAATCTGGATTATCTTGACGAAAAAACAGGAGAAAGATTTGTTCCTCATGTGATTGAACCATCTCTTGGAGTGGACCGCACCGTGCTCGCCGTCCTCGTTTCAGCTTACACCGAAGATAAACTTGGTGGCGAGAAACGTGTTTATCTCAAATTAAATAAAAATATTGCTCCAGTCAGGGCAGCTGTTTTTCCGCTTCTTAAAAACAAACCGGAGCTAGTCTCGAAAGCCAAAGAGGTCTACGCGATGTTGAAAAAAGAAATTTCAAATATCGAATTTGACGACAATGGCAACATCGGCAAGCGCTACAGAAGACAAGATGAAATCGGTACGCCTTTTTGTATCACCATAGATTTCGACACCCTCGAGGACGACACCGTGACGTTGCGCGACCGCGATACGGGGGAGCAGAAGCGCGTTAAAACCTCTGATTTGAAAGAAGCCCTTCTTTAAGGTATCGTGTCTTTCTAATGAACTTCAAGAAAACCACGCTCCCCAATGGTTTGAGAATCATCACCGTACCCGTCAAGAATAATCCGGCGGTAATGGTCTTGGTGGTGGTGGAAACCGGCTCAAACTACGAAACCAAAGCCGAGAATGGCCTATCGCACTTCCTGGAGCACATGTGCTTTAAGGGGACAACAAAGCGACCCGGGGTCTCTCTGATTGCCCGAGAGTTGGATGGTCTTGGGGCGCAAAATAACGCTTTTACCTCCAACGAGCTGACTGGTTATTATGCCAAGGCGGCCAAGAGACACTTCTCTAAACTTTTGGAGATTATTTCTGATATTTACCTCAATCCCACCCTGCCGGCGGAAGATTTGGAAAAAGAGAGAGGAGTAATTTTGGAAGAGATTAATATGTATGAGGATTTGCCACAAAAAAAGGTTGGAGCACTAGTCTCGGAACTTATGTACGGTGATGTGCCGGCCGGCAGAAGCACTCTCGGTACGCGAGAGAATATAAAAAAATTTAAACGTCGAGATTTCGTCGATTACAGAAGTAAACATTATGTGGCATCAAAGACCATGGTCATAGTGGCGGGAGATATTAGCGAAAATGAAGTTGATAAAGAGATTAGAAAATATTTCAGAGATATTCCCGAAGGAGGGAAATCGCCGAAGTCTAAAATCAAAGAAATACAGAAAGCTCCGGGACTTAAAATTCATCAAAAGAAGACCGACCAGACCCATATGGTGATGGCCTTTCGTGCCTACCGCGCTGGCGACAAGAGGATTCCGGCTCTCTCCGTGCTCGCTGAAATTTTAGGCAAGGGGATGTCATCGCGCCTCTTTACCAAACTGCGTGACGAGATGGGCGCTTGTTACTATGTTCACGCCGAACATGACGAGGGCACGGACCACGGCATCTTTGCTATTTCGACAGGCATTAATGTCTCGCGTATCAAAGAGGTGACGAAGGTGCTTCTCGAGGAATGCGGCAAGCTAGCCAAAGTGCCCGTTTCCGGCGAGGAATTACAAAAAGCCAAAGAACATCATATCGGTAACCTGTATTTGAATCTGGAAACCACAGACTCAATTGCCGAATTTTATGCTCACCAGGAAGTCACTACCGGTAAACCGAAAAATCCTCAAGAGCTTGAGAGGGCTATCCGTCGAGTTACCGCCAAAGAGGTGATGAAAGTGGCCAGGGATATCTTCAGAGATAATAAACTCAATTTGGCTGTCGTTGGCAATGTCCCCCGCCCAATAGAGGTGAAGAAGGTGCTAACACTAAAATAATGCTATCATATTTTTATGAACGAGAATAAACAGCAGTGGGAGATTACTATCGGTAGCTGGGTGCGGGGGGCGGTTGTGGTGGCCATAGTCTACGCGCTATATCTCGTCAGCGAATTTATCTTGGTCGTCATCGCCTCGGTTATCATCGCTTCGGCCATAGAGCCGGCAATCGGTTGGGCCAAACAGAGAAACATCCCTCGCTTACCTATGGTATTTTTGGTTTATTTAACCTTGGCGTTCGCGTTTGCCGGCTTTTTCTATTTCTTGCTCTTGCCTTTAGTCGGTGAGATATCAAATTTCATTAAAACTCTGACGATTTATTCCAATTCCATCACAAGCGGCGGGATTCTCTCCGAGATGTTCAAAACCCAGAACCTGTTTGGCGGTTTTGACACCCCTGTTTTAATCAGGGAACTAAGCTCTCAATTGAATGCTTTGGCCAGTTTTCTTTCACAGGGAATATTTTCAAGCGTCTCCTTAATCTCCGGCGGGGTCTTAAATTTGGTTCTCATTTTGATTCTCTCTTTTTACCTGGTGGCTCAAGAAGACGGTATCAGCAAGTTTCTGAAAATGATTACACCCATTAAACACGAACAGTATGCCATCAGATTATGGCAACGTTCACAGGCCAAGATTGGTCTCTGGATGCAGGGTCAGCTTTTCATGTCGGTTCTCGTGATGGCGCTTGTCTATATCTCACTTCTTGTCGTCGGTGTGCCACACGCCTTACTCTTGGCGGTCTTGGCCGGAGTCTTTGAACTTATCCCGCTTTTCGGCGCGACCCTCGCGGCCATACCGGCTTTGTTTGTGGCCTATACGTGGGGCGGTGTGAGCACTACTCTCATCGTAGCCGGAATCTATATCGTGATTCAACAGCTTGAGAACCATCTCATCTATCCTCTGGTGGTCAAGAAAATGGTCGGGATATCGCCCATGATTTCAATCATGGCCTTAGTCATTGGCGGGACTCTGGCCGGTTTTCTTGGCGTACTTATCTCGGTACCGGTGGCGGCCGCGGTCATAGAGTTTGTCTCTGATTTTGAGGAACGCAAGATTGCCCAGATGTCGGAGACGGGGAGCTCTTCTTAATATGTCTCGAAAAAGTTTCTACATCACTACGACGTTGCCTTACGTCAATGCGGAGCCGCATATCGGTTTTGCGATGGAGCTCATTCACGCAGATATCATAGCGAGAGCAAAAAAACTCCAAGGATTTGATGTATTTTTCAATACTGGGACGGATGAACATGGGGCAAAAGTTTTTGGAGTAGCTCAAAAAGAAGGTAAGGATCTACAGAAATACACAGATGAATTATCCGAGAAGTTTAGGAATCTCAAAAATATTTTAGGGCTTAGCGAAGACATTCACTTTATCAGAACCACAGAGGAGCGACATAAGAAAGCGGCACAAGAAATGTGGCAGAGGTGCCAGAAAGCTGGATATATTGATAAAAAACTCTACAAAATAAAATATTGCGTTGGTTGTGAACTGGAGAAGACTGATTCAGAACTGGCAGATGATAAGTGTCCAATACATCCCACTAGAGACCTTGAAATCCATGAAGAAGAAAATTATTTCTTCAAATTTTCTGAATTCGGTCCTAAATTGCTGGAGCTTTACGAGGAGAGGCTTAAAGTTACGCCAGACCACAGACTAAACGAGATTAAAGCCCTCATTGAGCGGGGATTGGAGGATTTCAGTATTTCAAGATTAAAGAACAAAATGCCTTGGGGGGTTAGTGTTCCCGGTGATCCAGATCACGTGATGTACGTGTGGTTTGATGCTCTTGTTAGCTATATCTCTACTCTCGGCTGGCCGGATGATACGGAAACTTTTGATAAGTTCTGGGTAAATGGCAGGCCAACTCAATTTGCCGGTAAAGACCAAGTGCGCCAACAGGCAGCCATGTGGCAAGCGATGCTCATTGCTGCAGATTTGCCACCCACTAGAGAAATTGTTATTCACGGCTTCATTAATTATGAAGGCCAAAAAATGTCCAAGTCCATAGGCAATGTCATCTCACCTCAAGAAGTAATATCAAGGTTTAACCTTGATACGCTGCGCTATTTTGTGGCGAGAGAACTGAATCAGTTTGAAGACACCGATGTCTCCAGAGAAAAAATCAAAACCGCCTATAATGCCAATCTGGCCAACGGCCTTGGCAATCTTACTGCACGTATCATGAAACTTGCCGAATCCAATCTTCCAGGACCTGTAAGTGTCAAAAGCTCGGCTTTTGACAAAGAAGCGGAAATGCTTCTGGACAAATTTGAAATTCAAAAGGCTATCAATCATATCTGGAACGAAATAGGGAACCTGGATGCCTTAATCCAGGAGAAAAAGCCTTGGGAGTCGAAAGATAAGGGGGTCATCACGGATTTAGTACTAAAGCTTTCTCACATTGCTCACACCCTTTCACCCTTCATGCCAGAAACTTCAAAGAAAATTCTAGCGGCAATAATGGAAAACAAGATGCCCAAATCTCTTTTCTTGCGTAAAGATTAATGCCTAAATATTTCGATATCCATTCTCATCTAAACTTTCCTCGCCACTGGAATGATTTTGACGCGGTGATAACAAGACTGAAGGAAACGGAGACCCATACGATAGTGGTGGGCACGGATTTTGAATCTTCGAAAATAGCCGTAGATTTGGCGGACAAGCATAAAGAAATCTATGCCTGTATCGGAGTTCATCCGGTAGATAATCCATCACGTATGTTCGAGAAAGATAAATTTGAAGAATTAATCAAGCATCCCAAAGT
>JBBDZK010000027.1:11193-18170 GCA_040900205.1 Parcubacteria group bacterium
GGAAATTCTTGAAATTCTCGAAGAAGTCCGATTTCCACTTGGAAGTCGGACTTCCAAGTTGCGAGGCAATGTTCATTTTTTTGCCGGAGATTGGGAAACCGCCCAGAGATTTTTCGCCCTGGATTTCACCATTTCTTTCACGGGGGTAATCACGTTTACCAGAGATTATGACGAGGTTATCAAATCTGCGCCTCTAGAAATGATTATGTCAGAGACAGACGCTCCCTATGTGGCTCCCGTACCGTACCGAGGTAAGCGTAACGAGCCCAGCTATGTCAGAGAGGTGGTGAAGTCAATTGCCAGGGTCAGGGAAGAGGATGAAGAGACAGTCAGAGCCGCTCTTGTCAATAATGCGCTCTCTATGATAGGCTAGTTCGACTTATGGGAAATTTAGAAAGCGACAGAGAAGGATTGACTGTCTATGAAATCGGCTACCTTGTCTTGCCGAGTATCCCGGAGGATAAACTCTCTCTTGTCACGGATGCTATCAGAAAAGTGATTATTACGGAAGGTGGTACAGAAATAGATGCCGAAGCACCTGTCAAACAATCCCTCGCCTACACCATGTCGAAGATTATCGGCGCCAGCCGCTACGTCCTCTCTGACGCTTACTTGGGCTGGATTAAGTTCGAGGCCGATAGAGCCAAAGCTCCCAAAATTAAAGCCGGTGTAGACAAAATAAAAGAAGTTTTGCGATTTCTCTTGATTAAAGCTCCGCGCGAAACTACCTTTACTTTCGCCAAAGCAAGGGCGGCGACAGTAGCCCCAACGCCCGAAGAGGTCGAGGTCTCGACCTCTGATTTGGGTCAGAGCGTTGGGAAAGAAAATGTAATATAATAAAATTATGTATTTCAACCGCGCTATCATTATCGGCAATCTTACCCGTGACCCGGAGCTTCGCTCTCTGCCATCCGGCGTGCAAGTAGCCACGATGGGGGTGGCTACCAATCGCGTGTGGAAAGATAAGAGTGGGGCAAGACAAGAGTCGACTGACTACCACAATGTCGTCGTCTTTGGCCGGCAAGCGGAAACGACCGCTCAATACCTGCGCAAGGGCTCAAGCGTCCTGGTCGAAGGCAGAATGCAGACCAGAAGTTGGGAGGCGGCCGATGGCACTAAAAAATATCGCACCGAAGTAGTGGCCGACAGAGTCCAGTTCGGTCCCAAGAGAGATGGTGCTGTCCAATCGGCCGCCCCCGCCGATAAGGGTGACAAGGAGGCCGCTCCTCCCGAGGGCGCCATCGAGTATCCTGAAGAAAATATTAACGTGGATGATATTCCGTTTTAGTGTAAACTAAAACGCCCTGAGCGTAGTCGAAGGGCAAATCAAAAACTATGAGAAAGCAAAATTATTTCAAAGAAAACAAGATCAAACATATCGACTACAAAGATGTCGAGACTCTCAAGAAATTTCTGACGCCTCATGCTCGTATTCAATCTCGCAAGCGCTCCGGTACTCCTGCTAAATTTGAACGAGAACTTTCTCTGGCCATCAAACGTGCCCGCTTCCTTGGTCTTCTACCGTACGTGTCCCGTTAAGGCGGAGCGTTTCCCGTTAATTCGGGTTATAATTTAAGAATGCGTATACCGTATTTCGTTCAAGGGGCGCTTTTCGGACCGGCGCTCATTGGACTCTCTGTGGTATTGAAAGTAATGTGTCCGGCGCCTGCCGGCGCCGGCTGTTTTACAGATCACCTTGCCGTGCCCATCTTTTTACCCCTAATCTTTGTCTACAGGGTTGTCGGTGACGGCTTGGTTATGTACCACGAATTATGGTTTATCCTCTTGTATTGGAGTTTTGTCGGGCTCTTAGTCGGTCTTATATTCGATCTGCGTAATCGCCGGTCTCCGTATTGACCCGCACCGTGTCGCCTTCTTTGATAAACATTGGCACTTGAATCTCAGCTCCGGTCTCGAGCTTCACCATCTTACTGGCTCCTTGAGCAGTGTTTCCCTTAGTCGCTTCGTGGGCTTCGGTCACCTTAAGTTCCATTTTGACAGGCAACTTGAGACCGATAATCTTTCCTTGCCCGCTCGAAGCCTCTGGCGAAGTGGGGTCGTTGAAAAGCATCGCTTCTACGGTAATGTTGGGTTTAAGAAATTTCGCCGCCGTGCCAAGCATTGTTTCCAGTAACTCGAAACGCCTTCTCGGGTCATTGGCTTCCGCGAACCAATATTTTCCCTTATTGGTGTATAAATACTTCACCTCTTTTTTATCAATTTCGGCCTCTCGCACTTTGTCAGAGGCGTGGAAAGAGTGTTCTATGATTCGCCCTGTCAAGAGACTCTTAAGCTTCGTGGCATTGACCGGCTTTCTTTGTTGCTTGCGAAAGACGTGCGAACCAATCACCTCATAGGGCTCGTCTTCAAAAACAATATATCTGCCCTCCTTGATTTCATTGTATTCGAGCATTAAGCAGCATTCTACACAGCCTTCAATTTTTGTCGAATATCTTTCAAAATTTGCTCGGCCACTTTTTTATTTTCACGCAGGAATTGGCGGGTGGCGTCGTAACCGCGGCCAAGTTTAGTGTCACCGTATTCATAAGAGTTTCCCGTTTTTTTCATAATACCGAATTTTTCGCCCAAAGCGATGAGTTCTCCCTCTCGCGAAATGCCTTCGTTATACATCAGGTCGAATTCCGTCTGTCGGAAGGGCGCCGCCACTTTATTCTTGACCACTTTGACCCGAGTGCGCCCGCCCATCACTTCATCTCCCTTTTTAATTTGAGCAATACGGCGGATGTCGAGGCGCACCGAGGTATAAAATTTGAGCGCTTTGCCACCCGGGGTCGTCTCGGGATTCCCGAACATGACGCCTATCTGCATGCGGATTTGGTTAATGAAGATGACGATAGTCTTGGACTTTGCCACGATGGCGGTGAGCTTGCGCAAGGCCTGGCTCATCAGGCGCGCCTGTTTGCCGACGTGATAAGCCCCCATGTCGCCTTCAATTTCGTCCTTGGGTGTCAGCGCCGCTACCGAGTCGATGACGATGACATCGATTTTGCCCGAACGTACCAAAGAATCCACAATCTCCAAAGCTTGTTCGCCGGTGTCCGGTTGGGAAATCAAAAGTTCTTCTATTTTGACTCCGAGACGTCTGGAATAGTCGGGGTCCATGGCGTGCTCGGCGTCGATGAAGGCGCAAATACCTCCCGTTTTCTGTGCTTCGGCTATGACGTGGAGCGACAGGGTGGTCTTGCCCGAAGACTCCGGCCCGAAGATTTCGATAATTCTGCCTCGTGGCAGACCACCGACGCCGAGCGCCGCGTCCAAGCCGATTGAGCCGGTGGAGATGGCATCCACGCCCACTTTAGGCTTGTCACCAAGCTTCATAATTGAGTCTTCGCCGAACTTCACCCTGATAGCGTCAAGAGTGGTGTCAATGTTTTTCTCTTCTTTATTTTTTGCCATTTAAGTTATTTTAAGACAATCCGCACACTCTTCGTCGTCTCGCGGCCGAAGCGGTCACGAGCTTTAACGGTCATTATACTTAGGCCGGGGGAGACTAACAATTTCTCGCTCCATTTTCCATCTGCGTCCGTGAATATTTGGCGGTCATTTAAACTAATCCAGGCAATGTTTTTTGATTGACCGGCCATGATGACCAGAGCTTCTCCGACCGTACGACCGTCTTCGGGGCTCTCAACCCATATCCGCGGACCGGCTAAAAGGGCGCGCGCCTGATACAAGGAGTAAGCGATAAGCAGTATAAATAAAATAATCAAAAGTCCGTATTTTGGCTTGATGTCTATTTTCATAAAGAAGTGGTCTTTTCTGTATTTTCTTCGTCTGGTTCCGGTTCCGGTTCCGAACTTTCTGCCTCTCTATCTATTACTTCTCTGGCCTTAGCTCCAGAGCCAGCGCCTATGACTCCGCGCTCCTCAAGCATATCTACCAGCCGAGCGGCGCGGGCGTAGCCGATGCGGAGTTTCCGTTGCAGGAACGAAGTCGAAGCTTTACCGGCATGGACGACGGTCTCTTTCGCTTCTTCATAAAGTTCATCATCATCTACGCCGTACGAATTGTCTTCTTCCATGGTGGCCGAGAAGATAGCGTTAGAAACATTTTCACCGGAGAAGTTAATCTCACTTTGAAGCTCGTCGGAGTAAGTGTCGGAGAGGTATTTGGTAACCGCCTTTACTTCTTTCTCCGAGATGTAAGCCGATTGTATGCGCAAGGGTTTTGACATCTCTCCAGAGAGGAATAAGAGGTCACCGGCGCCGAGAAGCTTCTCGGCGCCGGCCGCATCAAGAATAGTGCGCGAGTCAATCTGTGAGGAAACCTGCAAAGCGATGCGCGCCGGGATGTTGGCCTTAATCAATCCGGTGATGATGTTGACAGACGGTCTCTGGGTCGAGAGGATGAGGTGGATACCGACAGCGCGGCTCATCTGGGCCAGACGCACGACGGCCGCTTCCAGTTCCCTGGGATAAGACTGCATCAGGTCGGCCAGTTCGTCTATGATAATGACAATGAAAGGCAACGAATCGCCTTCTTTGACATTTTGGTGATACGAGTCAATGTCCCGGGCGCTCGATTTCTCAAAGATGTCGTAACGACGCTCCATTTCTTTGGCCACCCATTTGAGGGCGAGAATGGCTTTCTTCGGATCGGTGATAACCGGAGTCAGGAGGTGGGGAATGTTGTTATACATCGTCAACTCGACGCGCTTCGGGTCTATCATAATGAATTTAAGATTCTCGGGCGGGTTTCTGAAAAGGAGGGAAGTGATTATGGCGTGTATGGTTACCGACTTACCCGAACCGGTGGCGCCGGCTATTAGGAGATGCGGCATCCTGGCCAGGTTCGCGTACTGCGGTCGTCCGGCAATATCTCGGCCGAGCGAAACTAGGAGTGGCAAAGCACTTCTGGCGTATTGTTCGTCGGAGATAAGAGAGCCGAGACCAACGATGGATTTGAGCGTGTTGGGAATCTCGATGCCGACCAGAGATTTGCCCGGTATCGGCGCCTCAATGCGCACGGGATGCGCCGCGAGCGCCAGTTCGAGATTATTTTGCAGACCGAGAATTTTTGAGAGTTTAACGCCTTCCGCCGGTTTCAGAGCGTAACGAGTGACGGATGGACCGATGGAAATCTCGTCCATTTCAACCACGATACCGAAGTTAAGAAGAGTGCGTTTAATCAGGTTGGCATTGGCTTTGATATCTCCAACGCCGGGCTTGCCGCGGTCTCCTTCTAAAAGTGAGAGTGGCGGATGGATCCAACGCTTGCCGCTTCGACGGGTAATCACCGGCATAAATCCATCACTTTCCTGATTTCTTATTTCTTGCCTGCCCGCCGTAGTCTTGGCGAAGACGGGTTCTCCACTTCTGGCTTCCATCTTTTCTACCGCCTTATCAATAGCGGCATTTTCCATAGGGGCCAGAGGAGCCGTTTCTGTCTTTGAGAAAAATTTTATGACGAACGAAATGATATCAAACTTTAAAGAGACGTTGAAAATGACCAAGACTGAAACGACCACGAGTGCCAAAAGTATCACTACACTGAAATAGATATAAAAATATGAATCCAGAGGTTTAGATATAAAGCCCCCTATGACACCGCCCTCGCCCGAGAAGAGATTGACCAGACCGAGAGATGATAGGAACAGGACAAGGGAGCCGAAAATTTGCGGCATGGCGAAGTTTCTCTCCTGTTCTCGAAGAAACGATATCGCCAATAAGAGAAATACTACCGGTAGAAGGTAGTAACCGAAGCCGAAGAGGTAAGAGAGCCAGTCGTAGACGAGCGTGCCCACTTGGCCGGCAAGATTGAAAGCTCCCAGAAGAAAGAAGATAGCAAGCACTATTGAAAACACGCCCAAGATGCCATTGGCCGTCTCTCTGGAAGTGAGCTTGAATATTGACATATAGTTCTCATCCCAATTGCGGCTTTGCCTCTTTCGATTTCTGGCCATAATAACAAAAAGTTATTTCTATAATGATAACACGACCCACATGCTTTTCAGGAACTTGCAAAATTTGTCTCTTAACTTCATAATGGGCTCACTTGCAATAAAGGACATAAGATGGTAGAATTTAAGGACAGAATATAAAAGACATTAAAAAATCCAAATATAGTCATATGTCCGATATTAATAATAAATCAGAAAGACTTGCCTCTGCAATATACCTCATTACCGGTTTTTTTGATGCCGAAGAACCATTAAAATGGAAACTTAGAGCTCTCTCTACCGAACTGGTCTCTGAAAGAATAAAAGACAAATCAAGTATAACCATGGAAATATTCCCCCTTTTTTCTGTAGCTAAAACCGCAGGTCTGGTTTCCGAAATGAACTATGATATTCTGGTTCGAGAATTATCTCAATTTGAACGTGAAGCAAAAAAGCCTTTGGAACTGATGTTTCCTCGTGAAATAGTTGCTCGTGAAAGAACACTACCCGAATCGCAGAAGCCCGAACCTATAAAAGACAAAAGTGAATATAGATTGCTCGATGAAGGGTTATTGCCGTCGGTAGTCCGGAAAAGTAAACCTCTAAAGGAGTTCGGGGCCGTTTCGGTGAAGAAAAACAGTCGTCAAAACGTCATTATCAGCCTTTTGAAGCGCAAGAAAGAGGTGATGATAAAAGACATTTCCTCTCTAATTAATGGCTGTAGCGAGAAAACGATTCAGCGCGAACTCTCGGCCATGGTGCGAGCGGGCATTCTTAGGAGGATGGGGGAAAAGCGTTGGAGCCGGTACTCCCTAGCCCAGCCGTAGCCCTGCGTTGGTGGGCCTTGCGCAATAAGCGTAAAAAGGGTATTATGCTCACTATCCACAGTATATTTTTGGTGTTTAGCGAAATACCTATTATACTGATAGGGCTTGCCGAGAAAGGCGTATTCACCCGTCCGTAGCTTTCTTCAATCTTCGTAGCTTTAGCGAAGTAGATAGCGAAGGCGGGACCGTTTTCGGCAAATGTTCGAAAATTAATACCCGTGACGCAACCCGAACAAATATTAGTAATTATT
>JBBDZK010000028.1:0-2988 GCA_040900205.1 Parcubacteria group bacterium
TTATTACCGTCCCCGGAGACGCTCAACGAAGGTTTGCCGACTCTCTTTACAAACAAACTGGCGGTGGTCTTAGTCTTGTTATTGTGCAGAAGCCCCGGCGGCAATCGCTTTTACAACGTATGTTACGTATTGTCCGGCAGAATGGCTGGCGCACCGTTTTGGAAATGTGGTACGCCTACTTACTCCGACGGGAACACCAAGTGCGCGCGGCGCTCGGCTACTTTAGAGAAATCACGCC
Source organism: Parcubacteria group bacterium (assembly GCA_040900205.1). Lineage (GTDB taxonomy): Bacteria > Patescibacteriota > Minisyncoccia > Phycocordibacterales > Zambryskibacteraceae > UBA5004. The sequence continues at coordinate 239 of JBBDZK010000028.1, forward strand.
ATCGGAGCGCCTCGGGGACTCTTCGCCGTTCAAGGTTCTCGAGGTTGAGTCCGCCAATCTCGGCGCGGTACACGAGATTCTCCGGAAGCTTTCTCCGCGCTTGATTGCCGTTTGGGGCGGCCCCATTCTTGGACCGTCTATCCTCAATACCGCCCAAAAGTCCATCAATCTCCACTTCGGTCTCTGTCCATATTATCGCGGCGCCCTGGCCAATCAACACGCCGTGATGCGTGGCGATTTTTCCAGAATAGGTGCCACGGTTCTTTATATAAACAGCCAGCCCGACGCCGGGGAAATTTTGGCCACAATATCCGCCGATACCGACAAGCCGCCGCGAGCCCTTTTCCGTGACCTTAATAATCGAGCCACCGCCAAGTATCTTGAAGTCGCCACTAATCTCTACCTGGGGAAGAAAATGAAAGCCACGCCGCAGGCGATGTCCGAGAGTCAAATTCTTCTCCGCGCGGCCTGGACGCCCAAAATGCGTTATACCTTAGGCAAGCAGATATTGGCATGGGAGAAGCAGTTTGACAAAATTAAATAGATAATATATACTTAGGTGGTAATAAGTACTCACGGGTTTCGTTCTAGATTTTCTACGACGTTAAAGGCTAAGCCTAAAACTCCAGAGGCCTTAGTAAAAAACATGACATACAACACTGCCGGTCCTAGACCGAAGAGGTCTTTCGGACCTCGCAATTTCCGACGCCCTGGTGATAAACGGATGCCCCAGAATTTCTCGGACATTTCCAGATTCGTCAACAAAGCGGTCATCACCGAGGAGGTCGAGCACTTCGTGCCAGAGTATTCCTTTTCTGATTTCAAGCTAGAGGCGCTTTTGAGGAAAAATATTGAGGCGAAGGGTTACGTCACACCGACGCCTATCCAGGACCGCTCTATTCCACACATTCTTCGCGGTGAAGATATTGTTGGTATTGCCAACACCGGTACCGGTAAGACAGCGGCTTTCCTCATCCCGCTTATCAATAAAATAATGCTCGACCCGCGAGAGAAAGTGCTTATCGTCGTTCCAACCCGTGAGCTGGCTAATCAAATTGACGAGGAGCTACGCGTCTTCGCCAAGAATTCCAATCTTTTCTCCGTACTCTGTATCGGCGGTACCGGCATGGGTAAACAAATTCGAGAACTGCGTTACTCTCACCATTTTGTCATCGGCACACCCGGTCGCCTAAAAGATCTCATGGAACAGCAAGTATTGAATCTCTCTGGATTCAAAACGGTCGTGCTCGACGAAGCGGATCGAATGCTTGATATGGGCTTTGTCAACGATATGCGTTTCATGATGTCGAAGATGCCTCCGGTCCGACACACCCTCTTCTTCTCCGCCACTATTTCTCCCGAGATTGAAAAGCTGATTCACGAATTCCTACGTGAACCGGTTCGCATCTCGGTCAAGACTCAAGACACGGCCAAAAATGTGCATCAGGATATCGTGAAGATACCGGTCGGTAAGATAAAAATCGATGTTTTAGAGGGACTGCTTAGAGACAAAGACTTCAGCAAAGTGCTTGTCTTCGGTCGGACGAAGCATGGCGTGGAGAAACTTTCTACCGAATTGGGCAAACGCGGCTTCAAGACCGAGTCTATCCACGGCAACAAAAGTCAATCACAAAGACAGCGCTCGCTTGACCTTTTCAAACGCGACCATGCTCAAGTGCTCATCGCCACCGACGTCGCCGCTCGCGGTCTCGACATTTCCAGTGTCACGCATGTCATCAACTTCGACCTGCCGGCCACTTACGATGACTATGTCCACCGCATCGGTCGGACCGGTCGTGCCGGTCAATCGGGCAAAGCTCTCACCTTTATTACATAATTGTATACTATAGAGGCATGAATCTTCTGTCGCTTAAATTCCGCAAAAGGAAGAAGAGGCTCTGGCTCCTCCTGCCTCTGGTGTCGGTTCTCGTTTACTTGGCCGTGGGACACTCAAATGACCGGGAGGGAATAGTGGCTAACGTTAATTCCACTCTTCCCGATAATCCGGCCGTTCAAGCGTCCGAGAACATTTCCGTTTCCATTGCCCCTTACACCATACTGCAGGGTGACCCGGCCCAAATAACCATTAAAGGAATCTATCCCGCTTCCGAGATCCAGTCGCTCGCTTTCGACGGTAAATCGGTGCCACTTTTTCTCCACAACGGAGAACCGACGGCGCTTGTGGGTATTGACCTACGGGGCAGGACCGGTGTGTATCCCTTGGTCTTGACTCTCAAAAACGGAGAGAAATTGGAAAAACCACTCGTGGTGAGCGCTCGTCTCATAGTCAAGGCGCCGCTCGGCATTCCGGAAAAGTTGGGTGGCGACACGCCCGAAGCGGAGAAGGAATTGATAAACACCTTGGTCCAAGAAGCAACCGTCATCAACGCCATTCCTACGACGGATAAAATACTTTGGAGCGGGGAGTTTCGTTTCCCTTTGGCTGATGAGAATTTAGTGACGGATGTCTACGGCTACAGTCGAGTGACCGGAGCCTCGACCCTTAGTCACAAAGGTACCGACTTCCGCGCCGAGACAGGCACTTCCGTTTATGCCATGAACTCCGGTCTGGTGAGTTTCGTGGATTATTTAAGAAATTACGGCAATACCGTTATCATCGACCACGGCCTGGGACTCTCGACCATTTATATGCACCTTTCGGAAACGAATGTTGAAGTCGGTGCTCCGGTCGAGAAAGGGGAGCTTATAGGAAAGAGCGGAGACACGGGTTATGTCCTAGGTCCCCATCT
>JBBDZK010000028.1:3088-17843 GCA_040900205.1 Parcubacteria group bacterium
GGTAGAAGAGGAACAACAGCATCCGGCCGAATCGGTCATTGGCCAGTCGGTCGAAAAGCGTAACATCACTGCTTACCACTATGGCACCGGCGGGACAGGACTTTTGTTTGTCGGCGGTATACACGGCGGCTACTCATGGAATACGGTCCTTCTTGCCTACCAGATGATGGACTATCTGAAGGAAAATCCTACTGTTATCCCCAATAATATAAAGGTCACTATAATCCCGGTATTGAACCCGGATGGCCTGAATAAAGTGGTCGGTACCGCCGGTCGCTTTACCCAAGCGGATGCGCCGTCGTCTTTGGCTCTCACCATACCCGGCCGTTTTAACGCCCATACCGTGGACCTCAACCGCAACTTTGATTGTGATTGGCAGGCTTCCGGTAAATGGCAGGAGAAAACCGTCAGCGGTGGAGATAAAGCCTTCTCGGAGCCGGAAAGTCAAGCCCTTAAAAATTATGTAGAAACAAATAAACCAACCGCAGTGATCGCGTGGTTTAGCGCCGCTGGCGGTGTTTACGCCTCAAGTTGTAACGGTAGTATTTCTTCTGAAACCCGGGCCATTATGGAAAAGTTCGCCAAGGCTTCCGGGTATAGTGCCTACAAGAGTTTCGACTTCTACAAAACAACCGGTGATGTTACCAATTGGCTCGCCAAGAACAATATTTCTGCCATCAGCGTGATTCTGACGAACCATACAGATACTGAATGGACCAAAAATCAGAAAGGTCTTGGGGCTCTACTGGAGCACTACGCTAAATAAATGCGGGTTGCGGTTGTTATTTTCGCGCTAATTACTGTTAGCGCTGTTACGTTTTTTGTCCTACGCCAGGAAGTTCCGCCTATCACTGAAATTAAAGAAGAGCTTGGTGTCAAACGCAAAGTAATCGGGTTATCTGTAGAGGGTCGCGAAATTGAAAGCTATACCTATGGCCACGGGGACCGACACATCTTGTTTGTCGGTGGCATACATGGCGGGTATGAGTGGAATAGCGTTGTCTTGGCGTATAAATTTATGGATTATCTTGATATCAATACAGCTGTGATTCCCGAAAGTCTGACGGTGACAGTTATTCCGTCCGCTAACCCTGATGGGGTGTATCGAGTGGTTGGCAAAGAAGGCCGCTTCACCAGCGCGGATGTCTCAATTAACAAAGAAACCCTGGCCTCGGGGCGTTTTAACGCGCGTGAAGTGGACCTCAATCGCAACTTTGATTGTCAGTGGAAGCCGACGAGTATGTGGCGAGATAGGTTAGTGAGCGCGGGGTTTGCGCCGTTCTCCGAGCCGGAAGCGCGTGCTTTGCGGGATTTCGTTTTAGAAAATAGACCGGACGCCGTTATTTCTTGGCATAGTCAGTCAAATGCCGTATATGCCTCCGAGTGTGAGGACGGTATTCTTCCGGAGACACTCAATATCATGAACGTTTACTCGAGCGCGTCCGGTTACAGGGCGGTCAAATCATTTGATAGTTACGAAATTACGGGAGATGCCGATGGGTGGCTAGCTTCCGAGAATATTCCGGCCATTACGGTAGAGCTTAGAACCCACGAGACTGTAGAATGGGAAGAGAATCTTGCCGGCATCAAAGCGCTTTTTGAATACTACAAATTGAAAGAATAAAAAAGTAATCAAGAATCTTCTACTTCAAAACAAGCAGAATAGCACCAAGGACGAGGAGGACGAGTCCGGTGACTGATTTTGGCGTAAGGGCTTCACCGAGAAAGAGGGCGGCGAGGATGACGACGAAGACCACACTTAACCTGTCGATGGCGGCTACGCCGGTGACAGGCCCATGTTTGAGGGCGAGGAAATAAAAAAGCCAAGAGAGTGCTCCGGCTACGCCGGAGAAGATGATGAAGGTCAGGGCCTGATTACCAACAGTTTTAATGAGCGAGAATTTCTCGAGAATGACCGCAGTGCCGAGGAGAAAGACCGCCATCACCACCGCTCTTATTGTGGTGGCCAAGGTTGGGTCAACGGTTTTGAGGCCGATTTTAGCGAGAATGGCGACTGCGGCCGCAAAGACTGCAGACAATATGGCGTATCCAATCCACATCATATAACCTTAAATTTTACCATAACCGTATGGTATATTGTACGGGCTATGAATCCTACTTCGCTACCCCCTTCGCACAAGGCTTCGGAGGGTCAAAGAAAGCTACGCAGGACAAGCAGCTGGCAAGACGAAAGAGACGACTTCGAGATAGAGGGTGGACACAAACTTTCAGGTTTTATTACCACCAACTCTTCTAAGAATGGCGCTACACACCTCTTTGCCGCCGCCCTTGTTAATCGTGGTAAAACCACCCTCCACAACATTCCCCGTATCGAAGAGGTGAATCGGTTTATAGAAGTTTTCAGGAGTCTCGGTGTCAAAGTAGTCTGGATCGGCAAACATACTCTCACTATCGAACCACCTGAACGCTTTTCCGTATCAAACATAAACAGCCGTGCCACCGGTAAAATTCGCTCCGCCTTAATGCTCATCGGCCCTCTCTCGGCCCACTTGCGCTCATTTAAATTGCCACACATCGGCGGTTGCAAGATGGGGGAGAGAACCATCGCCGCTCACCGCTATGCGCTTGAAGATTTGGGTCTCAAAATAGTAACGAAAGAAAATTATTACCAGATATCGCGTGGTGGGCAAACTAAACCTGAAGTAGTCATGTATGAGGCGTCGGATACCGGTACCACCAACGCCATTTTGCGCGCGGCCGTCTTGCCCGCCTCGCCGGCGGGCAGACCTCAACGAACTATCATAGATTTTGCCCAGCAGAACTATATGGTGCTTGAAGTTTGCCACTTCCTAAGGAAACTCGGTATTAAGATAGACGGTCTTGGCACCAAGACGCTCATTATCGAGGGTAATCCCGATATAAGAAAAAGCGTAGAGTATGCCAATAGTGAAGATCCGGTGGAAGCCATGCTTTTTATTACCGCGGCCATTATGACTCGCTCGAAGTTGAGAATCAAAAGAGCGCCGATTGATTTTCTGAAAGTTGAACTGCTAAAACTTGAGAAAATGGGCTTACGTTACGATATATCTAAAACCTATCTTTCTCAAAATCGTCACACCAAACTTGTGGACTTGACGATCAAGCCCTCCAAACTTGAAGCGCTTCATGATAAGATTCATGCCCAACCGTATCCCGGCATCAATACCGATAACTTGCCGTTTTTTGTACCGATTGCCACGCAAGCCACAGGTAGTACTCTTATCCATGATTGGATGTGGGAGGACCGAGCCATCTTCTTTACCGAACTTAATCGGCTTGGCGCAAGTGTGCGCTTGGCTGACCCGCACCGCGTTTTTGTCGATGGACCGTCTTCGCTCAAAGGCGCGCAGATTGTTTGCCCTCCGGCTCTGCGACCGGCCGTTATGTTACTCGCCGCGATGCTTGGCGCGGAAGGTAAATCAACTTTGCGTAATGTTTACGCTATCAACCGCGGCTATGAAGATATCGTGGGGCGATTAAACAAAATCGGGGCTAAGATAAAAATACTTAAATCATGAAAAACTCAACTTTGTATAAACAATAAAGTTAGTTGTAGAAAAGTGATTCAACACTATCCCACCAGCCGTTGTTGTCGAGGTCTCGCCGACTCGGGTCGGTCTCGACACAACTCTCCAATCCGGTCTCGTCTTCGAGACAGAACTTAAGACCGAGCACTTTGGGCACGCCGCTGCTGTCTCTGGTGAAATAAAGCATCGCCACCACCGGTCCGTCCGTAAACATGATAATCTGGCGCTCATCTGCCTGAATATGTTTGAAATCGCTTTGCTTGAATGGGCTCGCAATCTCGTAGACATTGTCCATCAGAGCCAAGCATGCCTCGCCCTCCGTTGGGTCAGAACAAGCGGTAGAAGTCTGATGTGAAAGACTTCTTACGCCCGCCAGATTATGGGTGCGAAGAAATACCAGATAACTTTCGAAGACTTGCCAAGCCTCGGACGAAGGCGTCTCGGGGGTGACGAACGAATCAATAACACGGACAATCTCTTTGTCTTTAAAATTATTTTCCCAGCCGAAACCTCTGTATCCCAATATCCCGACGACGCTCACAGCCAACAAGATGATTAAAAGGCTATTTTGTCTGTTCATGCATTTGATTATATCAAAGTTTATGTGATAAAATAACAAAGACATGATTGTCTTTGATCGTGTTTCTAAAATTTATCCTGATAATTCCGTGGCTCTTGATGGGATAACACTTTCCATTGAGCCGAAGGAATTTATCTCTATTGTCGGTCCGTCTGGGGCGGGTAAAACCACACTCTTGAAACTTTTTCTCGCGGAAGAAAAACCGACCGAAGGCGCAATTTATTATGAATCCATCAATATCCACACTCTTAACAAAAAAGCCATTGACGCCTTTCGCCGGAAGGTGGGCATGGTTTTCCAAGACTATCGTCTTCTGCCGAATAAGACTGTCTACGAGAATATCGCCTTCACCATGGAGGCCGCGGGTCGAACAGACGAAGAGATAGAGTCGGACGTACCCCACGTTCTTGAGTTAGTGGATTTGACGCCGAAGATCTGGAACTTCCCGCGCGAGCTCTCCGGCGGAGAGAAGCAGAGGGTGGCCATCGCCCGTGCCTTGGTCAACGAGCCGGATGTTATTATTGCCGATGAGCCGACCGGCAATCTTGACCCGGCCAATACCTACGATATAGTCCAGATACTGAAAAAGATTAATGATATTGGTACCACCGTGATATTGGCCACGCACAATAAGGGTATAATTGATTTGTTAAAGCGGCGAGTCGTCGCCATGGAGCGCGGTAAAATTGTTCGTGATGACAAATCCGGCAAATATTTCGTATAGAAAATTAATTAATCATAAATGAGCGATAAGACAATGTTTTGGACGAAATTAAAGAGAGTTATGCGCACCGGCTTTTTCAATTTCTGGAGAGACGGCACGGTCACGCTCGCCTCTGTTTTAGTAATGATGGTAACTCTCCTGGTTATCGGTTTAATCTCTTTCTCCAGCGCCATCCTTGACACCACTCTCGTCGAATTGAAAAACAAAATTGACATTAACGTCACTTTTAACACTTCGGCCAATGAAGAAGACATTTTAAACATCAAGCATACCATTGAATCTCTACCGGAAGTTCTTCTGGTCACTTACATTTCCCGCGACGAGGCCCTCACTCTTTTCAAAGAAAGGCATGCGGGCGACCAATCTATACTCGCGGCTCTTGACGAGCTTGGTGAAAATCCCTTGGGGGGAGTCTTAAATGTCAGAGCCAAAGACCCTTCCCAATACGCTTCTGTGGCCGAGTTTCTGGAGAGCGGCAACGTGCTTGCTTCCGGCGGTTTTACTATTATTGACCGTGTCAATTACTTTCAAAACAAAGTGGCCATCGACAAACTGACCGGGATTATTGCTTCCGCTGACCGGCTCGGTTTTGTTTTGACACTTTTTTTCACTATCATCTCTGTGTTGATTGCTTTCAACACCATCCGTTTGACTATTTATCTCGCTCGTGACGAGATTAGTGTCATGCGCTTAGTGGGTGCTTCGACCACCTACATCCAAGGACCATTCGTAGTCGTTGGTATTATTTACGGAGTGGTGGCCGGTCTTTTAACCCTACTTCTCCTTCTGCCTCTTACCTACTGGCTCGGCGGTACTACCGAAAGCTTTTTTGTCGGTTTCAATATCTTTTCTTACTACCTCCGTCATTTCCTGGAAATAGCCTTTATTATTATGGTTTCAGGGATATTTATCGGTGCCCTCTCGAGCGCCCTTGCCATTAGAAAGTATCTTAAAGTATAATCTAGCGATATGAATAATAAAATAGTTGCGGTTATCATTGTCTTGGTCTTAGTCGTTGGCGGGTTCCTCTTGTTCAAGAGTAGGGGGGTGGCGCCGACTGACATTGAGATGGTCGGCACCCTCAATGTTTTGTAATGCGAACTGTTACTAATACCCCTAGGTTAACCACTACAGCAAGTTTGCGACGAATCGTTCGAGAATGGAAAAACTCCTTAAGGGACCTTGAAAGTAGGTATAACGAGCTAAATAGAACCCTAGAATACATTACGGTAAGTTGGCATGACGCCAATATCGTATGGTTGTTCGATAACCGATATAAAATTTTTGATATTTCTGAAAGAATATTTTCGGAACTGGATGCGGGAAAACTTCGTGGTCTCTTAGATAATGAAGTACACACGGACAACGGGTATCCTCGCTTAACCGCCGTTTCAAAGGAGCTTATAAACCAATATGAAAAAAATAACGAAAAAAGTGACCTAAGAGTGCTTATTATAAGGGTGGGACGAAAAACGAAGCTCACTTATCAAGAGATTGAGGTGATGGATTTGTTCTTGAACCTTGAGAGCCTACTTTTGATCAATCAGTGTTTAGCGACGATGTTGAGCCAGGCCAAAGAGATTTATCAGGCACAAATTGTCTTAAAAAAAGTACTGAAATGGCAAAATCGGACCCATAGCTACGTATTGCCAGCCAAATGGATAGAGAAAAATATCCGCCCTTTGGGAAGCTTGAGTCAAGCATTTTTTTTTACACATCTTTACGAATTCGGTTTTCGACTAGAAAGTAAGCAACAGAATAGTGGCGCATGGGCTGCATATGAGAAGAAAAAGCAGGAAATCAATAAAAAACTATCCACGGCAATTAAGGTTCTACATATCACTACCCAAATCAACTGGGAAAAAATCTACGAAGAAGTTTTATTGTCCGCCGTTGAGTTAAAGAAGGATCCGAGTAAATACTATGAACAACTCACCATATCTTCACGCCTACGTTATTTAAAGCAGGTTGGTGTCATTGCCGAACGTACCAAAAGAACAGAACAAGAAGTAGCTGCAGAGACAGTTAAACTCGCAGGCCTTGCAAACACAGAAGAAGAAAAGCACGTAGGTTTCTATTTGTTTCCCGAAGAAGTGCGACCAGGTTGGCTATTTATCGCCACCTTATGTTTTGGAAGCTTGCTCATCGCCATCACACTTTCCGGTTACTACTGGTTTGGCTTGGCAAAAATATTTTGGGGATTATTCATTTTCTTTCCAGTCTATTTTGCTGCAAACACTTTGGTGATGAGCATCCTACGTGTCTGGCAAAAGCAGAGATTCTTGGGTCAACTTGATTTCTATAAAGAAGTACCTGCCGAACACGCTACTTTTGTCGTTACCCCATGTCTTCTTATCAATGAATCAACCTTGAGGTCATTAGTACTTGACCTTGAAACAACTTATGCCGGTAATCCACAAAACAATATTTACTTCGGCTTATTGCTCGGTCTCCCAGACAGCAATCGAGAACATGAAGAGAGTGATGACCCATTGATAAGACTAGCGCGTGTTCTTATCGATGATTTAAATAAGAAGCATCCGTTATTGGGAACCGGTAAGAGATTTTTCGTCTTTATAAGAAAACGTGTCTGGAACGAGGGCGAGGGGGTATTTATGGAATGGGAGCGTAAGCGTGGAAAATTAGAAGAGTTTAATCGTTTATTGATTACCCCGAGCGCTACAACTTCATTTTTACCAGACGAAAACCTACAATTCCTGCCTTCCGTTCGATACGTTTTAACTATTGATGAAAAGACGAGATTACCCATCGGAGAGGCAGCTAAGCTCATTGGTACCATTGCGCACCCCCTAAATCAGCCTCGTTTTGATGAAGCCGGTAAAAAATATAGAGGTTTCGGTATTATTCAACCAAGATTAATTGAAACACTTGAGTCAGCGCACACCTCACTCTTTAGCCGGCTATTTTCAGGAAGTCCCGGATTAGACATTTATTCTCTCAACTGGTCTGATTTATATTTTGACCTATTTCAATCAGGGCTATTTTTCGGTAAGGGCATTTACGATATCAAAACCATAGAGGCAACTTGTAGAAACCTGCCGGAGAATAGAATTCTTAGCCATGACCACCTTGAGGGTGCACTTGCCACAGTAGCATTTGCAAGCGACATTTATTTGGCGGAAGAATTTTCTCCGACCTATAAAGCAGAGTATCGGCGTCAACACCGATGGATTCGTGGTGATTGGCAGGCATTTACCCTGTTACCGTCGCTCTCGATACCTCCCATTGAGAAATGGAAAATTTTTGACAACGTTTTACGAAGCTTATTGTTACCTGTAAGTCTTGCACTTGTCACCCTTGCTGCGTTTAAGGGCCTTCACACGCTTTTTTTGTTGACTATTATTTTATGGTTGTCATTAGATATAAAAAACTTTTTAATTAGCCTACGTCCGCCAAAAAAACACAGTACTTTTTTATATTATTTATTTTCCCATTTAAAGAAGACTGTTCATATAGGATTGATCATTTTAAGTAAGCTTATCTTCTGGCTAGATAACTCTTGGCGAAACATAGACGCCATTATTCGCACCCTTTGGCGCCTTACTGTATCGCATAAAAAGCTATTGGAGTGGAAAACAGACTATCTGACTCGGCAGGCAGACGGGCAGGGTTTATTTTTGACTTATAGAGAAGCCGTGACTCCAACAGTTTTGGCAATTATTGGTTTGAGTGTAGGTTTGACTTTATCGTTGCCGTGGTGGTGGGTGACACTTAATCTTTTATGGTTGTTTGCTCCCGGTTTCAGTTGGTTTTTAAGTAGGCCAACGATACACAATAATAGTCTCACAGAAGACCAACGAAGTTATTTAGACCAAATATTACACGAACAGATAAGTTTCTTTTTGCATTTCTCGACAGACCAAAACAATTATTTGATTCCTGACTTTATTCAATCTTCTGAAAATATTCCGCGCATTGCCACACAAACTTCCGCTACAAATATCGGGTTTCTTCTTCTTGCTCTGGTCGCCGCCCGAGAGACAAAAAGACTGACCGATACGCAATTTTTAAAACATGTTGAATTGTCACTTGAAACTATTACAGGCCTTCTCCGATGTCAAGGACATCTTTATAACTGGTACGATATCCAAAATCGAGAGGTTGTTGGAGGAAACTACGTATCCAGTGTAGACAGCGCCAACTTTACCATAGGCTTAATTGTTCTTAATCAGTACTTAAAAGAACTTTACGCAAACAATTCCAAGACACAAATGGCAGAACAAATATTGGTGCTTATTGGTCAGTGTGAACAAATGCTAAATAAGACAGATTTTTCCGTTTTCTTTGATGAAGACAGAGGATTATTTAGGATTGGTTTCAATGATCGTACCGATAAATCCGATGACCTGTTTTATGATTTATTAATTTCTGAAGCGAATTTAATTAGTTATTTGGCGATTGCCATGCAACAGGTTAACCCAAACCAATGGTTTAGGCACGGACGTCGCTTAACTAGAGGTCCATTCGATAAACCACTTTTAGTGTCATGGAGCGGTTCTTTATTTGAATACTTAACCTCACTACTTTTTTTACCCGCACCAGAAGGAAGCACACTTTATCATTCTGGTGAGAATGCGGTAATCATGCATAAAAATTATGTAAGGAAGTACAAAATCCCTTGGGGAATGGGAGAGTCGGCCTTTAGCTTACTTGGCGCAGATGGTCGATACCAATACAGAATGTTTGGAATTACCCCACTCGCCATGCGTTGGGATGTTAAAGAACATTTAGTCGTTTCGCCGTATAACTCTATCCTCGCCTTAAATTTTCAACCCCAATCAGTAATAGAAAATCTGCACATTCTGGAAAAACTCGGTATGAAAAATCAGTTCGGGTTCTATGACGCCATAGACTATACGACGAACCGTAGCGGGCAAGTTGTCAAGGTAATTTATGCTCACCACCAAGGTTTTTCTTTGGTTAGTATTTTAAATATTTTATTTAAAGATAGGATTAAAAATCTATTTCTAAGCGACCCGCGTATGAAAGCGGCTAGTCTATTTTTGCAAGAATCTGTCCCGAGGGTTCCCGCGAGGAGAGAGCAAGAAGAAACAAACCCTTTGCGGGAAAACCTACAACATAGCGGTATTCTCACCAGACAAGTACTATCGAATGTAAGATTAACTAAGTATCTTCCTTACCGCTATTTAGCCAATCGTCAGCTCTTTGTATCAAACGTAAGTAATCGAGGGGGCTGGCTTGGATGGCAAAAATATTATTTAACCAAGCGCTCAAGCTCAACTGACCCGATTCCTCATGATTATCAGATTTTACTGTCTGTTGAAGGCGGGCGGGTTATCTCTCTTGCGCGGGCAGAGAAAAGCCACGATATCCCCGGTGGTCTTAATCGTGAGTTCAAAGTGAATGGAGTCCTCGCCAATCTAACCATTGTTTTGCCGGAAAACATTGCCGGTGAAATCCGAGAACTAACCCTAGAAAACAGAACAAAAAATGACATTAAAATCCAAGCCGCCTCTTTTTATCAACCCTCATTGCTTCCTGTGTCGGATCACTCTAACCCACGATACCAAGATATGTTCATTCGAACCAAATGGTCGTCGGATAACTCAAAACTTTTACACAGCAGATCCTTCCCTTTATCAAATAGTACTCTCTATTTTGCTCACCATATCGTATCCGATAATAAGAAAGACGAATTTAGTGCTCTTATCGGTGGCAGAGACTTGGAGAACATTAAAACATTTTTTGACGCTTACAAAAAATCCCCGAATCTTATAAACCCATCTTCTCCTTACGGCGGTTTGGCGGTAAAAAAGCTTCTTAAGCCAGGAGAAAAATACCAAATAAGGTGGTTAAGTACTGCCAGCAACTCCATTCCAGAAATTGATCATAATCTGAACAATCTTAAAGACAGTCCGACCAAGATTGGTACATACACAACCGAATGGATTAACCATTATCAACAAGAAATCTTTGAAATTTTGGGCAACGGTTTAGAGTGTGGAGGTTTTATTCATACTAGACCGGCGTGGTTGAAGAGTCACGAACCTTTTGTGGATAGTTTGTGGCGGCATGGTTTAAATGATGAACATCACTTGGTTGTTTTCAAGATTGACACTTTAAGTCACGTGGTAGTCTTGGAACATCTGCTTTCTGCTCAGCAGTTTTTAGAAAACCGTCATATTTTGTTTGACGTGATAGTCATAAATACGCATTCAGAAAGCTACAGAAACATCTTAGACGTGGAGATTGAATCCATGATTAACTCATATCGTTTGCATAACTCAGGTCTAGCCACAAAAGTCGTGCATTTACGATCAAGGTTATTATCAGAACCTGAAGTTGGAGCTTTTTATCAGAGCGCGGATGCAATATTTGACGCTAGTCACGGATATATAGAAGAACAAATCCAACGTCAAGCAATAATACCGAGACTCTTCTTATCGGCACCACCTACGCCTATAAAATTAACCGAACCAAAGTACCAACTTGATCAATCAACAGGAGACTTTATTTTTGAATTACCGCCCAATACTCGACCGTGGAAACCCTGGGTAAATTTATTAACCAATAAGGATTTCGGAACCCTAGTAGATGATCATGGTAGATCCTTCAGTTGGTATAAAAATAGTCAAGAACTACGCATCACCAAATGGGACGATACAGACCCATATAATTTCTCGGGAGGGGAGTGGTTTGTGATTAAAGACCGACAAACAAGTAAGAATTATTTATTGACTCATGGCACCAAAACAAACACGATTGTTTACAGCCAGGGTGGAGTTAAGTATATTGCAACGTTTCCGTTTGCCCAAGTAACCACAGAAGTAATTGTGTCACGACATCGTGCCGAAAAAGTCGTGAAAATAGAAATAGAAAACACGAGTAAAAAGACATTAGACCTAGATATCAAAGCTTTTGCCCACTTTGTTTTGGGGCGCTTGACTCATCAACACATCCAGGCTCGTCTTTTGGATTCAAATGTGGTCGAGATATCAAATCAATTCCACCACGATTTTCGCTCAACCGTGCGTTTCGAGTTGTCCGGTCATGCCGTTCAGGTTCCGCCTGTTGTAACCGGAGAGTGGACTAATTTTGGCAACCTGCCTCTGGAGATTGTTTCTTCCTTAATTATATTACCAGGACAAAAATCTACAATACTTTCTCGGATTGGGATAGTATCTGAAGTACCGTTTGAGGAACTAACAAATAGTTATTTTTCGAATACTAAGACGGCAAACAATGATTTCTGGCAGAATCAAAAAAACACCATCCAAATTGAAACACCTGATAAGAGTTTAGATTATTTATTCAATCATTGGTTGCTTTATCAGACACGAACCTCTCGCCTAGAGGGTCGTGTAAGTCTCTGGCAACCGTCTGGCGCCTTTGGCTTTCGAGACCAATTACAGGACGCAATGCCTCTTTCTATTACAGACCCGAGCGAAGCACGTTCTCTCCTGTTGTATATTGCAGGAAGACAGTTTGACACTGGTAATGCGCTAAATTGGTGGCATCCAGGTTCTGATTTCGGTTTGGGGCGCGCCTTTACCGACCACCAACTCTGGTTAGTTAAGGTCGCTCTATTTTACGTTGGCAGAACTGGTGATAACTCCATATGGTCGGAAGTAGTGCCTTTTAAAAAAGACCCTGGTCTAGGTTTTCGTGTAAAACCGGCCTGGACAGGTATTCCAGCGGAAGGGGGAACTGACACTCTGTTCGGGCACTGTGTTCGTGCTCTTGATTTCAGTATGAAGTTCGGCTCACACAATTTACCGTTAATTGGACAGAGTGATTGGAATGATGGTTTGGGTGAAATAGGTAATCACGGTCACGGAGAAAGTATTTGGACAGGGTTTCTACTGCAACAACTTTTACGTGAATTTGCATCAATTTGTCTGGAGCACAATGATAAATATCGAGCCAAATTGTATCAAAAACAATCCGAAAAGATTGGTCTTGCTCTAGAAACCCATGGTTGGGATGGAGAGTATTATAGACGAGCCTTCCGCGATAACGGTGAAATTCTAGGTTCACATTTGGATGAAGAGTTAAAAATTGATTCAATCACACAATCCTGGTCCATTTTGGGTTTCGATACGGTTTCGGATAACGCGAGACGAGCCATAGAAAATGCCTGGAATATTCTTGTAGATTCAGAAGCAAAACTATTGGCACCACCACTGACTGGTAAATTAAGCAGGGTTGGACATCTTGAGGATTATCCGGCAGGTGTTAGAGAGAATGGTAGTCAATATAATCATGCCGCTCTATGGCTTGCACAAGCCTTTGCTAAGGCTGGTGATAATAATAAGGTTTATGAATTGATTAAATTGGTTAGTCCGATACATCGTGCGGAGAAGGATTTGGCACGATATCGCGGAGAGCCATATGCTGTGGCTGCGGATATTTATGCTAAACCCGCTGTTGCGGGAGAAGCTGGTTGGACCTGGTATACTGCCTCGGCGGGCGTTCTTTACTTAACAATTTTGGAATCAATGTTTGGTATAAAAATAAATCAGGGCAAAGAATTAATTATCAGTCCATCACTGCCAACCAATTGGAATAATTGCCGGGTGAAAGTAAAAATTAATGGAACAACACACGCACTTATATTCAAAAGGGTAGAGAAATCTGCCAATATTTCTCATATAATCAGACTAGAGAATGATGGGGGTTATCACGAAAAAGAGATTGAATTCAGTTGAAAGAAACTTAGATTGATTTGGTAAATAAAAAACGCCGCTTCTTTTGGTGTTTAGAAGCGGCGTGTTAGGCGGTTTCCTCGTTCTTCCGAGTGTTTCCGGAGTTGACGATTTTTTTTCTTTTTTTTCTTTTTGTTTCCAGCTCTTGCAGAATTTCGGCGGACAGACGACGGCAATGTTCGTCCATTTCTTCGTCCTCCATGACCAGGATCGCCTCGTCAACGCTTATCTTGCCCAGCCGGCCCTTCTTCTTTCGAAGGTCAGTTATGACTTTGAGGGCGAGCCACTCCCGATGTCGCACCATAAGCAGGAAGCAAAACATGCGCTCATCGGGTACTATTTCTTCGAAGAGTTTCCCGCTTGCTTCCATGGGGCTTAACTTACCTCGACGGAGAGAGATAAGAGCCATCCGACATTTCCTGTTTCTCTGATACAACTGCGAAAAGATCTTCTGTAGCTGCGTCACCATTGGACCCTCCTTTCTGCTCGAAAGAGCTGAAGTAAATCATGATTGACAACCACGATTTCTATTTGAAATATTACTTAATAATTATTTTTTGTCAAGCCCCGTTCAGTTCCGGCTACATATACAGTACGTATCTGAACATGAACCAGAAATGGGCAAAGCTCCCGCCCATGACGAAAAGGTGAAATATCTCGTGCATGCCGAACCAGCCGGTTTTCGGGAAACGCTTCTCCAGAGCGAAAAAGACGACACCAATGGTATAGAGGAGTCCCCCTAGAACAAGCCAGCCGAGGCCAAAGAGGGGCACGGACCGGAGTAAGGCGGGAATGGCGATGACGGAGAGCCAACCCATGAGAATGAAGAGTGTCGGAGAGAGCCAGTCTCGCTCCAATTTCAGAAAGAGTCTAAGCAGGATACCGGCGAGCGCCAGGCCCCATACGACCCCGAACAGCGTCCAGCCCAAGCTCGCCTGCGGTAACGCCAGCATGAGCGGCGTATAGGTGCTCGCGATAAGAACATAAATCATTGAGTAATCAACGTTTTTGAAAATCGTTTTGGCGCGATGTTCCCTCGAAATGAAGTGGTAGATGGCGCTTGCGAGATAGAGGAGAATGAGGCCCGAGCCGAAGATGGAGAATCCGACGGTTTTCTCCACATTACCGTACAGACTGGAAAAGACGACGAGCAATACCAGTCCTGCGACCGAGAGAATCGCGCCGGCGAAATGTGTCAGACTGCTTATCAGTTCATTGTTGCTCTGGTTCATAAATA
>JBBDZK010000029.1:0-16714 GCA_040900205.1 Parcubacteria group bacterium
GGGAGAAACTCCTGCTGTACCCATCCGTAGCTTTCTTTGACCCTCCGAAGCCTTGGCGAAGGAGGGAGGGCGTGCGAGTTAATGATTATCACGAAAATAGGTTCGGATTTGGTAGTATGGAGGGCACCATAACAAAAGTAAGCCGCATCCCGTGCGGCTTACTCAACACCCGTCACTGCCTTATCTTTTTTCGGTAAGGTGACTTCAACTCATAACCGAAAAATTGGAGGTATTCCACAGTAATGGCAGGGTTGATTTCCCCCATCTTCTCCACGAAGGTCGCCCAGCCTTCTTCCTGGACAAGAAGCTTTTCCTTCGTGACTTCCCCTGTTGAATACAGTTCGACAGGGTTTGAAAATCCAACAGACCCGGCCATCCCTTCCGAACCCATCGTATCAAACACTTCCCGTAGTATTCGAAGCATTTCTGTTTCAGAGTACACAGGGGGCATGTTCATGGTCTCCTCCGTATGGCAATAACTTCTCGCTACATCTTACAACGGGGCTACCGGTTGTCAAAATAACCGGCGAGAAGTTTTCCAACCGAATTAACCAAGTAGTTTGCGTAGAGCCGGATATTTCCTACAAATAGGCAGACCGGCACACCAATTTTCCAATCCCCATGTGCGTCCGGCCTTCATAGCTCCCAAGAACAAGAGGGCGGCAACATAAATGATGTGGTCGTCCACGATAAACGAATGAGCGTTCGGATACGGAAAATCAAGAATCGGTAAGTAGTAAAGAAGCATCAAAATGGCGCCGAGAACCGATGCCAATCGGACGCCAATACCTAAAATTAGTGATACTCCCAAAAGAACCAGCCCCCATTCATTTACAAAATTCACTATTGGCAAGATACCGGGCTGAAGTAGCCATTGAAAGAAATTCACAAACGTTTTAGCTCCCCCGATATACTCGGCCGCCGACCAATTGGGATTCAGTACTTTAGTAATGCCGGCGTAGAAAAACATCCACCCCAAAGAAACACGAAGCAGGAACAAAGATATTTTTTGAAATTGTGTCATGTTTTAATTATATATCAGGGTAATAAAATATGCACTATCCCTATTTCAGAACTGGTTCTGTTTTCGACACAATCGTACTGACCCGACTCGAGCGCTTGCTCCTTCTGATATCAAAAGTGAATTGACCATCCTTGACATCGACCAAGACCATACCCCCGGAAAGCACTTTATTCGATATCATCATGGAAGCCACCGGATTAAGGATTTTTTCTTGGATGAGACGCTTCAGAGGTCTAGCTCCGTACTGCGGGTTGTATCCTTCTGTGGCCAAGAGTTCCGATACCGACTCTGTGACCGAAAGGTCAATCTCCTTCTCGGCGAGCCGCTTCTTGATGATGTCAATCTGAATATTGACAATTTCTTTTATCGCTTCTTTAGAGAGTATGTCAAAGACAATGATGTCATCGAGACGATTAAGAAACTCGGGTCGGAAATGTTCTTTAAGAGTCGAGAGTACTTTCTCTTTGACACTCTCATAAGTTGCTTTCTCTCCGTTACTGAAACCGATAGTCTGCATCTTGTCTATGTACTGGGCCCCGATGTTGGAGGTCATGATGATAATCGTGTTTTTGAAATTGATGACTCTGCCCTTGGCATCGGTCAGACGGCCATTGTCGAGGATTTGCAGCAAAATGTTGAATACTTCCGGATGGGCTTTCTCAATCTCATCAAAAAGGATTACCGAATACGGTCTGTGTCGCACAGACTCGGCGAAACTTGAACCCTCTTCGAAGCCGACGTAACCCGGCGGCGCGCCGATCAACTTTGAGACGGAGTGCTTTTCCATAAACTCCGACATATCCACGCGAATGAGCGCCCGCTCATCGTCAAACATGAATTCCGTGAGTGCCTTAGTCAGCTCGGTCTTACCCACCCCGGTCGGACCGAGAAAGATAAAGGAACCGATAGGACGATTGGGGTCGGCAATGCCGGCGCGTGAACGCTTAACGGTGTCCGCAATCTTTCTAACCGCCTCGCCTTGGCCCACGATGCGCTTTTTGAGAAACTCTTCCATTCTGGAGAGCTTGGTCGCTTCTTCTTCAAGCATTCTTGAGACCGGAATGCCGGTCCACCGACTGACCACCATGGCGATATCGGAGGCGGTAATCTCTTCTTTCAAAATCCTTCTTGAACTTTGAAGTTTCTTGAGACGCTTGACTTTCGCTTCCAATTCTTTTTCCAAAGAGGGAATCTTGCCGTAGCGCAGTTCCGCCGCGCGAGAAAGGTCGGCGCGGGCCTCCGCCGCGTCGGCCTCGAGACGCGAGAGTTCAAGATTCTTTTTAATCTCCTTTATCTCTCCCACTGTCTCCTTCTCATTTTTCCACTTAAGTTCCATTTCCGAAGTCTTCTCGCGCCAATCGGCAATCTCTTTGTCTATAACCTTCAGCCGGGTTTTCACTTTGGGATTCTTGGCTTCTTTCTTAAGCGCTTCCTTCTCAATCTCAAGCTTCAAAATTTTAGAATGAGCCTCCTGAAGCACCGGTGGCATATTCTCGAGGGAGATTTTCAAAAACGAGGCCGCCTCGTCTATGAGGTCCACCGCCTTGTCCGGCAGGAATCTATCGGTGATGTAGCGTGAGGAGAGACTGACGGCTGCTTGGATAGCATCATCGGTAATACGCACGCCATGGTAGAGCTCGTACCTTTCTTTCAGTCCACGCAAGATGGTCATGGCATCATCGATGGAAGGTTCTTGAACATAGACGGGTTGGAAACGGCGGGTCAGAGCCGGATCTTTTTCGATATGTTTTTGATACTCGCGCAAAGTCGTGGCACCGATGGCCCGCAGTTCACCCCGGGCAAGCGCCGGTTTTAGCATATTGGAAGCGTCCATGGATCCCTCCGCGGCGCCGGCGCCAACGATGGTGTGAATTTCGTCTATGAAGAGGATAATTTTGCCTTCCGATTTTTCAATCTCCTTAATGATATTCTTTAGACGCTCTTCAAACTCACCGCGATACTTGGTGCCAGCAATCAAAAGACCGATATCGAGAGAAACCAATTCTTTGTCTCGTAGAGATTCCGGTACATTGCCCGAGGTCATGCGCAGAGCCAGTCCATCAACAATAGCGGTTTTGCCGACACCGGCTTCACCTATGAGGATAGGGTTATTCTTGGTACGGCGAGAAATGATTTGGATGATACGCGAGACTTCATCATCGCGACCGATAACCGGATCAAGTTTATTCGCTTTAGCCAGTTGAGTTAAGGAACGGGTGTACTTGGAAAGTGACTTGAATTTTTTCGACTCTTTGGGCTCGGTAGAGCTTGTCTTTTTAAGTTCCTCAAGCACCTTCAGGACCGTCTGCCTGTCGATTTTGAATTTCAAAAGAAGTTCACGCGCTTCACCGGGAACATCAAGAACCGCGATAAAGAGATGCTCGGTGGAGACAAATTCGTCTCCCAGAGATTGCGCCACCTTACTCGACGATTCAATGGTATGAGCCAGTTCCGGCGTCAGATAAATCTGATAGGACGGAGAGATGGTCTGACTGGTCTCGGGACTCTCTATCAAATCGAGCACCGAGTCGGAGAGCAGGATAGTATCGACATCCATCTTGTCCAGGATAGAGATAGCCATGCTCTCTTCTTGTAGTAAGAGAGCTGCCAGGAGGTGCACGGGACTGACATGATTCTGACCACGCTCAATAGCCAGTTCATGAGCCTTACGGATAACCTCTTTAGCCTTGGTGGTGAAATGGTTAAACGGCTGCATTAGCGCTATTTTACCATGGACTCGCAAATTCGCAAAAATATTTTGGCGGCTCGCCTTGTCTCGCTTGCGGTGGTGAAGCGACCGAAGGAGAAACGTATTGGCGTATCCGGCGGTTCAGGTTTGTCTGAACTGCACGCAGGTCCGGCGGAAACCAGGACACCGGCACGGTCGAGCGCGAGGACGAGCAGTTCAGGAAGAATACCGGGTACGGAGATATGTACAACATTGGGCAGACTTCGCGTAACACGAGCTTGGGGCAAGGAATGCTCGACCGCTGCCGTAAATTCGGCGCTCAAAGAATCCAGACGTTTATACTCCGATTCCCTATCACGAATCGCTTCTTCAAACGCTTTGGCAAACCCCGCAATGAGCGGCACGGCTGGGGTACCGAGCGGAGGTATGTTAAGTTTTATGCCCTTTCTTACGACCAAAGCCCCGATGCCTTTGGGTCCATATAGTTTAGCCGAATCAAGGGTCAATAAATCGCATGCGAGAGCTTCCAGGCCAACTTCGAAATATAGGGCGGTTTGAGAAGCGTCTACATGCAGGAGCGGGAAATCGGCATTGTTTTTCTTTCTCTCTTCGCGTATTTTGCGACCGAGCTTGTTGTCTGTCGTAACGCTTGAGATAAGAGTAGTTTCCGCGCCCGTAATACCTTTGGCAGCCTCCAATATCGACGGATGAGAATCCTCCCCAACAACAATGCGTCCCCGTTTTACTCCCCTGACCGCCCAAACGTTCGCCTCCGTCCCTCCGGAGGTGAAGATGATGCCTTCCTTCGCCACCCCTAAGATTCTTCCTATCTCGCTACGATACCCCAAAACTACCTTCTTCACCTTTATCCCTTCCTCGTAAATAGCATTGGGATTATAAAAATCTTTCGACCAATATTTTTCCATCTCCCGCCTCACTTCCGCGAGGACCGGAGTGGCGGCGGCATAGTCAAGAAAAATTCTTTTTTGTCCAAACCAACTCATGCCGACATTCTATAGATACGGAGTGTTTTTGCAACACATTTATGATAAGGTTATAACTTAATTATGGCTAAACTGGAACAAAAAATTGATATGGATTCTCGTCCACCGGTGGTGGCTATCTTGGGACACATCGACCACGGCAAATCGACTCTCATCGACTACATTAGGAAAACCAATGTGACGGAAACGGAGGCAGGAGGCATCACTCAACATATTAACGCTTACGAAGTTACCCACACCTCGAAAGACGGTCGGGAGAGACGCATGACCTTCCTCGATACCCCCGGACACGAGGCCTTCGGTAGCATTCGCACCCGTTGTGCCAATGTAGCCGACATCGCGGCGCTCATCGTCAGCGCGGAAGATGGAGTCAAACCCCAAACCCTTGAAGTTTTCAAACATATTAAAGAGTGCGCTCTGCCATATCTCGTGGTCCTCACCAAGATTGACAAACCTTCGGCCAATATCTTACGTACTAAACAAAATCTGGCCGAAAATGAAATTTATGTTGAGGGCTACGGCGGCAGTACACCGGTAATTGAACTATCGGCGAAAACGGGTAAGGGCGTGGACGAATTTTTGGACATGATTGGTCTTATCTCCGAGCTTGAAGCCAAAACGGCAAACCGAGACGCGCTTGGCTCCGGAGTGATTATAGAAAGCGGGCGCGATGCCAAAAGGGGTATTAGTGCGGTGGGCATTATCAAAGATGGCACGGTACGCCCAGGTTTATTCGCCGCCGCCAAATCGGGGCAAGCCGCCACGCTCGGGACTATTGCCCCGATACGCTTCCTCCTTGACGCGGAAGGAAAAATGGTTGACGAACTCTCCTTCTCGAGTCCCGTCCAGATTATCGGTTGGGATAAAATGCCGGCCATAGGAGAAGAATTTAAGACATTTCTGAAGAAAGAAGAGGCCCTTGAATATTCAAAGATTTATGATTCAGGACTTAAGATTAAAGCATCAAAGCCAAAAGAATTAAACGAAGGCACAGTAACTCTGCCTCTAGTTATCAAAGCCGACACTGCCGGCAGTCTCGAAGCAATCACGGGAGAACTCCAGAAACTTTCAAGAGGAAAAATTGAGCCAAAAATTATTCTCTCAAGCGTTGGTGGTATAAATGAAAATGACGTTAAATCGGCGCTCGCCACCGCCGGCACGGTTATCCTCGGCTTTAATACTAAAGTGGATTCGCAGGCTCGAAATCTCGCGGAGCGTTCGGGTATTACCATCCTCGTCTTCAGTATCATTTATGAACTTACGGATAAAGTTAAAGAGCTTCTTGCCGAGAGAGAACCGAGGATTGAGACGGAAGAAATAGTGGGCGCCTCGAAAGTGCTGAAACTGTTCGGCATTACTAAAGGCAAACAAGTTGTAGGCGGGCGCGTGCTCTCCGGTCAGATTAGACGCGGGGCTGTTGTCAAAATTTCGAGGCGCGATACAGAAATCGGTAAGGGTGTTATCAAAGAGCTCCAACAGTCCAAAATTGCCACCGATTCGGCGAGCGAGGACACCGAATTCGGCGCCATGATTGAATCCAAGATAGAAATCGCCCCCGGAGACGTCCTGAACGCGGTAGTGATGGTCAATAAATAATTCGTACGGGATGAGAGAAATTAAAAGAGAAAAGGTAGGAGAAATAATTCACCGTCTGGCGGCGGAGTTCGTGCGCGACGTGGCGAGTAGCGCATCGCTCCTAACCATCACCCGTGTCGAACTCTCTCCCACCGGCAAGGAAGCTAAAATCTATTTCACTACCCTGCCCGAGAACCGGGAAGATACGGCTTTAAAATTTTTAATAAGAAAAATTCCGGAGTTTAAAAAATACGTCAGAGACGAATCCCGCATCGGCATCATCCCGCGCCTTGATTTCAAAATTGACTACGGCGAAAGAAATAGACAAAGATTGGATAAGTTGAGCTAAAAACGATATTACGTTATATAATGAACTTGTGACCAAAAATAAAATCCTTATATCTGCCATTATACTGTTTTTATTCGCAGCGATCGGGGTTGCAGTGTTGTTTTCGGCAAAAACTCACACTGCCCTTACCGTTGAGGATTTGCCATCCGGGGTCGAATATGTGCGCCATCCTGACGAGGAGCTTCAAGCAGAAACCGAGGAAAAGATTACGATGCGGCATTACGCCACACCCGATGCGGTAAAAGTGGGTGGGCCCAGTTTCGGTATAATTGGCTATCGGATAGTTTCAATCGAATACGAAATACCGGTCTTGGAAATTCCAACAAAAACTGTCGGACAAGAATTTCCCGGCTACCTTTTGAGTTTACCAGAATTTAAGAATATCCGTTATGATCATTTTCATATCAGCTATCAAAAAGAGGGGCTCGCGCATAACGAAGGCGAAGAAGCGCACGGAGGCAGTTACTCCATTCACTTTATGCTTATTCCCCACGAAGAAGAGATAAAATTCGGCATGGTGTGCGAGTAGCGCATCGCTCCTAACCATCACCCGTGTCGAACTCTCTCCCACCGGCAAGTAAGTTGAGCTAAAGTGGTGCGCCCAGGAGGATTCGAACCTCCGACCTTATCCTTAAGAGGGATCTGCTCTACCAACTGAGCTATAGGCGCATTGACATACCACGAGAATACAGTATTTCAAAAAAGCAAGGATTTATCAATTATGTTAATGTATAAAAGTTAACTGGCTGAATGATGGCGTAGTGGCGAAGTGGTAACGCAGCGGTCTGCAAAACCGCGATGCGGGGGTTCAATTCCCCCCTACGCCTCCGCGAATTTTGTCCAGGCTAAGCATGGTTACAAAATTCAGCGCCCCGCCGAAGCTTTAGCGGAGGCGGGCGATGCCCGGGTGGCGGAATAGGTATACGCGCACGACTTAAAATCGTGTCTCGCAAGAGATGTGGGTTCGATGCCCACCCCGGGCACCACTAGGGTAAAGCGGGCTTGCCCCGCCGAAGCTTTAGCGAAGGCGGGTATGGTTTAGTGGCAGAATGCGACCTTCCCAAGGTTGAGACCCGAGTTCGATTCTCGGTACCCGCACCCTGCCGAGGTGGCGAAATGGCAGACGCATCAGCTTTAGGAGCTGACGACCGCAAGGTCATGGAGGTTCAAGTCCTCTCCTCGGCACAAATCTGATATAGTATTTCAAAATGACCACAGAAGAGAATGAGCTTGAAGGTATTATCCGCGTCACCGGCAAGGGCGTGGGTTATTTCCCTGCCCCGGATGATGCTCCCGATTTCGAGGTTCAGCCGGATAATCTCAACGCCGCCCTAAATCGCGACAGAGTCAAAGTCGAATTACTTCCTAAAGAAATCCTCGGCAGAAAGCAGGCTAAAGTGGTGGATATAATAGAGCGCCATAAAACGGAATTTGTCGGCACTCTGGAAAAAGCCGATACAGGCTTTTTCCTGGTACCGGACGACAAGCGCATGTATCGGGATATTTTCGTACCGGCGGATGCGACTCGAAAGGCCACCGAGGGTGACAAAGTTCAAGTCAAGATTGTCGAGTGGCCTGACCCGTCGAAAAGTCCCAAGGGAGAAGTGGTTCGGACCATCGGCCGAGCCGGAGAGCATAATGCCGAAATGCTCGGCATTGTTTACGAGAGCGGATTCGAAGTAGATTTTCCTGCCGAGGTGGAAAAAGAAGCGCAAGTGTGGAAAGAAAAATATAAAAAAGAGGCCAAACTGAAAGACCGCAAGGATTTTCGAGAAACTTCGACCTTTACCATCGACCCCGCGGATGCCAAAGACTTCGACGATGCCCTGTCTTTCAAAATACTGCCGACAGGCGACTACGAGATAGGTATTCATATCGCCGATGTCTCCCACTTCGTAGTGGAAAAGACCGAACTCGACCGAGAGGCCCGCAAACGCGGCACTTCCATCTATCTTGTGGACCGCACCATTCCCATGCTGCCGGAAATACTCTCCAACGACCTTTGTTCTCTCAATCCAAACGAACCCAAATACGCCTTCTCGGCAGTCTTTGTCATAGATAAAGACGCCAGAGTCAAAGAACGTTGGTTCGGCAAGACACTCATAGAGTCCGATAAGCGCTTCACCTATGAGGATGCTCAAGAAATTATGGATAAAGGATCCGGAAAATTCGTCGAAGAACTGAAAACTCTTAACGCGCTCGCCAAAAAGCTTCGGGAGGAAAGATTCAGAAAGGGCGCTATTGATTTTGAAACCGAGGAAGTAAAGTTTGAACTTGATGATTTGGGCAAACCAATCCGAGTGTATAGAAAGGAGCGCAAAGATACTCATAAACTTATTGAAGAATTCATGCTCTTGGCAAACCGCGAGGTGGCAACCCATATGCATGCCGCGAGTAAAAAAAATAGTCGTGCCGCCTTTGTTTATCGCATTCATGACGCTCCCGACAGGGAGAAAATCGTGAACCTTGCCACCTTTGTTAAAGCGCTCGGCTTTGAGCTTAAGAACAACAATGGGGAAACCACAGGTGAAGATATCGCCCGGATGCTCCGTTCGGTTGGAGGTACTCCGACGGAAATGCTCGTCAAGACCGCGGCAATCAGAGCGATGTCGAAAGCGATCTATTCCACATCCAATATCGGCCATTTTGGCCTGGCTTTCGAGTTTTATACTCACTTTACCTCTCCTATTCGCCGTTATCCCGACTTGATGGTCCACCGTCTGCTTCTGCGTTTTCTGACAAAAGGCCAGATCGAGCCGGATGAGATTATCAAATATCAGAGACTCTGCGACGACTCAAGCGAGCGCGAACTTGAGGCGGCGGAGGCGGAGCGCGCTTCTATCAAATACAAGCAGGTGGAATATATGCAGGAGCACATCGGTGAAGAGTTCGACGCCATTGTCTCCGGTGTTTCGGAGTGGGGCATCTATGTTGAAGAAGTTAATACTAAAGCGGAAGGCATGGTCAAACTACGCGATATGAAAGACGACTTTTACGAACTCAACGAGAAACTCTATGCCATAGTGGGGAAATCGACCGGTAAGAAATATTCCCTTGGCGATAAAATCCGAGTCAAACTCGTCGCCTCCGACCCGGAAAGAAAGACTCTGGACTTCCAGTTTGTTTAAATATTATTTCGCGGCTTCGACAGCTTCGTCAAAAGAGATGGAGAGGAGTTTGGAAATACCGCTGGAACCCATGGTCACGCCGTAGATTACTCCGGCGTGAGACATGGTTTCGCGATTGTGTGTTATCAAAATAAGTTGGGAATGTTTTGAGAGTACCCCGACCAAATCTCCGTATTTCTTTGAATTGGATTCATCAAGCGCCGCGTCCGTCTCGTCGAGAATAATAAACGGCGGAGGATTAACTTGGGAAATCGCGAAGATAAGCGCAATGGAGGTAAGCGCCCGCTCCCCGCCGGAGAGCATCATCAAACCGCGAATGTTTTTCTTCGGCAAACCGACTCTGATATCCAAACCTTCTTCTATTTCTTCTTCGGTCTCTTCTTTATTTAACACCTCTGTGGTAAGAACCAAACTTGCCTCTCCCCCGCCAAACATGGTGGTAAAGAGTTGATCAAATTTTTTATTAATACTTTCAAGTCCCGAGGTAAACTCGACTGCCAGACGCGTCTCCAGTTCTTTGATCAGCAGTGAGAGAGTTTCGGCGGATTTCTCGAGATCAAGTAACTCACGTGCCAGAAATGTATCCCGTTCGGAAGTATCTTTGTATTCCTTGTGCACCTCCTCCATACCGGAAACGCTTGAATCCTCGATTCGAATCTTAAACTTCTCGATGGTGTGTTTACGCTCTTCCTGTTTCCTTCTATCTTCCCCCAACACTTTCTCTTCGTCGCCAATATCTATATTTTTGAAATGGAGCGCGCCGGCGCCCACAAGATGACCGACTTCATCGAGCTCCCGCTTGAATTCTGCTTCGATAAGCTTGATTCTCTCCTCGTTGGATTTCAGGAGATTTAATTTTGAAATCAATTCGTTCTCCTCCGACATGATGCGGAAAACCGCCTTTTCGGCTTCTGAAATTTCATGTTCTTTTTTCTTAAGAGCTTCCAGGGACGCCTCCAATTCCGTCTGGCGCTTCTTAAACTCTCTAATTCTTGACTGTGTCTCCGTAATTAGTTTGGAATTCGTATCGTGTTTTCTTTCTTTGAGAAACTCTTCAAACTTTTTCTTAATGGCCGGGACATCAAGAAGCTGACTTATTTCCCGATACAGAGTTTCTACTTCCTTGAGTTTGACGGTTTTCAATTCATCGGAGGCTCGTAGCTTCTCTTCAATTTCAATGGTCTTTTCTTCCGCGATGATAAACCCCTCAAGTTTGCCGATTTCTCTCGTCAGACTATCTTTCTCTTTGGCAACGACGCTTAACCCGGCTTCCAGCTCAATTACTCTTTTGGCATTTTGCGACTCTTTGGAAAGTTTCTCCAGAGCTTCGTTTAATGGTTTCCTTTCGGCCGCGAGCGTCGCTTTCGACAAGGCAAGGAAGACATCTTCTCGCTTGAAATATTCTCGAGCAAGCGAGAGCAGTTCCCCACGCATACTCTCCGTCTTCTCAAGTTTCTCGACTTGCTTCCCAAGAAACTTCAGATGCGGGGCAATCTCTTTTCGCAGAGCTTCAACCTGCGTAATATTTTCAAAGGTCTTCTTGAGTTTGCGTTCGCTCTCCAAACGTTTGTATTGATAGAGTCTCAACCCCAGCGCATCCTCAACCATACTCTTCCTGTCCTTGGGACTGGCACTAAGAATTTTATCGGCTTCACCTTGAGAGATGATGTGATGACCGGAAGCGCCAATATGAGCCCGCGCCAGAAGTTCCAAAACATCTTTGAGACGCACCAAACTGCCGTTGATAAAATATTCGTTTATACCGTCACGGTGAACTGTCCGTTCAATTGTCACCTCCGGAAAATCTATATCGAATAATTTTTGTCCATTATCAAAAATTAGCTTGACAGATGCCCTGTTGGCGCGCGGCTCGCTGGTAGCCCCGTTCCAAATCAAATCCTCACCGCGCTTGCCACGCATGCTCTTGATTGATTGCTCTCCGAGCACAAAAC
The DNA here is from genome assembly GCA_040900205.1 of Parcubacteria group bacterium. GTDB lineage: Bacteria > Patescibacteriota > Minisyncoccia > Phycocordibacterales > Zambryskibacteraceae > UBA5004. Next base: position 11,722 of record JBBDZK010000029.1, read on the forward strand.
GGAAAGCTTCGGCGACATTCGACTTGCCGGAGCCGTTCGGTCCGACTATAGCCGAGATTGGCGAATCAAATTTAAAAGCATTCTTCTTGGCAAAAGATTTAAATCCCGAAAGCTCTATCGACTTCAAGTACATACTACTTCCAACCTCTGGATTTAAGCGCGTCTACGGCAGCCTCTTGCTCCGCATCTTGTTTGGACTTACCTTCCCCCTCACCATACAACTCCTTGCCGACAGAAACGCTGACAGTAAAGTGTCTGTCATGGTCGGGCCCCGATTCATGTGTGGTCTTATAAACGGGAGTTAATCCCGTGTACTCTTGAGCTTTCTCCTGGAAAAGACTTTTGGCATCTATCCAATCGCCACCTTCGAGAATACCTTCCAAAAGTGGCGCTACATGGGTAAGAACGAAATTTTTGGCGGCATCCAGTCCTTGGTCGAGATAGATGGCGCCGATGATGGCTTCCAAAGTATTGGCGAGAATATATTGGCGCGCTCGACTGGTATCTTTCGACTCGCCCTTGGAGAGCAGGAGAAATTCATTGGCGCCAAGCGTCTGCGCCACCAGAGAGCATGTATCGGCATTGACCAAGGCCGAGCGCAGCGAGGTCAGTTCTCCTTCAGTCGAGCCCTTAAGACGTCCATAGAGATAGTCGGTAATGACCAGTTCCAGGACGGCATCACCGAGAAACTCCAGGCGCTCGTTGTGTTCCAGGGCAGAGCCACGGTTCTCATTTATATATGAGCGATGGGTGAAAGCCTGTTTCAAGAGGCTCTTGTCTTTAAATGTCACTCCCGCTCTTTTTTCAAATTTCTCAAAATCCATAGTTACTTATTTTCCGCTAATTTTTTTATGGCTTTAGTCACGATAGGCAAGATATCATCATAAAAATTAAGGTCTAAGATATCAGCGAGTTTGAACCAACGCACATCGTCCAGGCCGCCCTGTTTCTCCTTATTCTCGAGAGTAAGTTCCCGAAATGACGCTTCGGCGAGAAAATAGACGACATGCTTAAGTATTTTACCTTTCTCCGGATGATAGGTCGAGTAAGAATTTTCTCCCAGTCGCTCGAGAATATTAATGGGTATGCCAAGTTCCTCTGCGGCTTCTCGGCGAAGACCTTCTTCCTCGTTCTCTCGGCCTTCCAGTCTACCCTTAGTCAAGGTCCAGTGCCCGAAGACATCGTGGACTAGGGCAAGGTAAATGTCTCCTTTGTGGCGGGCAAAGACCACCGCCCCGGCCAGACGCTCGACGGGTAGTTTGTCCATGGGCAAATCACCGTATTTCTTCTTAGATTTCGGTACATCAAACTTACCCGGCTCACCCATCTCCTTATAGACAGCGCCAAGTACTCCGTTAATGAATCGGCCGGAAGTCTCTCCGCCGAAAGTTTTGGCCAGTTCAATAGCTTCATTGATAGCCACTTTGGGCGGCACCTCCTTACGGTCCGCAAACAAGAGTTCGGCCAGACCGATACGCAAGATATTGCGGTCAACGACAGAAATCTTATCAATCGGCCAGTCCGGTGCCGCCTTTTCTATCAAAATGTCCAGGTCTTTCTTTTTCTCAAGCACTAGTCTTAAAAGATTGTTCATAAACGGCCTGTCATTCGTACCCGGTGCGAATTCGGAGATGGTACGTTCAAAGATCGGAAATATCTCTCCTGTTTTGGTACCCTCGAAGTCCCACTCGAACAGAGTCTGGAGAACGACTGACCTCGATAAATGCCGGTTTGACATAAAGAACAAAAAAACTATTTGTTGATTTTTTTCGCTTGTTTCTCTAGTTTAGCCGCCAAATCAATAACCTTCCTGCCGCGATAAGTGCCACTCGCCTTCGAAAGTTTATGTCGCAGATGAAAATTGCCCAATTCATCCTTCGAGAGAGCGGGCTTGGAGAGCGCGTGGTGAGAGCGCCTGTTTTTAGTATGAGACCTCGTATGTCTCATTCGTACTGTCATAGGTGCATACTACACCAAAAAAACTAAGAAGTAAAGAAGCTGAAATTCTTCAAAAAGCTCTTACGATGGATGATGGAGGGGCCGTATTTTTGGATGGCGCGCCGATGCATGCTGGTGCCATAGCCCTTGTGTATATCAAAATCAAATTCCGGAAATTTTTTTGAGAGTCTGACCATTTTCTTGTCACGTATCACTTTCGCCATTATGGAAGCGAGTGAAATAATCGGGATCTTTTCATCTCCTTTTATAACCGTAAGTTGATGAGTGAACTCTACCGGCGCTTTTATGCCTCCATCGAGGAAAACTTGGGAATCTTTTGCCACACCAAGAGTGGCAAGACTCCTCTTAATACCCAGTTTTATGGCGTAAGAGATGCCTTTCCGGTCGATTACTTTCTCCGAGACAAGTGAGACGGCAAAATTAAGTAAGCCCTCTTTACGAGCTTCGAGAGCCAAAGCAAACCATAATTCCCTATCACCGGCAGAGAGTTTTTTTGAATCTTTGATGTCTTTCAAAAATCTTTTCAACACGCCTCGATTTTGCTCGGGATAAGCAACGCTTACCGCTCCCACCGCCACCGGCCCGGCTAATGGTCCCCTGCCCGCCTCATCGATGCCTACGATATAGCTCATGCTTTACCCAAGATTATACATTATAATGACTCTGCGATGTCCAAATTTATCCATCTCCATACTCACAGCCATTATTCTCTTCTCGAAGCCTTGCCGAAGATTCCAGACCTTGTCAAGAAAGCCTGGCTTTCCGATATGGATTCACTCGCTCTCACCGATTCTGGCAATCTCTACGGCGCTATCGAGTTTTATAAAGAATGCCGGGAACAAGGCATCAAGCCCATCATCGGCGTTGACTTCTACGTCGCCTTACGCACCAGAAACGATAAAGAGGCGCGGGTAGACAATGAGCACAGCCGTCTGGTGCTTCTCGCGGAAAACAAGGCCGGATACAAGAACTTGCTCAAACTTGTGACCGCCTCCTACCTCGAAGGTTTCTACTACAAACCGCGCATCGACCGCGAACTTTTGGAAAAGTACAACGAAGGGCTAATCGCGATCGCGAAAGAATCAAAGTGGTACCAAGAAATCTTCGGAGACAGATTTTATCGCGGCGTCAGTCCTGGAGACTTGCCGAATTTTAAAAAGAAAGGCGACGAGCAAATAGTAGCCGTCTATGACGTCCGCTATTTAGATATTTCGGACAGACCGGTACTCGACACCTTGACCTCTATTCAAGAAAGTTTTAATCACAGTGGAAAATTTGATGATGAATCCAATCTATCCTTCAGATCATCGGAAGAAGCGAAAGAGGACTTCAAGAACTTCCCCGAAGCCATTGAGAATACGGCCAAAATTGCCGAGAGATGCATTCTCGAACTTGAACTCGGTCAGTGGGCCTTTCCAAATTATGTGGTAAAGGGTGGCAAATCGTACGATGAAGAATTGCGCACAATCGTCTACGCCGGACTCGAGAAGAAAAAACTTGGTAAAACTCCGGAAATAATAAAGCGCCTTGAGTACGAATTAAATATTATCTTTGATAAGGGTTATTCTCCATACTTTCTGGTTGCCGCCGACCTTCTACATTATGCGCACGACCATGGCATCTTAACAAATACAAGGGGTTCGGCGGCAGGCTCAATGGTCACTTACCTTTCCGGTATTACTACTGTCGATCCACTGAAATATGCTTTGCCTTTTGAACGTTTTCTCAACCCAGACCGACCATCACCGCCAGATATAGACATTGATATTGCGGATGACAGGCGAGATGAAGTGATAGAATATGCCCGAGAAAAATATGGCAGAAATCATGTAGCACAGATCGGCACCTTCGGCACCATGATGGCTCGCGGGGCTGTACGTGATGTTACGAGAGCCTTGGGCTTCTCTTATGCCTTGGGTGACAAAATAGCCAAACTTATTCCGCTTGGCGCTCAAGGATTCCCTATGACCCTGAATCGAGCTATGACGGAAAATCCGGAGCTCAAAAAACTTTATGAAGAGGATGAGGAGACAAAAACAATTATAGATATGGCGAGGAAAATTGAGGGTAACGCTCGACACATCTCCGTCCACGCCGCCGGTGTAGTCATCTCACCGGGGCCACTCGTCGACTATACCCCCCTTCAGTACGACACTAAGGGCGACTCGCCTGCCGGCAGGCAGGAAAGAAAAATTATTACCCAGTACGACATGTATTCCATCGAGGAGGCCGGGCTTCTGAAGTTCGATTTCCTAGGTATTAGAAACCTCTCCATCATTGCCGAGACTCTCGCCCGTATTGAAAAGATTGAGGGAAAGAAGTTGAGGATAGAAGATATCCCTATCGACGACAACAAGACATTTGCCATGCTGGCGCGTGGCGAAACGGAGGGAACTTTCCAGCTTAACGGCGACGGGATGACGCGCGCCATCACGGAACTAAAACCGAACACCATTCATGATATTAATGTCATGGTTGCTCTCTATCGTCCCGGTCCAATGGACAACATCAAGGAATACATCGCGAGAAAGCATGGCTTAAAACCCATCACCTATCTTCATTCCGAGATGAAGAATTTTCTAGACACCACTTACGGGGTACTGGTTTACCAAGACGATCTCATTATGACGGCTATCAAGGTGGCTGGATACTCATGGGGCGAGGTGGACAAATTCCGCAAAGCTGTCGGTAAGAAGATTCCGGAGGAGATGCGAAAACAACATATTATCTTCGTTGAAGGTTGCGAGAAGCACGGCGGTATGAGCAAAGAGAAAGCTGAAGCACTTTGGCAGCTCTTTGAACCCTTCCAAGGATATGGCTTCAACAAGGCTCATGCGGCCAGTTACGGTCACGTTGCCTACATCACGGCCTATCTGAAGGCAAATTTTCCCGCTATTTATATGTCTGCCGTGCTTACGGCCGAATCCGGTGACGTAGAGAAAATAGGTGTCATGATTAAAGAGTGTACGCGCATGGGCATAGAAGTACTGCCCCCGTCGATTAATGAGAGTTTTTCTCAATTTACCGTAGTCAA
>JBBDZK010000030.1:0-15728 GCA_040900205.1 Parcubacteria group bacterium
TTGATTTTCTCAATAAAAAGCGTATAATGGAAAAATAGCGGGTTGGAGGAGTAGTACCTCGACAGGCTCATAACCTGTAGGCGTCCGTGCAAATCGGGCACCCGCAACACTAAATTATTTCAAATTCCTTAAACACCTTCTCGAAGAGGGCGAGGGTGCGTTTCGTTTCGCGCTCGTTTAATTGAAAATCTCCACCCGCATGGGCAACGGCATTCCTGACCTTATGCGCCTCCCAGGCGTCTTCAATCGTCAAAAATTCATTTTTATCGACAGACTTGAGCATTTCGCCGACAGATTCCCCTTCGTAACCCGAGGTGCGCAAAAGCTCTTCAAGTATCACATCCGCCTCAATGATGGCCAGTCGCCAGTCCGAAACATTGTCGGAATTTGCATATTTCACGACTTTCTCCCACTTTTCGTTTTTCGATTCTGCCGGACGAGCTCCATCTTGAACAGAGATTTCAGGCAGAGGATCATAAATCTTCTTTTCCAGAATATTAATCGCTCGGAGTTTCCAAGAGTTGTGGATAATGCCAGCGAGAGCTAAGGCACTTATAATAGCCGCTATAATTTTCCAAAGCGGCCAGACCTCAAAGAAGTAATCCGTTATCCTGTCCCAGAGAGAACCATAGGCACCCAGATACAGACGGTCGAGAAAATTGAGTAAAGCCGCAGCCAAGCCCGCCAAGAGGAAAAGCCCCGCGAGTAAAAATATTATTTGTTCGGATGTTCTTCTGTCGCTATTGTCTCCCATTGTTTTTGTTGGTTTTTTCTGTTCGGCCATATCTACTATATCTTATTCCCCCAGAAATTCTTTACCAGCGGTAAATAAATTATCTTCCCTTCCCGGACCGGCGGAGAGCTCAATGCCGACGGGCAGAGCGCCTGCCCAGCCGGCAGGAATGGAAATGGACGGCAACCCCGCAATATTTGCCGGTACGGTAAAAATGTCGGCCAAATACATGGAGAGGGGCTCGAGAGTCTTTTCTCCTAGTCTGAACGCCGGGGTCGGTGTAGTGGGGGTCAGAAGCAAATCGATTGCCTCAAATACTTTATTCAATTCTTCGGCAATCAGTCTCTTCATCTTTAGAGCACTTCCGTAGTATTCATCATAATAGCCGGCAGAGAGCACATGGGTACCGAGAATAATTCTCCGGCGCACTTCCCTGCCAAAGCCCTCGCCGCGAGTCTTGATATAGTCTTCTATCACATCCGAACCGGACTGATGCCAGCCATATTTCACACCGTCAAAGCGCGCCAGATTTGAGGAAGCTTCGGCCGGCATAATGATATAGTATGTGGCCAGAGAATATTTTATATGCGGGAGTTCAACGTCCTTAATTTCATACCCGAGAGATTTAAATTTTTCTACCACTTCGGTAAAATTATTTCTGACACTATCATCTATCCCTTCGTTCCCCACAAACGCTCGCGGCACACCTATCACCCTGGAGAACTTTTTCCGCGAAGGATATGTTTTGTCCGATATGGTCGTGCTGTCAAGCGAATCTTGACCCTTCAATACCCCATAGAGTATTTCTGCGTCACCGACAGTTTTGGTAAACGGACCAATCTGATCAAGCGAAGAGGCTAAAGCGATGAGACCCGAGCGCGACACTCTGCCATAAGTAGGCTTGAGGCCCACAACGCCGCAGTATGCCGCCGGCTGGCGGATTGAGCCGCCGGTGTCAGAGCCCAGAGCGGCAAGCACTAAGTGAGCCGCCACAGCCACCGCGGAACCACCGGAAGAACCACCGGGCACTCGGGATAAGTCATAGGGATTCCTGGTTACGCCATGAGCCGAATTTTCGGTGGAGCTGCCCATGGCAAACTCATCCATATTGGTGCGCCCGACAATGACGGCTCCGGCGTCTTTAAGTTTTTTAACTGCCGTGCCGTCAAGGGGAGCGATAAATCCTTCGAGAATTTTCGAGCCGGCAGTGGCGCGCTTACCGTCCATAAGCATATTGTCTTTAATGGCAACAGGAATACCGAGAAGCGCCGTATCTTCCCCGTTGGCTATCCTTTTGTCAGCCTCGGTGGCCTGTTCTAACGTGTCATCAAAAACTTCCAGGAACGAGTGCAGGTCACTGTCTTTTTCTTTGATTGCATTTAATGAAGCCGTCGTCAGCTCGCGCGCCGAAAATTCTTTTTTTTGTAAAGCCTCTCGAGCGCTCTTTATCGAAAGTTTGGAAATATCCGGCATCAGAGAATTTTCTTTACCTTAATGTAACCACCTTCCCTGGCCGGAGCTTGTTCCAGAATCTTTTTGGTATAAAGGCCGGATTCGTGCGGTTCCGCATCCTCTCGCATGACATTACGTACCGGAAACTCTTCCTTATTGAACTTTTCTGACTTATCAAACTTATCGACTTCTTTTACTTCCCCGACATAGTCTAGAACGGCGGCAAACTCACGAGTCAGATTCTCCGCCTCTTTATCTCCCAACTCAATTCGCGCCAATTTGGCTAAATTTAAGACTTTATCCTTGTCCATGTAATTTATCCTAGCATATCGGAAAATTCTTTCTCACCCAGCACTTTTATGCCAAGTTCTTGAGCTTGGCCGAATTTCTCTCCCGGGTCCCGGCCGGAAACTATGTAGTCCGTATTCTTAGAAACCGATTCGCGTACTTGCCCACCGAGTGAGCGAATTTTCTCCTTGGCCTCCTCTCGCGACATCTTCTCAAGTGTCCCCGTTAGAACAAAGCTTTTGCCAAAGAGCCCACCTGACTTCCTCGCCGGCGGCTCCTCTTTAATACGTACTTGTTTTAAAAGTCGCGTAAAAAGCTTCTTGTTTTCCTTGTCGAGAAACCAATCGGTTATAGAACGCGCCACTATCGGGCCGACTCCCGCGAGCTTTTCCAACTCGGCCATGTTTGCTTGCGCCAATTTTTCCGCTGTGCCGAAATATAGCGCCAAGTCCCGCGCCGTCTCTTCTCCGACTTGCGGGATGGAGAGCGAAGCGATGAAGCGTCCGAGAGTCACAGTCCGCGCCTTCTCTATCGCCACTAAGAGATTGGCTATCGATTTTTCCCCGAAACGTTCAAGTGTCTCCAAGTCACCCGACTTGATCGTGAAGATATCATCGAAGTTTGAAATAATGTTCGCGTCCATTAGTTGGTTGATAATCTTTGGCCCCAAGCCGTCTATATCAAAGACGCGCCTCGAGACGAAATGCCCCAGTTTACGCCTCTGTTGCTCATATGAGTTTTTGGCCACGCAACGATAAGCCGCCTGACCGGGCAAACGCCGAATCCGCCCATCGCCCCCACAGAGTGGAAAGTGGGTCGGGAATTTAAAGACTCTCTCCGAGCCTGTCCTCATTTCTTTCATGACCCCTACCACTTCGGGGATGACGTCTCCGGCTTTCTGTATCACTACCGTATCTCCTATTCGAATATCTTTGTGCCTTATCTCATCTTCATTATGCAGGGTGGCTCGCGAGACGGTCGAGCCGGCCACCAAGACCGGTTCGAGAATGGCCACCGGCGTCAGCACGCCTGTCCGACCGATTTGGAGCGTAATATCTTTCAATACGGTTGTCACTTGTTCAGCCGTAAATTTGAAAGCGATACCAAAGCGCGGCGCCTTACCGGTATAACCCAAAGCATCCTGAAACTTCTTTTCGTTCACCTTTACCACGATGCCGTCCACAAGATAATCTTCCTTCCCTTTCCGGTTTGCCCATAATTTCCAATATTTAATAACTCCTTCAATATCTTCAAACTTTTTAAAATGCGGATTAACCTTGAAGCCGAGTTGTCGCAGAAACTCCAGTTCTTCTTCTTGGGTAGGGAGTAAAGCGACACCGGTAATTGAGGCAATATCGTAGATAAACGAGTCGAGTTTCCTGGCCCTGGTAACGGTTGAGTCAAGTTGGCGGATAGAGCCGGCGGCGATGTTCCTGGGATTAGCAAACAGTTCTTCGCCTCTCTTTTTCCTCTCTCGATTTAACTTGTCAAAGACCGTCTTTGACATCCAGATTTCACCTTCAATTATTATTGATAGCGGTTTCTTAAGTTTGAGTGGGATTGATTCAATAGTGCGGACGTTATTTGTAACATCCTCGCCCACCCGGCCGTCGCCACGCGTGGCAGCCGTTTTTAGAATCCCCTTTTCATACGTTAACACTATTTTAAGACCGTCAATCTTCAATTCCACCAGGTATTGCGGGCTCTCTTTAAGACTCCGCTTGATTCGCTCATCAAACGCGCGGATATCATTTTCATCGAAGGCGTCATTGAAAGACCATTGGGAAACGGCGTGCGCTACTTTTTCAAACTTCTCCAGCACCGCCCCACCTACCCGCCGGGTGGGCGAATTCGGAGTGGCTAGTTCAGGATATTGTGATTCAATTTGCTCGAGCTCACGGATAAGCGCGTCGTAGGCTTCGTCGGAGATTTCCGGCTTGTCGTAAGTGTGGTAAAGCTCTTGATGGCGCTCTATGGTCTCACGCAGTCTCGAAGCTCGTTTCTCTATATCCTTAGCGATTCTAGCCATGCTCTTAGTATACTGCGCGTACGGCACGCTCCACGCGTCGAGGATTCGATGGATCGCAAGTATTGTAACCCAGAGATTCTATCTTGGTACTACTATCCAGACCTTTGGTCACCGTCACGATGGCGCAGTACGGGTCAGGCAGAAAGTTGATACGATTTATAACGCTGGTATAACTACCGCCTACCACCCATTCATTGGTCGGATTATTGGCATCCTTGTTGCAAAAAATAGTGGAGCCCGTCGAGGTGGCGAAGGCACTAATCCCAGAAGGGTTTTGAACATCCCAGTAAAGGGCGCATTCGATACCCGTGTCTGCAGCATAGAAGGCGTGTTGGGATTCGCGACCGGAAGTGGATATAAGCGCTTGTCTTGTCGAAAGACTCGCTATCCCCACGGCAATTAATAAGAGTGTTCCCATCACGATAATCGCTATAAAAAGTGTAAAACCTTTGTTTTTCATTGCCAGTTTAAAAGATTTTCTTTGGCTTTGAACTGCCTGTTCACAATACCTTTGGACCAATCTACTGTCACCAAAATCGAGATTTCATTGGCATTTATCCAGGTCAAGACAATTTCCCTTCTAAAGATAGTTGCCGGCCAAGAAGAATCGTAGCCGAAGAAACCGGTCGTCGCGTTCTGTCGGAGTACCGGACAACTTCCCGGAGCACTACAGCGGGTAGGAATATTACTATTGACGGGATCGACTATACAGGCATTGCCGAAGTAACACGGGTCACTTGAGTCAAAAGATATACCGGTAAGCCAATTCTGATTCTTTAGACCATTTTCATCACGCATGTTTCTCACCTGCTCAAACCCTTCTTGGGCGAGATAAAAAGCAATAATTTGGTCTTTCGAAAAGACATAAGATGAAATGCCTGACTGTATGGCGCTGGCCGTTCCCGTTACCGCCAGTACCAGTATAGTAATGGCCACGAGACTTTCTATGATAGTAAATCCTTTGTTCATATTATATATCTAAAGTGCGTTGGGAAACGAGAGTCTGCAGAGTGAAGTCGGATCGACCCTTGTTTTCACCGGCATGACTTTTGATTTTCATAATTACCTTGGGTTGAAGGCTGTTTTCTGTACCCGCGCCCAGAGTGTAGAAAGTGAGGTCATCAATAACAATCTCCGGTGCGGTGACCGCAATGTAGTTGCCACTACCCACTTGTTTTTCGATAGTCTGATTGTTTAGACGATAGGTAATCTGAACACCATCACTATAGAGAAAGCTCATGAGGGTATCACCACCGGGACAATTTTGCGGTACCGTGACAGAACCAGAACCGCAATGGTAGTTCTTGCCGAATCTCATTTCCTTCGACATGCTCTCGACGGCCAAATTGAGGTTGTTGAGGACGGTTTTTAAAGACCTCGATTTACGGTTGGCATCAAAAACCCCGACAATCGAACCCATAGAAATAGTCATCACGATTATAAAAATCGATACGGCAACCATCAATTCAATTAAAGTAAAGCCATTTTTCATTGTACGGATATCTGCCCGGTATAATAAACTATAACGGACCTATTTGCGCCGCCGGGAGAGCGAACGCTTATCCTCGCGCCGATAAATTCAGGGTCGTCTTCCACAGGATTGCCGGATTGGTTAAAAAATTTAATCTGCGCTTCCGAATTCGGTCTGGTAAAGCTGATATCTAGTCTGCCAAGTTCACATTGATAGGGGTTGGTGGGATTGTTTCTGACTCTGCAGAGTTCATCGATATAGTTGCCGCGAGAGATGTTGACTTTTTTCAGACACTCCGAAGCGCCACCGATTGGGCATGACCAGTCTCCATCGTATATATTATTGCCATTACGATCGGCAAAAGAGAGATAAGCCATACTGGAACCGGAACCGAGGAGGCTGAACGTCAGACCATAAGAAGCGCTGAATTCGCCTGAACCGGGCGAGAACTCTTTTACCCCGGTACCATAGACCTGCGCTTGAGAAATTGTCGAGCTGATTTCATCGGCAATATTAATCAGAACGGCACCGTCAGTATAGGTTGATTGATTTGAGATTACGATGGTGAGTATGACAGACACAATAGCGATAGAAACCAGGAGTTCGGTAAGGGTGAACCCTGAGTTGTTTTTAGAATAAGGCGACATGAAAGATATTCAAATGGAACACTAGAGACAGCCAGGCCCCAAATATGATAAAGGGCGCGAATGGGACCTCGCTCTTCATTGTAAGTCCTTTGGTGTTTTTTAGAAAGCCGACCTTACCCAAGAAAAGATAGGCCAGGGAAACGGAAGCGCCAACCCAAAAAGCGAGCATGATGGCAGAAAAACCTTGGGTTGCCCCCAATAGGAGACCGAGAGAGAGCCCAAGTTTGGCATCGCCGAAACCCATTACCCTACCGCGGGAGAAGAGCCAAATCAGTCCAAAGAAAGCAAAAAGGATTGGTCCCGCGAGCCAATCCCAAAGACTTCCGCCTGACACGAGTCTCAATACCAAAGCAAGCACGATACTCGCGTAAACCAAAGAGTCGGGAATAATCTTGTGCCTTAGGTCATAGATGGCAATAACGATATAAATACAAAAAACGGGCAGAAAAATAATCGGAACGGTGGCAAATATCAATCCGGTCCAGAGTTCGACTATTGGGTATTGCCACGAAATGTTGGCTTTACACCGGCTACACTTGGCCCTAAGTACGAAGAAACTTACAATAGGCACAAGCTCTTGCCACTCGAGCACTTTCCCACAAGAAGGGCAAGATGATCTGCCGAGAAGAGTGCGTCCGGAGTCCCAGCGAAGCCCTACGACGTTGAGAAAACTGCCGACTGTAGCACCCAAAACGAAAAGGATGACCGCGGTCATCCTTTAAGTATATCAGACGAGATTATCCACTAGCAGACTGCGTCTCCAGTGCCGATCAGTTGGGTCTGGTTTAGCTTTGATTGGCCAGAGCTATCTACGCACCAGTTATTCGTACCGCCAGTGCCAGGAAGGAGGGCGGATACAGCGTAAGACGTTGCTGGTGTCCCGACCAATACACATGTCAATGTGGCACCGGTTGGATAGTTGGTGGATAGAGTGGCTTGAGCCATGCCGGAATTGACATCATTGAACATCGCCACTGCACAACCAACGCCAGCGGTAGGACCATAGTTGCTGTTGGAGTCGTAGTAAACCTCCGCCGAAGCCCGTAGGCCGGAAAGCTGGGCTTTAACTTTGGCATCATTACCTTTGCCTCGGGCGGTATTGAGAGACGCCAGAACCACCGACGAGAGAATGCCGATGATAGCGATGACTACCAGAAGTTCAATGAGAGTGAAACCCTTGTCTTTTCTAATCATAATTCTTAAGAATTTTACCTATAATTTATAAATCACCTTATTTCTAGTGATGCGCCCATTATACCTTATAAACCCGCGGAATTGGCAATATTGTATATGGGGATAAGCACGGAAGTTAGAAGCAAGCCAACCCCCAGGCCCAAGAGGACAATCATGACCGGCTCAATCAAGCTTACCAAAGTATCAACGGCATTTGTCACTTCTCTTTGGTAAAAGTGAGCCATGGTACCCAAAATTGAGCCAAGTTCACCGGATTCCTCGCCTACCTTTATCATCTGGACAAGCATACTCGGAATTTCCTCATATTGGGAAAGAGATTGGGAAAATGAACTACCCCCCTTAACCGCCAATAGACTCTCCCGAAGAATCTCTGCATAAACCTCATTGCCAACCACGGAAGCGGTGACCTCAATGGCATTGACCATGGGGATGCCGGAAAGAACCATCGTGTTCATATTGTCGGCAATGATTGAAAGATAGAGTTTCTTATAAAGATTACCCACATAAGGCACCGCCAGTTTGAAATGAGCCAGAGCCGAGCGGCCCTCGACTGTACGCGTGTAGCGCACGACAAAAAATCCGAAGACGACCAGAGCTACGGGCAGGATGATGCCGTAACTGACAAGAAAATCACTGATGGCGAAAACGATTCGACTATAGAGCGGTATTACCTGACCGGATTCAATAATAATGAGACTAATTTTCGGAATGATGACCGTAAACATCAGTACCATCACGGCGATAAAGACGGTAATAACGAAAGCCGGATAAATCAGAGCACTTTGAGCTTTAGAGACCACTTCGTAGTTACGATCGAGATAGTCGGCCAGATGGTTGAAAGTCTCGTTTAATTTCCCTGTTTCTTCGCCCGACCTGACCATGTTGACGTAAAAATCGGAAAAAATGGCCGGATGCTTGGCGAGAGCCTTGGAAATACTGCTGCCTGCCTGTAAGTCATTGGCGACTTGAGTTAGGCTCTTCTTAAGATGCTCGTTTTCTATCTCGGACGAAAGGAGAGTGAATATCTTAAGGGCGGAGATCTGCGCTCCGAAAAGGGTGGCCATCTGCCGCGAGAGTATGACCACTTCCTTATGCGAGACGCCTGAACCGAACTGAATCTTGGCTAACCACGACTCCTTTTCTACCGGTTCTATATCGGAGATAATAAGTCCGCGTCTCTGCAGAGAACCGACGGCGACATCGAGAGAAACTGCCTCAATCGAGCCAGACACCTGTTTCCCGGAATTTTCAAGAGCTTTATAATTGAAAAGCATTTGTTTCTATATCATACGCTCAAGCGTATTGGGATTATAGGAAAATTGAAAAGCATTTTCTACAGTCACTTCGCCCTTCCTCACCAACTCGGCTAAAGAACGATTAAGGTCTATCATCCCATCCTCCGAGCTGGTTTCGATAACGGAGCCAATCTCTTGGGTTCGCTTCTCGCGAATCAGATTGGCAATAGCGTTATTGTTGATTAGAAGCTCAAAGGCCGGCAGCAGTCCGCCGGAGATACGCGGCAGAAGACGCTGGGAAAATATACCCAAGAGAGACCCCGCCAGCTGGATGCGGATTTGGGTCTGTTGGTCGGCCGGGAACGAATCGATGATGCGGTCCACGGTTTGACCGGCGGTGTTGGTATGCAGAGTTGAGAGCACCAAGTGACCGGTCTCCGCCGCAGTGACGGCGGTTGAGATTGTCTCCAAGTCGCGCATCTCGCCAACCATCACGATATCGGCATCCTGGCGAAAGACACCTTGAAGGGCAGTATGAAAATCAGGGGTGTCGAGCTTAACCTCGCGCTGGTCAATAATCGCCTTCTTGGGTTCAAAAATGTATTCGACGGGATCTTCGATAGTGATGATATGTTCAAGCCGCTCAAGATTGATAGTCTCTATCATAGTGGCAAGCGTAGTTGACTTGCCCACCCCCACCGGACCCACTACCAAAAAAAAGCCTTGTTGACGCCTGGCGAAAGTCTCGAGAATCGGCGGCAGATTAAGCTCCTCGAAACTTTTTACCTTGGTCGGCACCAACCGCATGGCCACATTCAGCTTGCCGAGCGAGATAAAGGCGTTGCAGCGAAAACGCCATTTGTTCGAGTTACTGTAAGCAAAATTAACTTCCTTACGGCTCTCGAATTCCGTGACCGTTTGCGGAGAAAGAAAGGAGGCCAGAAATCCTTCCATGTCCGCCCGCGAGAGTACGGGCATCTTCACCAGAGGAATCAAAAAGTTTGAAACTCGAATGACCGGCGGCCGACCTTCCGAAAGATGGAGATCGGAAGCGCCCTCTTTGACCACTATGTCAACCAGCTCATTCAAAAGTTTGTCTTGTTGACTCATATCTTCATTATAGCGTATTAATTTCTTCAAACGGGATAATCCTTTGGAAGGCCTTGAGGATAGCATCCTCTTTCATAGAGAGCATGCCCTTGGCGCGCGCCGCTTTGTATAGGGCCGGCTCTGTCGGGTCTTTGAGAATAATTGTCTCAATGTCTCTATCCATCTCCAGAACCTCTATTACAGCCACGCGTCCGGAGGTGCCATTGGGACATTCGGGCGTCTTCTCAATCTCATAAACATCTTTGCCGAAAATAAGTTCTTTTTTGAACTCCGGAGGTAAATCTTCAAATTGTTTGTCAATCATCAACTTGATGGAATCTTTTACGGCCATCGGTTTGCCGCCATTTGGGCAAAGTTTACGTACCAGCCGTTGAGCCATGGTTAGGGCAAGTGTCGGAGCTATGAGATAAGGATCGACACCCATGTCTATCAGTCGTGGGATAGCGCCAAGGGCATTGTTGGTGTGAAGGGTGGAAAAAACAAGATGCCCGGTCAAGGCTGCCTGGATGGCGAGCTGGGCGGTCTCCTTGTCCCGAATCTCCCCCACCATTATAACGTCAGGGTCTTGACGCAGAGTGGTGCGTAGACCGGTGGCAAAGGTGTAATCTATCTCCGGATGAATTTGGGATTGCGAAACGCCATCTATACTGTATTCCACCGGGTCCTCGAGTGAAAGCACATTTCTATGCTCCCTATCTACTTCGTTGAGCATCGCGTAGAGAGTAGTCGACTTACCGGAACCCGTTGGACCAGTGATGAGCACCAGACCGTAAGGACGCTGGAGCACTTTCCTTATTAATTTCAGATTTGTTTCCGAGAAAGCCAAATCATCAAGAGTTCTCAAGCCTTGGGACTGGTCGAGGATACGCATCACCACTTTCTCGCCGTAATAGGTGGGGAAAGTGGAGACACGGAAGTCAATCTTTCTGTCCTCAATCTTGGCAGAAAAGCGACCGTCCTGGGGCTTCCTTTTCTCATCCAAGCGCATGTTCGAGAGAATTTTAATGCGGGCCACGACCGCCGAGTGAACTTTGAGCGGTAAAATGAGTTTGACATTGAGTGTCCCGTCGACACGGAAGCGGACTTGGACATGCTCTTGCGTCGGCTCGATATGAATATCGGAAGCTTTGCCTTCGGCAGCGTAACTCAAAATGGTGGCAACAATCTTGGTAACCGGAGCGTCTTCCACTATCATCTTGGCTTCGGATAATTCTTTCTTTTCCCCCTTCGCTTCACCCTGTATTTCCAAGGGAGCAGTAGACACGAGTTCCGATTCGAGTTCGGATAGTGCTTTAGTGACTTCTCCGGAAAGTCCTTTATATTTTTCCAGCATCAAAGCAAAATCTTTCTCGCTGATGAGAAATAGTTTGTAAGGCAGGCCGATACGGGAAGAGATAAAGTTGAGCGCGTCGCGAGCCTCCAAATCATTCGGGTCTGTGGCCCCGACTTCAAGCACACCATCCTTGACTCCTATCGGCACAACTTTATAATGTTCGGCCGAGTCTTGCGATATGTATTCGAGTATCTGACCGGAGATTTCTACATCCTTGAGACTTCTTGTCGGAATATTAGGAACCGACCCTTTAGCATTAACGGGACTAGCCATCGTTTTCAATCTCGACCAATAATATCGAAAGGGTTAGGTCTGCCGGTTATCTGTGGCGATATGACGGTACTGAAATCATTCAGTAAAAGATAGCCGGTGGAAGAGAACATGGTTCGATCCAAGGTTACTCTTTGCAGTTCCCCATGAATTTTTAAGAGATCATCTCCGATACTAGAAGCCGATAATTCGGAAGACACCGGCGTCTCCACTTTGAAGAAAATGTTGTATAAAAACATGACCGCGATGAAAACTACGACCACCGACAGTATCCCTTTGTTTTTCGTAAGTATGTCCATATTATTTTAGCCAATACGTTTCGACCGATATTGTGTAGTCATAAAGACCCGACTCGCTGGTCTGAAACGAAATGGACTTGATATTCATAATCCGCAGACTTCTTTCTATATCGGCCAAGAGGCGCATGAAGTTCTGGTAGTTTGAGACAAAACCAAGAGAGACCGTGGCTTTCTCGTAAACACGACCACTTGCCGAAGGGGTGATAAGGTTCGCACCTTCACCCGAACCCACCGCCGTCTGAATACTCTCGATGGAGATACCATGGCGCGAAGCCATACCGTCAAGATCGAGGGCTAGCCGCACCGTATCAATGTTGTCCGGCAAAACTTCGTTGATACGCTCAACTTCCGCTCCGGTAAACGTCTCGTAAGTAACGAGTAAGCGATCTCTCAATTCAATGATGGCGGAAATATTTTGAAGGACATTCCTATACTCACCTGAAAGAATACTCAACTTTTTCACATCCTGATATTGACCATTGGTAAAGGTGTAGAAAAGCCCGACGGACAAAAGAAGCAAAATGATGGCGGTTTTATTATTCATTTTGGTTTGGTGTTGAAGTAGCCGTACTGGTCGAGACAGTCTCTATCGGCACAACTACGGGCGCGCCAATCCGTTCCACTTCTCTCTGGTAAGAAACCAGACTCGGGTCCACGGTCGTCTTGAAAGAGAAATTGACATCCCCCCTATCATTCAGGCTAAGGTTGGAGAAAATAGAATCTTTAAAATATTGACTCCCGTTGAAGATGTCGGCTTGTAGAGCGAGCGCCGCGTAGCCTCGTGCCTCGCCCATCATCGAAAGTTCGATGCCTTTTTCGGTCACCGAGTAGCGGAAATCGCTGAAACGCACCGTCTTTAAAGTGGAGACCTCTAGAAATTCAAATAAGGGAGAGAGAATTTGATGTTCCGAAACGAGCTGCTTAAATGAGATGATGCGATTGTCCAAGCGGGTCAGTTCACGGATAACCTCTGGTTCAATTGTCGCTCGGGCATTCTCCAAGTCAACGCCCATTTGCTCGATACTATAGTTGAGATAAAATTTATACCCAAACACTCCCAGAGCCAAGAGAACCGATGCCGTGAAAATAAGTGAGGCCAAGTGTGCAAACAAACCCTTCTTTTTGGTCTTTTGACCCATTGAAACACCAGAGGCAGTAGGGGCGATAGGACCCTTGGGGATGAAAGAGGATTGAAATTTCGGTTCCATTTAGTCAAATTATACAACGGAAAGCAATTTGCCGAAACACGAAGAGTGTTTATAACTTTTATTCCTCTTCCGATAGTTTGCGCAGAGCGAGGCCGATGGCCACGGCAAATTCCGGGCCGGTTTCCTTAAGAATATTTTCGAGGAAGGCGGGGGCGGAGACTTTATTGAAAGGGTTGGCTATGACTACATCCGTTTGGAAATTATTTTTGGCCAGTTCCGAAAGACCCTTGAGAGCGGAGCCACCACCGACTAGAATCACTTTTGAGATAGTCTTGTTATGCTTCTTTTCAAAAGCCAGAAGGGCGTTATTAACCTCGGCAAAGATGTAGTCGAGGGTAAGGATGATGACCTCCGTCAGATTCTTATCCTCCCCCGCCGCTCCTACTTGCCGCTTCATCACTTCCGCGCGCTCGGGAGAGAGTCCCAGAGATTTGGAGATGTTGGCGGTGATATCTTGTGAGCCGCGATTCACAGTGTGGGAAGAGCGGATAATGCCACGCTCAACGACATAGAGTTTGGTCGTGGCAGCGCCCATATCCATAATCATTACCGGCCGAAGCGCCTCATCAAGCACGGCGCGCATGGTGCTGAATATTTCAATTTCAAAGAAGCCGGCTTCTAGGCCGCACTTCGCCACAATCTCCTGATACCGGGCAATAGTCTCATTGTGTATGGCTACAACCAGAACATCAATTTTGGCGAGAAGATTTGAGGTTCCGGCTCCCCGTTCGGCCGAAGGGCGTTCTTCGGCGGTAGCGTATGCAGAAGAATCAGATTCTCCTACCCGTACCTCACTTTTCGGAATGACGGACCAATCGAGCATTACTTCGGTTATGGGCACAGGAATATATTTGCGCGCCTCAAGCGGCACCATGACAGCGAGTTGTTTGAAGCTGACCTCCGGCATTTCAATCACCAACATCAGAGACGAAGCAAATGGGATGGAGATACCGCATTTCTTGGTAGTGATATTAACTTCTTTCTCTTTCATCAAATCCGCGAGCGCTTGGGCAATCTTGTCCGGTGGCAGCATGACTGCCTGGCCGATACCGATACCGGCGTAAGGTCCGAGAGCCAATTCGCCATATGTTTCCAGTACGGCTTGGCTGTTTTTCTTTTTTATTTGGACTATCTTGATGGCCGAAGAACCGATATCGATGCCCAAAGCCGAGACTTCGTCCTGATTGAAAAATTTAGAAAAGAATGCCATGTGTTTTATAATATCACCCTGTAGTGAATTTTGACATTGCGGCAAAGCCGCTATGCAAAGCACGATGTCAAAATCTACTACCGGGTATCATAATCTCTCCATGCATCTTCTACTTCGTATTAAAGATTTATTCGCCGACTTCCTCTTCCCGCGAAGTGCCAAAGTTCTGGAGCTTGAAGCGCTCTCCGCCGGAGCGCTCCATGAGACTCTGCCGGCGGCGGAAAGTTTAGAAGATAAACACACCATCGCCCTTTTCGATTATGGTCATCCTATTGTCAAAGACATTATTTGGGAACTTAAATATAGCGGCAACGTCCGGATAGCCGAGAAGCTCGGGGAGCTTCTCTACGACCACCTTCGACATGAGTTGGCAGAGCTCGCTCTTTTTGAAAAGTGGGATAAACCGTTATTAGTGCCGATACCCATTTCGGACAAACGGCGGTTCGAACGGGGTTGGAATCAGTCCGAGCTCCTAGCCGAAGAAGTGTTGAAACGCGATAGCCAAAATTTGTTTAAATATCTACCGAGACAACTTGTCAAAGTCCGGGACACCGAGAGTCAAACCAAGACCGCGTCCAGAAAGGAGCGGCTAGAGAATCTAACCGATTCGATGAAAGTCTTAAATGCATCGTTCGGAGCGGGAGCATGTGTCATAGTCCTCGACGATGTCACCACCACCGGCTCGACCTTCGCCGAGGCGCGGCGCGCCCTACGCGCCGCCGGCGCGAAGAAAATTTTATGTATAGCGGTTGCGCACTAGCGAGTGCGCAGGAGAGTATTGACCATTACCACTCCCGCGATATTGTAGTCTGCCCATTCGGGTGCCTGGACGATGGTGTCCGGCTTGAGAGTACCCGTCACCGCGATAGTATCTTCCGCCTTGAGATCGGAGTTGGCATCCTGGATACGACTGATGTCAAGAGCGTAGTGAAGACCATCGCGACTCCTGACACCGAGAGCGCAAGTGTCGGGTGCTTCAACCCCTACTTTAGTAGGTAGACAGCTGAAGTTGCCGGTGATGGTAACCATGCCATCAATCTCATCGTTAACTATCTTGTCCCAACCCTTAAACAAAAGGAAACCGAAGATGGCCAAAGCAGCGAGCACCACAAGCCAGATGGCATTTCGACGAAAAAAACTATCGTTTTCGAAATCATTCATATGAGAGGATTATATCAATACCCTATATTTTGGCAAATACCTCTACATAAGGGCATCATCGTAATTATATTGAAAATTGTCGTTGCGG
>JBBDZK010000031.1:0-2257 GCA_040900205.1 Parcubacteria group bacterium
ATGGTTGCTGTTTCCGCCATTACTACTTTGGTTAGCTGATGATGTACAACACATCTACCTCCCTATCCTCCTTGGTCTAATCGCTCTCGGCTTAGCCGTACTTATCCGAAAAATATTTAAAATCAGTTAATCAGTACTGTGCAAGTCTGACTTGCACAAGTCAACAATTCAGCGCCTTTCTCCACCCGGCATTCAGTGCGTCCTGCTCGGAACAGAACCACTTTTCCTCAGCGGATTCATCTATGACGGTTTGGTTGTATGAACCGCAGCCAGGCGCGTGGTAAATCTTCTCTTTCTTGGCATTGATATTGCCTTTGATGACGCAAGAATCAGAAATGGGGCTGACCAACTGCGTATTGGCACAATCTGTGCAAGTCAGACTTGCACAACCGGTACCCCATAGGCCAAGTTTATTTTCCTCGGCGTATTTTTGCGCCGACTTGAATTCCGCCTGGTATTTATAAGGTCCGTCGTAAGTGTACTCATAAGCGTAACCATCTTCTATCATCTTAAGGTTAAAGTTCAATCCATTTTCTAAAAATACATAGCGAAGTAGGCGTCCATATTTGTCCCTCTCGCCTTGTGATGGGTCATTTTCTAAACTTACACGCTCACCATCCAAAAGCTCTTTAGCTCTATCTGACGCTTTTCTACCGAAACACTCAACGGGTTTTCTAGGGTCCACTGTCTCTGGTGTGTTGATACCGATCAGTCTCACTCTTTCTTTTTGGCCACGAATATCAACATCAATCGTGTCGCCATCGACTACCTTTACCACCTCGTGCAGTTGTTTGGGGTGATTGACAACGACAATTGAAGTTGCCGAGGAACTGATTTTCGGAGCAACTTGAAAGAAGTCCGATTTACTTCGAGTGCCTAATAGAAAACCGAAAAAAATTAGGACTAAACCCGATAGTATCCCGAAGAAATACTTACGCATTACTAAATTCTGTCATATACTGGAGATATGGAAAAGGCGATATTTGGCGGGGGATGTTTCTGGTGCACCGAGGCGGTGTTCAAAGCGCTTGAAGGAGTGGGGCGGGTGTTGCCAGGATACGCCGGTGGGACAGGTCATCATCCGACCTATCTACAAGTCGCTAGTGGTAAAACCGGACACGCCGAAGTAATTTATGTTGAATACGACCCGAACAAAATATCCTACCGCGATCTCCTGACAGTTTTCTTCGCCTCGCACGACCCGACGAGTGTCAACAGACAAGGCAATGATGTCGGTACTCAATATCGCTCAATCCTCTTCTATACCACGGAAGCGCAGAAAGCAGAGGCGGATAAATTTATTGCTGAAATCAATGCCTCCAATTCGGCTGGGGCACCGACAGTGACGGAAGTGGTGTCGTTAGAAAAGTTCTACGAGGCGGAAAATTATCACCACGACTATTATAAAAATCACAAGAGTGCTCCGTACTGCCAGATAGTGATTAATCCGAAGCTCGATAAGGTTCACAAAAAGTTTTCAAAATTATTAAAACAAAAAGTCCCAGAAAGTGGTAGTACTAGTAAAAGATGAAAGAAGAATGGAAGAATAAACTCACGCCTGAAGAGTATGCGGTGATGAGGAATAAAGAAACGGAAGCGCCGTTTACTGGCGAGTATCTCCATACAAAAGAAAAGGGCACTTATGTCTGCAAAGGCTGTGGAGCAGAACTCTTCAAATCAGATGCCAAGTTTGATTCCGGCACCGGCTGGCCATCGTTTGATGAACCGGCTAATTTGGAGAACATCGAACTCAAAGAAGATGATTCGCACGGTATGCACCGGACAGAAGTGATGTGTAAACAATGCGGGGCTCACTTGGGCCACCTCTTTGATGACGGACCGACCGATACGGGCAAGAGATATTGTATCAACTCGGTTTGCCTGAATCTTGAGGAGAAATAAGGCTATTTTCGGTATTAAAGACTCTGGTTGACATGAAAATTGATAGGGTATAGAATAGCAATTACCCAGAAATGTTTAGAAATTCAAAACTTTATTCAAAGCGGTCACGGTAACCTGTGGTTATCTGTATGTAGAAAGACCCCGCTTTGGAAAAAGCGGGGTCTTTCTTTCATCTCCGGGCCCGTACTTTAACAACCGAATGCCATCACGTGTAGTAGTTAGACGGGGGTCTTTTATACATGGAGATGGAAAAAAGAATTCTACTGCCTGATTGTAGGGCGGTGGAAAAGAACGCCCCGCCATAAAAGGTTGGGGCAAGCTGAATGAAATTGATTTCATTTAGCAGGACAGAGCA
>JBBDZK010000032.1:0-1562 GCA_040900205.1 Parcubacteria group bacterium
TGAGAATTCTAGCCATAGAAACAAGTTGTGACGAGACGGCGATAGCCCTACTCGATATAAACGGACCTTTGAAAAAGCCCGATATTAAGGTCTTGGGCAATACTTTATTGTCTCAAGCAAAACTGCACGAAAAATATGGCGGGGTTTATCCCAATCTGGCCAAACGAGAACACGAGAAAAATTTGCCCCCCCTTTTGGAAGAGACTTTACGAGAAGCAAAGGAGAATCTGGAACATCCCGATATAGACTCTATCGCTGTTACTTCGGGGCCCGGACTCGAGCCGGCGCTTTGGACCGGCATTACTTTTGCTGAAAATCTGGGGCGAGAGTGGCACAAACCCGTCGTGCCGATAAACCATATGGAAGGCCACATTTTTTCCGTGCTGTATGAAGCGAGAGATAAGCTTGTTTTGCCCGCTCTGGCGCTTTTGGTATCTGGAGGACACACCGAGTTGGTAGTCGTGAATGATTTTATGGACTATAAGATTATTGGTCGGACACGCGATGATGCCGTCGGTGAAGCGTTCGACAAAGTGGCGCGCATGCTCGGACTCTCCTATCCCGGCGGGCCGGAAATATCGAAACTGGCAGAAATTTCTAGGGGGAAACGAAGTGCTGTTGGTCGCGAATTTCCCGATGCTGGCCGTGAGCAGGCAGCAACATTTCGTTTCCCGCGTCCGATGATACATTCAAAAGACTTGGATTTTTCTTTCTCGGGACTCAAGACTGCCGTACTCTATAAACTCAAATCGGAGGATAGGTCAGACGACGAATTCAAAGAAGATGTGGCGAGAGCATTCGAAGAGGCCGCAGTAGAAGTACTTGTAGAGAAAACCCGTAAAGCTCTGGAGAAATTGGACGATGTAAAGACTCTTATAGTGGCCGGCGGCGTGTCGGCAAACCTTCACCTCTCTCGAGAACTGGAGAAGCTCGTAAACGAATTTCCTGATATCACCCTTAGAACGCCGACAAGACTTCTGACCTCGGATAACGCCATAATGATTGGTATAGCGGCGTTCATAAGATTATCCAGAAAACCTGAAATCCTTAAAAATCAGATTGCGATACGAGCGCAGGGCAACCTATCTATTTCTTAGGCCCAATAATTATCACATTATTAGGGACCTTCTCTCTTCCTTTTATGATTGACTTTCCCCTTGCGAAACCAACTAAGTACCACGACTTGACGGAAGCTTTCATGGCCTCGTGTTCAGGATGTAATGACATCCAAACCAGACCAATGATGAGGGCGATAATAAGCGGTAGGATTAGGCACCAATAGCCAAGTGCGTACGCGACTATAATGGCGACAATGATACCAAGGTTTATAGCAAACCATTTAGTCAGAAACCTCTTACGACTATTTGCAGGTATATCTTTATAAAGGACATTCTTTAAGACAGTTCCTACGATATAAAGGACAATTAATATTAGCAGGAATTCATAAAGACATTTCACTGTGTCTAACAGAGTCTCCGGTGGTGCGAATAGCACGGCCGCTAGATTACCAAGATTTTGTCCTTGAGTCGGACAAGTGGGACAAGTTTGACCGACAACAGGTA
>JBBDZK010000032.1:1662-14882 GCA_040900205.1 Parcubacteria group bacterium
GATAAAAACACTCAAGCGTAGGCGCTCTTCTTGATTCGCCGCCGCCGCCACCTCCGCCGCCGCCGCCACCGCCACCTCCGCCGCCGCCGCCGCCGCTACTTTCGGCAGTGATAGTAATTATCAATATCTTTATATCAATACCACCAACACATGTATTGATAGCGATCAATGTGACATCAAATGTCCCTGAGACGGTAGGGGTGCCACTTATGGTGTTTGTCGTAGTGGAAAAAGATAAGCCAGCCGGCAAACCGGTGACGCTAAAGCTGGTAGCGGTCGTAGAAGAAACTGTTGGCGTATACGTGAAAGGCGAACCTACCGTGCCGCTAGCCGTAAGAGGAGAAGTGATTTGTGGGAGAGGGCAAGCTTCACCAACATTATCTTTCTCAAAGATGACAAGAGTTTGTGTTGGACTGGTGGTAGTCAGGGCGATTGAACCGTCTGAATTTGAATTTTGATTAAAGTCAAAGAAATCAAGGACATTAACCACCGGTTGTGTATCTTGATCATTATATTTAGCCACTTCCCAATTGGCTCCTATTACGGAAAGTTGAGAATAGGTATATGTCCCTAGAGACAAATCACTATAAGTCACGCAATCCGCGTCATTTTCATCTGGCAGTATCAATCTCGTGTCTGGGGAAAAGGTTGAAGTATTCCAAAGTTGTGACTGGATTGTGTCGCCGGTACTTGAAGCCAGATTGATAGAGAATACCCCTGCCGGCAATCCGGCTGTAGATGTCGCAATCACATTATCGTGGTTTGCAAGTATCAGACAGAATCTAATCTCCCCTGTTGTGGGCATAGGCGGAGCCAGCGGTGGCGGAGGTGGAGGAGGTGGAGGAGGACCGCTATCACCGCCACCGCTGTCGCCACCACCGCCGTCACCACCATCGCCGCCACCATCGCCGCCGCCGTCACCACCATCGCCGCCACCATCGCCGCCGCTGTCGCCACCACCGCTGTCGCCACCACCGCCGTCACCACCACCATCTTGGGCATACACATAAGAGGCATCCAATAGAGTGCTTCCGTGGTGGTACTCTAAAACAAGCCCAGGCGAAGCCACCAGAAGAAATAGAAATGATATGAGCGTGATTATATAAGTTTTACGCATGCAGTTATAGTTCCTATTTCCGAAATACCTCTTGAAGAGATGTACCGGAAAAGAGAACCGTTGGGAGACGTGCGGAAGACACGCCCCCAACAGCCTTTGAGTTCACGGCAGGATGCCGTGAACATTCATTGAGCACCACTTCCCCCATTCTTTGGGGAAGAGCCAGAGACGACGTTCGCCACCGGATTCGGTCGGGGAAATGAAATGCCTCGGCCAAACCGTCTCAACAATCCATTGACGTGGATCACCAGGCAACAGAAGACTGCCCGTACCAGCATCAACGCGCAGAAGCCCGATGACCTCTACGACCACCGCCGTCTGTGGATCTCGATAGAACACTTGCAAATCCACATCGACCGGAGCACGTGTCTGAACTTCCCGCCGTAGACGTCCCCCCAATACGCGAGATACGGCGTCTCCTTGATACGCGGCAGGATCGGTTGCATTACGAGTGTCGCGATCTTTAGCCACGGCGGTCAGTTTCGTTGCCTCCTTCTGCATAGCAGCTGGAAGCAGGGGGAGTGACCAAGCGTGGGCGATGAGCGACCATCCGTTTGGACATGTACCCGCCGCCACCGCCACTACTGGAGCCAGATTTGCCGCCGTTTTTTGTTTTGGCGCCGGAGCGATAATACTGCTCCAGTTGTAGCAGACCTCAAACGAAAGGACCGTGAAAACTTGGCCTCCCCATGTGACCTGCCACCTTTCCGCCGGGGCAATCAATTCCGTACCGCGGATCGGCGACTCCCAGGCAATGACGACATCTCGATGTATGGTACCGTCCTTCGACAACATCGTCGTTAGGCGATGACCCATTACGAGCTTGACCTTCTCGCCCGGCTTTTTCGTCTCTTCGACGAGCATCCTGACGACTTCTTCAGGGAAACCGAGCTTCTGGAACGCGCTTTCGCGCGTTTGCATCGCCGCCTCTCTCGAAATTGCGTACGGATCCGCGCCGGGATGCTTCCACCGAAACTCGGCATAAGCCGAGTTTGCCAACGTCGTGAGAGCGAGCGTCAGCGCTACGATGATTTTACTCATCGAATTCTCCTTTGTTGTGCCGCCAAAGCGGCTTTGATTAATCAAGAACTACTACGTCTATAAATACGCTGTTACGATAATATTGTCAAGGATAAAGGAAAAATGATATTATTTAATATGTCTTTATTTATAGCCATATTTTACTATTATGTCTTTTATATAAATATTGTCTCTAATAAACAGTCAGCAATTCTCTATCAGACAATTAAACAAAGGTCGCAATCAAAGTCATTCAGGATTGTCTGTAATTTGCAGACAGTCGATGTAAATTTTGTCCTTTATTATCCTTGGAGCCTTGATATTCTTCGGCATGCTATTATTAACGACGCATGAATAGTAAGTTTCTGACACCATATAATCCCGGAGAAACGGAAGACCGCATATACAAACTTTGGGAAAAGAGTGGTTTTTTTAACCCAGACAATCTGCCGGGGAATCATAAAAAACCTTTCACCATTGTCCTACCTCCGCCCAATGCCACCGGCACTCTGCATGTGGGCGGAGCTTTGATGACAGTGATTGAGGATATCATTATCCGCTATAAGCGAATGCGAGGCTTTAAAACCCTATGGCTACCGGGAACCGATCATGCCGCTATCGCCACAAATGCAAAGGTGGAAAAAATTCTCCATAAAGAAGAGGGGAAAAACCGTCACGATATCGGGCGAGAGGCTTTTGTGGCGAAGGTTGAAAACTTTGTCGAAAAAAACAGAGGAGCACTCAAACATCAAATCAGTAAGATGGGGGCGTCTTTGGACTGGAGTCGAGAAGCCTTCACTTTGGACGAAAAAAGAAACCTGGCAGTCAGAACCGCCTTTAAAAAAATGTACGACGCCGGCCTCATTTACAGAGGTATTCGAATAATAAATTGGGACCCAAAAGGTCAAACCACAATTTCAGATGATGAGATTGTTCATGAAGAAAGGGCTTCGAAACTTTATACTTTTAAATATTCCGCGGACTTACCCATTGCTATCTCAACTACTCGTCCAGAAACTAAACTTGGTGACACGGCAATAGCTGTTCACCCGGACGATGAGAGGTATCAGAAATACATTGGTCAAACTTATAAAGTAAACTTTGCCGGAGCGGCTTTGGAGATAAAGATAGTTGGAGATGCTGCGGTAGACATGGAGTTTGGCACCGGCGCCCTGGGAGTGACACCCGCCCATAGTCAGATAGACGCCGAGATAGCCGCTCGTCACAACCTGTCTGCCGTCCAGGTTATAAACGAGCACGCCAAAATAAGTCTCCCGGTTCCCGGCCTTGAGGGAGAGAAAACCACTGTGGCGAGAGAAAAAATAGTGGCGTGGTTGAGAGAGAAACACCTTTTAATCAAAGAAGAAGAAATTACCCAGAATATTGCCACCGCCGAACGTACTGGCGGTATCATCGAACCTCTCCCGAAACTGCAATGGTTTGTAAATGTCAGTAAACCGATCGAAAGCCGGGGCAACAAATCTCTCAAGGAGCTGATGTACGACGCTGTGGCGAGCGGTCGGATAAAAATCCTACCGGAACATTTTGAGAAGACTTACTTCCATTGGATTAACAACCTGCACGATTGGAATATCTCGAGACAAATCTGGTATGGGCATCGGATCCCGGCTTGGTACAAGGACGAGACAATATATGTGGGAACAGAGGAGCCGAAGGGTGCCGGTTGGGCACAAGACCCGGACACCCTGGATACCTGGTTCTCTTCCGGTCTTTGGACTTTCTCCTCCCTAGGTTGGCCAGAAAAAACTAAGGACTTAAAAACGTATCATCCAACTGATGTGCTGGAAACCGGTTACGATATCATCTTCTTTTGGGTGGCGCGTATGATCTTAATGTCGGAATTTCTTTTAGGTGAGAGCCCATTTAAGACTGTTTACTTGCACGGACTGGTCAGAAACCAAAAGGGAGAAAAACTTAGCAAATCTCTCGGAGATAACATTGACCCTCTCTCTATTACCGACCAATACGGCACGGACGCGTTGCGTATGGCTCTTATTGTGGGTGTCGGTCCGGGTTCCGACAGTAAACTTGGACCGGACAAATTGAAGGCCTATAAAAACTTTGCCAACAAGCTCTGGAACATCGCGCGCTTCGTGCTCTCGCAAGAAAGAGGAGGTGAACTCGATAAGGAATTGGTGAATGAATTTGATGGGCTGGCAAAAAACGTCACTCTCGATATGGAAAACTACCGCTTCTATATTACCGCCGAGAAGATCTATTCGTATGTCTGGCACCGCTTCGCTGATGAGATTATTGAGAAATCAAAAAAAGAGACTCGGATGAGCGGGACCTTATATTATATTCTGGAAAATTCGCTCAAACTCCTCCATCCCTTCATGCCTTTCATTACCGAGGAGATCTGGCAGGAACTGGATAAAAAGAATTTACTCATGATAGAACCATGGCCGGTATGACCAATCTCGAAACTATTATATATGCGTTTCTGGGAGGCCTCCTGCCAGCGCTTGTCTGGCTCGCCTTTTGGCTCCGCGAGGACTACAAGCACCCCGAACCACGCGGTCTTATTCTAAGAACATTTCTTCTCGGTATGGGTGCGGTGATTCTCGTCCTGCCATTTCAGAAAGCGGTAGATGCCTTGTTTCCGGGTACGGTATTGGTAGCCATCTTACTGTGGGTCATCTTGGAGGAAGTTTTCAAATTTATTGCGGCCTACTTTGGCGGTCTTCACAACGCTGAAGACAACGAGCCGATTGACCCGATTATTTATATGATTACGGCCGCTCTCGGCTTCGTGGCGCTGGAAAATACTCTCTTTATCTTCGGACCGCTCATTGGGGAAGATATTACGCAAAGTGTCATCACCGGTAATTTGCGCTTCATTGGGGCAAGTCTCTTGCATGTAGTCTCGTCGGGGCTAATCGGAGCCGCCCTGGCATTCTCATTCTATAAGCCAAAAAGGAAACGCATTATTCTCGTCACCATTGCCTTAATCTCGGCCATCGCTTTCCACACCGTTTTCAATTTGGCAATCATTTACGGTGGTAATTCCGGTGCCATGCTCGCCTTCGGACTGGTTTGGGTTGGCGCTATTCTGCTCCTCTTGGCGTTTGAGATAGCCAAGACGATTGCGCGCGATAGGAAGTATAAGATATAATTAAACCGTCATGCAAAATAAAAGATCTTTTTTTGAAAGACTCACGGGCGCGGTCCGACTCGATGAGGAGGGAGAGCGACCGGCAGAAGAACCCGGTTTTGGAACAAATACCAAGCAAAATATATTTGAGGAAAGAGAGGAGGAGGCCAAGCTGACCGTGGATGTTTATCACACACCTTCCGAGATTATCATTAAGACCATGGTCGCCGGGGTTAAGCCAGATGACCTCGATGTTTCAATTACCAGAGATTCTGTCACTATCCGCGGCAAGCGCAGCGAGGACAGAACGGTGTCGAACGACGAATATTTCCACCGCGAACTGTATTGGGGCTCATTTGCCCGTGCTATCACCCTACCGGAAGAAATCGACGTGGACGGAGCGGAGGCGGTCGAAAAGCATGGCATGCTCGTTCTCCATCTACCCAAACTTGATAAAAATCGCCAGGCCAAACTTAGAGTCAAGGGAAACTAAAAGGGTGCCCCCAGCAGGAATCGAACCAACATCTCTCCCTTAGGACGGGAATGCTCTATCCGTTGAGCTATGGGGGCCTTGTCTGCGCGGGCAGGCAATGTGCGAAATATAACACGAATTTGAAAAAAACCGATATTTTGCTATAATTTCCATCTATGAATCCCGAAGAAAAAGCACTTTTGGCGAGCACCCTGAAGCTTGCTGAAGAAAATAGTCAGATTCTGCGCCGGCTAGAGAGGCGAGCTCGATGGGCTGTCCTTTGGGGATTCATAAAAGTAGCCATCATAATCACACCTCTAGTGATTGGTTACATCTATCTTCAGCCGTTTTTAAACCAAGCATTAGAGAACTTTAACAGCGTTAAAGAACTCCTTAACATCTAAATGCCAAGATAGCTCAGTTGGTAGAGCACTTCCCTGAAGAGGAAGGGGTCGGCGGTTCGAGCCCGCCTCTTGGCACCCCATTTACGCCGAAATACCGAGTAACTTGGTCAAGGCATTTTTGTCGAAACCGACGACTATGTCCTTGTCGTCAATTACAATCACCGGTACGCCCATCTGTCCGCTTTTTTCAATCATTTCTGCCCTCTTGGCCGTATCGACACCGACATTGTAATTGGTAAAAGAAATCTTATTGGCGGCAAAAAACTCCTTAGCCATGTGGCAGAAGTGGCAGCTCTCGGTCGAATAAATCTCTACTTTTTTTGCTTTTTTCCCGCCTTCGGCAGGCATGTTGTTATTATTCATAGAGGGACATTATAACATCCAAAAATTTTCTGTACCATGGCAATACCGAATCATCGGTTGAACTGGCTACCCGGCGGTCGTCAACAATAACGGCCACAAACTCGCCTTCTTGCGTCACGCTAAACCTTTCTCTTATCTCATCTTTTATCCCCTCTTCGGTCCCTAAACGACGGACACCCTCTCTAAGCTCTCGTTCTCGAATGACTAAAGCGGCCGCTTTCTCTTCCAGCTCTTTCGAGTACTTCGAGCTTGCCCACTCTTTATTCATTACTCCCAGAGCCCCTTTGACAAGGAAGAAAGCGACAATCGATAATATAATAAGTGAAGGAATGGAGTAAATAACGCGCCTGATTCTCTGTTTTCTTTGCAATTCCTTCATATTTTAGTATTATATTACATATGTTATTCGACAGGAAACACAAAAAGAAAGTTAAAATAGTTTGGATGATACTCTCCGTCTTTATCATCCTAAGTATGGTTCTGCTCTTCTCGCCTTTCTTCTAAAACCGAGATTAACCGCGACGAATCATCTTTATAAAAACGTCTTGAGGAATATTGACTTTCCCGCGCGCCCTCATCTTCTTCTTACCCTTCTTTTGTTTCTCACGGAGTTTCATTTTACGGGTAATGTCCCCGCCATACATGTGTTGAGTAACGTCTTTCTTCATACCGCTTAGAGTGCGGGAGGCAATGATGCGACCTAGGGCTTTGGCTTGAATCTTCGTAGTAAACATTTGCCTGGGCAAGACGGCCACTAATTTATCCACATCCAATTCGGACTCCGTCTCTACTTGCCGGCGAGAGATTACTTTGGTCAGGGCCGGCACCATCTCATCGGCTATCAAGATATCCAGACGAGTGACGTCGGCCCGCCTTTCACCGGAGATAGAGTAAGAGATGGAACCAAAGCCGGATGTCACACTCTTAAGTTTATCAAAGAAGCCTCTCATAAGTTCTCGGAGTGGCATTTCGAAGGCAAGCGATGTCCGCGCTTCGCCGAAGTCTTTCGTCTCTCCCAGCTCTGCCTCAAACTCATAGAGAAGTTGCAAGACCCTACTGATGAATTCGGGCGGAACAATGATAGTAGCTTTCACCCATGGTTCCCAAACCGAATTTACGAGATGGTCTTCGGGGAAAAAAGACGGCGTATAGATATTATCTTCACTGCCGTTTTTATAGACGATTCTATATGTGATACTCGGCAGAGTTATAACTAAAGATAGATTGAATTCACGCTTCAGTCTTTCGGTGATAATCTCAAGATGAAGCATGCCGAGGAAACCGGCGCGGAAACCTCTGCCAAGCACTCCTGAAGATTCTTCTTCGAAAGAGAAGGCGGAATCTGACAGACGCAATTTAAAAAGAGCCTGGCGTAAGAGAGTGAAGTCATCCTGACTTTCCGGATAAATGGAAGCCCAAACCACGCTAAGAGGTTTATCATAGCCCGCCAAGGCAGGACTGACGTCTACGCTAGAGGCGACGGTATCACCAACCGAGGCGATACCGGGTTCCTTGATACCGGTAACGATATAGCCTATCTCACCGGCGACAAGTTCCGGCACCTCCCTTTCCTCCGGGGAGAGTATCCCAACCTCAAGAGACTGAAACTCCTTGTCTGCCACCTTGAACCTTAATTTATCACCCCGCTTCACGGACCCATTGAAAACACGCACGAAAACAATTACTCCCCGGTGATTCGAATATTTGAAATCGAAAACCAGCGACCTAAAGGAGAGACCCTGGGAATCAGTACTTAAGGTCTGACCTTGGTGCGGAGGAGGAATCTTCCTCACTATTTCCTGAAGGAGTTCTTCGACACCCTCTCCAGTCTTCCCGGAGACTAAGAGTATCTCGTCTTTTTCAACTTTCAAAAGATTCTCGATCTCGGCGCGAACTTCTTCTATTCGAGCGAGTGGCGAGTCTATCTTAGAGATGACGGGGATAATTGCGAGTCCGGCGGATTGGGCCATCCCGAGAGTGGTTAATGTTTGAGCCTCGACCCCTTGGGTAGCATCTACCAGAAGTATCGAACCCTCCACCGCCCGAAGCGCGCGCGACACTTCATATGAGAAATCGATGTGACCGGGAGTATCTATCAGATTCAAAATATATTTCCCATATTTCATACGCACGGGTTGCATTTTTATGGTAATACCGCGCTCACGTTCAAGTTCCATTGAGTCGAGCACTTGCTCGCGCATGTCTCGCTCTTCTATCGTGCCGGTCAACTCAAGCATCCTGTCCGCCAAAGTAGACTTGCCATGGTCAATGTGGGCAATGATTGAAAAATTACGAATATTATCCATATGAGTGGTCAGGGCAACCTTATACGATTTCCGGGTCAGTGGCAATAACCTTAGTCTTCCAGAACCTTTGATGAATCGCGTTCCATATCTCGGCCAGTTCCCGACTTTTGAGGGCAAATAAAATAATAATACCCGCCGAGATGGCAAGCATGCCCGCCCAAAGACCTTGCAAGAAGATGCCGACCAAAGAGGCGGTGCCGAAGAAAACAGCGAAGATATTTAGTCCAACATAGGCAGTGGCGCCCATGATGACGGACGCTCCTAACCCATCAAAAAACGTTCGGATAACTCCGCGCGAGAAACCTCGGAAGTCTCTCTCAAAGACAATCCAATGGAGTAAACCGTTGATAATGATGGCGATAGAGAAGCCCAGAGGTAGCATTAAAACGACAGTACCGGACAGATCTTCTACTTTGAGCAGAGCGCTCATGAAGTAGCGAAAGCCTTCGGAAAGATAGAAAATCTTAACCAATCCCCAAGTGCCTACCATCATGACGAGAGTGGAGACAAGATTGATGAAGAATGGTTTTCTGGTAAAGCCCGCGGAATAAAACCCTCTTATAAACAAGAGCAAAAGACATTGAAACATTGACGAGAGAACAAAAAGTGCCAAAGCGGCTGCGGTCAAGCGGGTATCGTCCCAATTAAAGAGTCCGGAACCAAGAATGACTCTCACAATTTGGGCGCGTAAGACAATAAAGAGCGCCGTAATCGGTAGTGACCAGAAGATGATAAATCTGGCGGTAGCCGCCATTTGCTGTTTAAAAGCTTCGAGATTGTTTTCTCTGAAACGTCTGGAAAGAGTCGGAAAAGCCGCCAGAGAGTATGAGACACCGATGATAGATAGCGGCACGGACTGGAGATTGAAGGAAAACGAAAGAATGGAGATGGAACCGGTCGTCATCAGGGACGCCAGAGATACCAGGAAAATCATGGCGAGAGCACTCATCGAGAGAGTCAGCGTCCGAGGCAAAGAAACGCTGGCCACTTTGCGTATGACACTCCAATCAAAAAATCGGGCGTGCTCGCCGAAGCCTAGGCGAAGGCGGGGGAAAAGACCCGCCTTCACTATAAACGGCACCTGCACCAGAGCGTGCAAACTTGCCCCTAGGACAACGCCCAAAGCGATGCCCATAATACCCAAGCGCGTGGCCAGGAAAATTATGCCGACAATAATACCGGCATTATATAAGAGCGGGGCGAGGGCATAGATAGTGAAGCGATTGTAAGCTTGAGTCAGAGAACCAAACAAGTTGGAGAATCCCAAAATGACGGGGGAGAGTAAAAGAATCCGGGAAATTAAAATAACCTCGGCAAGCGCCGGGGCAGAGAAGCCTTTGAATAAAAAGCCCGAGATGGTGGGTATAAGAAAGAAAGCGAGAGCAGAGACGACGATAATCAAGACCGAAAAAAAGGAGAAAACATTGCTGATAAAATCCCGAAGCGCCTCACGGCCAAGAGCTTCCTTCTCGATAATAAACGGTATCAAGACCGAGAGCGAGACGACCGAGGCTACCGTGACAAAGATAAAATCGGGAATGCGAAAAGCGGCGTAGTAGATATCAAGCTCTGTCGAGGCGCCGAAGATATGCGCCAAGAGCCGGTCTCGCAAGAAGGCGAGAACCTGGGAAAAGAAGGCAAACAGTCCTAATAAAAGAGCCGCCTGGTTGAGAGTCTTTGCCTCTTCGTAGAGGAAACCGATAATCCTCTGAACCATAATTACTGTGCGTTATCAGTGATTGGAAGCTCGGCTCTATCCTCTATTGTGCCTGCTTTTGGTAGACCAAAGAGCGGGTCTCTCCCGGCTCGGAGATTCTCGACAATGGTAACCACTTCCGTGTTGTCTGGATTAGTTTCAATCAGGGCTTCAAAGTGGCGAAGCGCTTCCTCGCGACGACCTAACCGGTCAAGCGAGAGTCCCAAGAAATACTTGGCGTTGGCATACTCTGGCATAATGCGCAGAGCTTGTTCGAAAGCAGATGTTGCACCACTCCAGTTTTCTACTGTGTACTTCAAGAGCCCGAGTTGGAAGAAAACCCCCGCATTGTCTGGAGAGAGCACAGCTGAAGTTTCTGCACTTCTAATAGCTTGAGAAATGTTGTTGGCATTAATCTCTATTTGAGTTGAGAGGAAGTAGGCATCTGCGTAATCTGCTTTAAGAGCAATGGCTTCTGCCACGCGTTCCCGAGCAGTATTCAATTCTCCGCGCCCAAGCTCAAGTCTCGCCAAGAGAAGCGGTACCTCTGGACTCATGGGGTTTCTTAATCTGGCTTCGCCAAATGTTTCTAAGGCGCTTTCATAAGCACCCTCAACACTAAACGGCGCTGGCACCAAAGAGCTGTAGATAGAGCCCAAGATAACTCTGTTTCTGTAACTCTGTGGGTTTAGAGTGACAGCGGTTTGAGCGGAAGCAATGCCGTTTGAGAGAGCAGTTTGGAAGAGTTCTAGATTTGCCTCAGAAGTACCTTCACTTGAGTTCAAGACAGCTCCAGCTCTCGCCAAACTAATTTCA
Organism: Parcubacteria group bacterium; assembly: GCA_040900205.1. Lineage (GTDB taxonomy): Bacteria > Patescibacteriota > Minisyncoccia > Phycocordibacterales > Zambryskibacteraceae > UBA5004. The sequence goes on from JBBDZK010000032.1 coordinate 12,972, forward strand.
GAAAAAGCACTATAGTAGATATCTTGCTGGGAAAGTCTCATAGCACTCACAAGTCTCGACTCTATTTCATCTAGAGAAGTATCAGGTGTGCCAGAGAGCAGTAGAGCCCTTTGGAAGTGGTGTGCTGCCATTGTCCTTTGGAAAACAGAGAAGCCGAAAGTTACCAAACCAATACCCAAAGCCGCCGCCGCTATCACAGAAACGAAGTTCAAAGCATTGTTTTTAGAGAAAATAAAATCTTTTGTACCAATAACCCCGCTTGTTCTTGCTGAAGCCAAGAAGAGTCCCGAGAAGACAAAAGCGAGAGAAAGCATTACCACACTCGGAGTGTAGAGGAAGGCTCCTGTCCACAAGAAGAGTACGGCAAATAGCGAGGCTAGAAGCATTCCTCTTTCAAACCTATCATCAGGCAAACGCGCCAAGACCTTAAACATTAAGCCCAGAAGCAAGACGAAGAAAGTAAGCCAAACCAGAGTTCCCAAGAGTCCCAGAGAAGCCACTTGTGTGAGAACGAAGCTTAATCCGAAAGGAAAGGCCGTGTTCCAAAAGATGGTCTCGTTTATCTCTTGTGGTTTATGAAGCAACCAGTTTTCAGAGAAGGTGTTAGGGCCACCACCGAAGACCGGACTCTCACTCAAAACTGCTTTGGTGATATCCATTGTCGCAGAGAAAGACGGTCTAACCTCGACATTAGAAACACTGAAGGCGGCAGAGATAGTATCAGAAAGCGAGCCGTAGGTGGCAGAGATGGTTGGGTTAATGACAAACACAAGCGTCACCACCACCAGAAGCACCATCGGCCAACGAGTAGGTTTAGATTCGCCCTCAAAACCAGAAATAGTTTGTGAATCAATCTTCAAAACATAAACCAAACCAAGAACCCCAACGACAAGAGTAAGGAGGAAAGCCGTGGAGAAGCTTATAACCACCATCAAGAAGAGCGATGCGAAGAAAAGGATACTTAAAATTATTCTATGAACTTTCTCCAGGTTAAACACAGAGAGAGCCAAAGCCAAAATCACTGCCAAGAGACCAAAGGCCATGGCATAGTCAGGCCAGCCACCTATTGGGTTTGCCATATTCCCAGAGAAAGCACCCCAAACTGGGAAGCCACCAGAAAGCACTTTAACGAGAGCGAAGACAGCAAGAAGCGACATTGAGATCAGGAAGGCACCCCAGACCCGCAAGACCTTCGCAGTGTCAGAGAAGATCACAACAATCACTCCCAGTAAAAGCGAAGCAAGAAGAACAAAGCCAAAAGTCCCCACTTCAAGATTGTAGCCAAAGAGAGATTTGGAAATATTTGGGCTAAGAAGAGCAGAGACCAAGTAAGCAAGTGGCAGAAGTGGTACAAACCACATCAAATAAGATCGAGGTAGAGAGAACCCCCCTTGACCAATCACCTGAATCACTATACCAACCAAGGCCACCACCACTCCGAGAGCCAAGAGTGCGGTCTTCGCCACACTTAAAGACAAGATAGAAACCGGCAAAAAGAAAATAGGCAGAAGAAGGACTAATAAGAGCGTGACAATCAAACTAAGTTTGTAAGTTGGGTTCATAATTGGTCTCTTTAAAAGCTTTTAATACCCACATTATATCCCAAAAAGACTATAACTTCCAAGGTCTTTTGAGCCTAAATGTGAATAAGTTGTTGCGAAATCACCTTGACTTGATTTTCTAACCAAAAGGTGATACAATTAAGGTAGGTGTCGGGTAGTTGTGCCAATTTTGTCCACTATAGGTGGGTACAAAATTGAGCAGCCCGCCGAAGCCTTGGCGTAGGAGGCCCTCCTTCGCTAAAGCTACGGAAGGGTACTCAATCTTGCAACCACTTGCAGTGGGCAAGATTGGTAAGGAAAGTCCGAACATTCAGTCCCTCACATGACTGGAATTCAATCATGTGAGGGA
>JBBDZK010000033.1:0-1955 GCA_040900205.1 Parcubacteria group bacterium
CAAAAATCAGAGACGCTTCGGGACAATTCATGGGTTTTAAAGAATATTCTTCTTTTTCAACATCAAGATTAAACATATTCTCGTTATAGAATTCCCAATGGCCGGATTTCTTAAACAAGCTGCTTTTAACCATTACCGGGGTTGAAATTTCCTGATAGCCCTCTTTTTCCAATGTTGTGCGAAGAAAATTTTGAAGAGTTCTATAGATTGTCCAACCCTTTGAATGCCAAAAAACAGCACCTGGTGCATACTCATGGAAAGAAAATAAATCTAATTCTTGGCCAATTTGGCGGTGGTCTTTTAGGTTTGTATTGTACATTGAGGTACTGAAAGCATCCCTTCGGGACTATTCTACCAATTCGGGGTTCTTTTGTACAACCTCTTCTGTAACTTTTGCTACAAAGTCGCCGACAAAAGGCACCAAATCAATCTTTGAAAAAGCAAAAATAAGTACAGAGACAACAATTGTCCCGCCTACAAAAACCCCTACTGCCCAGGCAATTCCCCCAATAAAGTTTTCTATTACCATTTTCTTTCTGCTTCTTCCTACTCTTTCATGTGGCTGCATAGATTTAGTATACATAAACAATTCACAATTGACAATTTATAAATGGGAAATGAATGTTTTTTTGGCGCAAAAAAGGCACTGTGAGGAAAATACGACGGAAGTCGTATATAGTCCAGAGGACTACGGGGCTCACAGTTCTGCGGACGGATAATTGCGCAATTGCAATTACCTCGCGTTGAACGCTACCCTTCCTTAATCACAGTGCCTTAGCACTTGAAATTCATTTGTTTGCGGATCATATATTCTCCAGGCAAGAGGTGGAAACTACATTCCTTCAGCCCGCGCTGCTTGCCAACCATTAAAACCTAGAAAAGGCTTCCCATCCACCGGATCGGAATCTCGAACATGGCGATAAGGCCAACACCAAAGAAAGCGTAGAAGCCTATAACAAGCCATGCGGCGTAGCCGTACACCAACACGCAGAGTGGAGCAATGCTCCAAATAAGCGCAGGCCAAGTAGTAGTCAATATGACTTTGTCGGGCAGAGACCGGACCTTGGCCTTCCAAGTAATCCATGCTCCGAATCCGAGCCATGCTGCCAGGATAAGTCCCTGCAAGAGGGTATCCAGGATGAGGAAGTTGGCCAAAAGGCTGGTGGTCCAGGACCAAAGTCCTCCCATGATGTTCCACAGCCATTGATGTATGTCACCAAGTGTGGAAACCGTCCAGTTGAAGAACCTCCCGTAGAGCATGTCTTGCTCCTTCCGAGCTGAACTCAAGCTTGGCTTGATTGTGGCTAGTCTCACTCACCACTTCTCGGCAAACCGAGTTTTATCTCTGTTAACCAATTTATTGGGTCGGTGTCGACGCAGGCGCAGCAGTCGGGACGTTAAAGAACGGAATCGGACTGGTGCCTCCGTAGAACTGAGGTAGTGCGCCGTTCCAACGCTTTGCTTGTTCAAGCTGGATGTACGTTGGCGAGGACGCTAGTGCGTTTTGAACCGCCGTGATACCGAGAGCTTCCTGCTGTCGCTTGTAAAGCTCTCCGTCTGCTGTCGCTTTGGTAGCGTCCCGCTCCCCCTTAGCAAGATTTTCTTTTGCCAGGCCATCTTGAAGGGCAGTCTTGGCACGAGCCTCGGCCGACTTGGCTTCGTTCTCTGCCTTGACGATTTCATTGAGCTGGTTGTTGACCTCGTCGTCGTAGTCATAGTCCATGACGTTGATGAAGCTCACCGTGATTAGCGGTTGTCCATCTGTTTCAAGACCCAGGCGACGTTCCAGCTCCGCGCGCACTTCTTCTTCGAATTTCGCACGGTTGTCCGTGAGATAGTTGAACTGCTTGGCTCCCTGGACGGTCTTGAGTGCGCTCTCGAAGTTGTTCTTGACGTACCCGTCCAGATACCCGCTTCCGTACCTCTTGTGGAGGATCTTGAGCAGTTCTGGATCG
>JBBDZK010000034.1:0-9300 GCA_040900205.1 Parcubacteria group bacterium
TTCTTTTCGTTACTTTCTTTTGGCCTTGTTTCTAATACCATTATTGAGTTTCGTTAGGAGTACTTGCCTTATCCGTCATATACTATAATATGAAAAGTATAAATATGGGTACAATCTTAAAAGAGGTTTGGAATAGCCCCACTTTTCGTTTGAGAAAGAACCCCCCTTCATTTTTAGAGGGTGTTGCAAGTGCTATTGATATTTCGCCAGAACTTACTGACAAATACAATACTGACCAGACCGAAGGAGAAGCTGATGCAAAAGCTTTGGCATCTGACTGGAGTGCTGTTAGTTTGGATATGAATTCGGCAATAAAAACTTATGGCGAAGGAAATCGAGCGTAGGGATTCCAATCCCCATAGAATGGGATCTGTTTCAAAAGACGAGAATAGTACACGTGTTGCGTATTATAGTGCACCTCTTCCACCATCTTCCGAATTTGCAAGATATGAAGAGGTGCTACCTGGTTCAGCAGATAGGATACTAGGAATGAGTGAGGCGCAATCAAAGCACAGGCGTTTTATTGAAAAGGTGGTTGTTATATTCGATGCCCTGAAGGGAATGGCTGGTCTAATTTCTGCTTTAGTTATAGTTTTAGCTGGAATGGGTGCTGGTGTCTACCTTATTTTAGAAAATAAGCCCATTGGAGGTTTCGTTACTCTACTTACTCCTCTAGCTATAGTAGCGACCGCTTTTATCTTTGAACGAAAACAAAAAAAGACAGATGAATAGTAAGAATAGTCCATTCCACCGATTACTAGGCAAAGCTATCGGGAAGCCCGTTGTACCAAAGTCTGGAAGCAAGGTACAGGGGAAAGTCTCTGGTTATAGCGAAAAGCAAACTCGTCAACGTAAGCCTGCAAGTGCTTCGCAGAAACGAAGTGGTAAGTCCCTCGGATAGATCGCTTTAGCTGACCCCAAAAGCCCTCTATGGTGTTGGTATAGGCTTCTCCCTTTCTCCATTGATAGTTCTTGTGCTTAACTGCACTTCTTTGATAACCGAGGTTCTTTAGTTTTGCATATACTCTGAACTCGTCTGTCATAATCTGTGCATCCTTTGAGATATTAGCCTTGATTTTACCGAGTAGGATATGAGTTTCTCTTGCGCCTATCTTGTGCGCTCTAACCCTACCTTGTCTCTCTACCATACCCATAAGGGCTGATTTGTTCTTGAACTTCATCTCATTATTACCTTTCTTGCCGAAGTAAGTCTCATCTACCTCAACTGTGCCGGTTAAAAGGTTAGCGTCCTGTTCCATTAGCTTTCTTATCTGTGAGCCAATTCTCCAAGCGCATTTGTAGGTCATACCGAAGTGTCTCTGCAACTCCTTAGCTGATACGCCATTCTTAGCAATAGAGAAAAGGAAAATAGCCTCAAACCAAACTGTAAGCGGTGTAGATGACTTCTTGAAGATAGTATCGGATAGAGGGTGCAACTGTTCGCCAGTAGCATTAGCCCAGCACTTCCTACCCTTAACCTTGTAGTAACCCTTTGCGGTGGGGTACTTCTCTTTGAAAAGGTAGTTTAGGCATTTATCTTCTGTGCCGAACTCCTTACGAAAGTCTTTTATGGTGTATTTCATGTTATAATTGGCTATATTCCTTTAATACACCTATCCTATCAAAAGGGCATACTTGTTGTCAAGGGATAAGTACCTGAATAATGTTATTGACAAACAAACTAAAAGCTGATACTGTATCAAGCGGACACCCCTTTAGGAGAAGCCCATATGCTGACGCCAATCGAGAGAGGACTCCTCGACAGAGTTATAGAAGTGGCCGGAGACGACGAAAAAAGGATCAGGCCGGGAATCATCAAGGCTCTCTGCGGCGTGAACGACAGGGCCCGCCGGACGTATCTCTGGCACACCTTGTCGACGGCGGCGAGAAAAAAAATTCGCCGAGCGCGAAAAAAATTTAACATCTAAATAGACGAGTGGATTGCAGTGCAATCCACTCGCTTTTTTTATACAAATTGTGCTAGGATGACTCGATACAAGCCATGGCCCAGATTCTGCCTTACATTCAGATTATTTTAAGCCTTCTTCTCATAGCGGGAGTGCTCCTGCAACGCTCGGAAGCGGGTCTTGGCGCCGCTTTCGGCGGTGATAGCGCGACAGGAGGACGCTTCATGCGTCGCGGATTCGAAAAAATACTTTTCAACGCCACTTTGGTGGTAGCCGTCCTTTTTGCCATTTCTGCTTTTGCCAGTCTTTTTCTCGCCAAGTAAGAAATAATGAATTACAAAGAATTGCAAGTGTTTCTCTTGAGGCGCTTCAGTATGCCGCATGAACATTCAGTACGCGGGATTCTACATTCTTTCACCATAGCGGAAAAAGCTGTTTTCTATTTTTTTGTCTCAATCTTTCTCGCTTCCGGCATCACTCTTTTATGGCAAGTGAACGATGCCTACCTCGTCCCAGTACCCACTACAGGCGGCACTTTGACGGAAGGAGTGGTCGGCAATCCCCGTTTCATTAATCCGGTACTGGCAATCTCTGAAGCGGACAGGAATTTAACCACCCTTCTCTACTCTGGTTTAGTGGGCATTACACCACAAGGTGAAATTACAAATGACTTGGCCGAGGAGGTGACAATCTCGCCCGACCGTCGGATTTATACGGTTCGTATTCTCGAAGACGCTCGTTTCCATGATGGTATGCCGGTTTTGGCCGATGACGTTATCTTCACCGTACAGAAAATCACCAACCCGAGTATCAAGAGCCCCAGAAGGGGCAATTGGGACGGGGTTGCGGTTCTAAAGATTGATGAGAAAACCGTTTCTTTTACCCTCACACAGGCTTATACTCCGTTTATTTACAATCTGACAGTCGGGATTTTACCAAAACACATCTGGAAGAATGTCTCTGACGATGAATTTTCCTTTAGTCAGTTCAACACTCTCCCTATCGGTTCCGGACCATACAAAGTGGAAAGAGTTGAGAGAAACTCCGGTGGTATACCGAATTTATACAAACTAATTTCATTCGAAAACGTATCAAATAAAGCGCCGTTTATAAAAAACCTGGTCTTCAGATTCTATCCGAGTGAAATCGCTCTCATCGAGGCCTATAACGCATATGAGGTGGAGAGTATCGGTGGCATCTCACCGGAAAAAATACTCGAGCTCAAAACAGGCAAGTCTCGTGTCATCTCTTCTCCTCTGCCCCGCATCTTTGCTGTCTTCTTCAACCAAAATCAATCCAAAGTACTTTTAAATAAGGAGGTGCGCCAAGCTCTTAACCTTGCGAGTCCCAAAAAAGAAATCATCGAAAGAGTGCTTGGTGGATACGGCACCGCCATTGATGGTCCTTTGCCGGCAGGCATCTATTCTTGGACAAATATATCGGAGAATAAGCCTCCGCTCGCCGAGAGATTGGAAGAGGCTAAAGCACTTTTGGCAAAAGCGGGTTGGCAAGCCAATGAAGAAACAGGTGTGCTTGAAAAGAAATCTGCCTCCGGCACCATAGCCTTGTCGTTTTCAATCTCTACAGGGGACGCCCCGGAACTTCGACAAGTGGCTAATGAGCTTGTAGCGGCGTGGGAGAAGCTTGGTGCCAAAATCGATGTCTTGGTCTTTGAAACCGGCGAACTCAATCAAAACGTCATCCGCCCGAGAAACTTCGATGCCCTGCTCTTCGGTGAAGTGGTTGGCAGGGATACCGATCTCTATCCATTCTGGCATTCTTCGCAGAGAACCGACCCGGGACTCAATATCGCTCTTTATGCCAACAGTAGCGCCGACAAGTATCTAAGCAATGCCAGAGGTGCCGACGACCCGAAAATGATAGAGGAAAGTTACAGGGCTTTTGCGCAAGAATTGGAAGGAGATGTGCCGGCCGTCTTTCTCTATACACCAAGCTTCCTATACGTTGTGCCGGTAAAGATAGAAGCTATCGATCTTGGCTCACTGACAGTTTCCCAAGACAGGTTTCTCGGTGTCAGAGACTGGTATATTGAAACAGATAAAGTTTGGAAAATATTCGCTAATTAAAATTAGGACAGAAGGTCGCCTTCGCGATCTTAGCGGGCTTCGCCACGCCGTAGGTCCGCTTCGGCGGACCGAAGGCGGGCAAAAACTTTCGCTCTCATATCCCGCGCTATTAAATCCCAATCATATTTTTCAAAAGCCAGCTTACGCGCATTCTCTACGACCTTTTTGGTAAATTCTTGATTGCTTAAAATCTCCTTGACTCTCTGCGCTATCTCTTCGGGCGAGTCTTTATCAACCGCCCAGCCCGTAGTGGGTTTGTCCGGATTACGTTTAGCGTCAAAAAGAAAATCAGTAATACCACCCTCTTGGGTGGCTACCACGGGCAGTCCCGCAGCCATGGCTTCGATAAACGAGTTTCCCATTCCTTCTGAACGGCTAGGGCGGATAAAGATATCTGCCGCATGGAGATGGCGCGGAATTTCATCAGGTGCTATGTGATTGAAAAATGTGACACGCCGAGCGAGCCCAAGTTCGTGCGCGAGCGTCTTAAGTTTTTTTTCTTCGGAACCGAAACCAAGCACCCGCAAAGAAACGTATGCGGGCAGAAGCGCCAAGGCCCGGATGATTGTGTCAACAGCATTCTTTTTTACCAACCGCGAGGTTGTGATGAGAACAATTCCATCATGCGCTACAGATTTCCCTGATAATTTTTCTACGTTAACTCCGTTAGGAATGATCTCAAGCGGACCACGAAAACCTCGCCGTCTGGCCCAAGTGCCTAAAAAGGTCGAGATGGCTTGCACGACAGTAGCTTGGCGAAAACCAAGAGTAAGCAGCGGTAGAAATAGCCATAGCCGCCACCGACCAAAGGTGTGTTTGTAAGTATCACCTTCCTGTAAGGTGAGCGCGTATGGTAAACGTATCCCTAAGATTCGCATGAATACGACTGGGTAAAGCATATAGCTCATCATTGACCAAAGAGCATTGAACTTATACTTCTTGTGCAGGCTTATGCCCATGAGTGTTGCTTTTGGGGCGAAAAGTATTTTTGAAAGATAGGAACCGTTTCCTATCCGATGGACCAATATGTTACCGACTTTCTCTCGCTGTGATGTCCCATCGAATCGTAGGGTTATGAGGTGAAATTCAATGTCTTTCGGGTCAATGCGGTCGGTTATCTCCTTGACGGCAATTTCCGCTCCGCCAACACGCGGAAAGTATGCCAGAGAAAAAATTAAGACCCTTTTCATGACACAACTGTACCACAGAGCCGTTTGACACAAATAATAGACATGCTATCATTCCTAATGACGATGAGAATCGTCACCCGCTTCCCTCCCTTAGCGGGTTTGCCTGAAGGCGACCTCGCCTGACGGCCCTAAGCCGCGAGCTAACCCCCCTTTACGCTTGCGGCTCTTTTTTTGCCTTATTTCTTTATCTTTTCTATGTATTTTTTAATCGTATGGTGAACCTGCCAGCCAATGGTTTTAGATTTGGATGTATCTATAGATGAATCCATACGGTTACCCGCCCTCTCCGGGAGCATCTCTACGGGGAGGCCAAACATGTTGGCTATTTCCATAATGGAGTATTCTCTTTCATCTCCCAGTCCGAACCCGTCACCCTCACCCTTTTCACCAATCAAGATTAATCCTTCAACGATGTCATAGACGTGAGTGAAATTACGCTTCTGGGTGCCGGGCAAGACGACTGTCAACGGTTCCTTCTTAAGATACTTTTGGCGAAATATTTCTATGACAGTCCCGTAGGTATTGGCGCGTTCACCCGGTCCGTACACATTGTAAAAATAAGTGATGGCATAGGGTAGTCCATACCATGCGGCGTAATTCTTGACCAGTTCGGTATTACTGGCTTTTGTCCAGGCATAAGGACTTTGGTCGCGGCCAAGTCCACCGTCGCCAAATTTGGTAGATGACCCCGCATAAATCAGCTTGAACTTCTTCTTACGCCAAAATTCCAATACTCCAAAAGTGCCGTCTTTATTGAGATCCCATACCAGCGCCGGCTCTTCTAAACTTTTTTCAACCCGCGAATACTCGCCCAAGTGATAGATGATGTCTGGCGTTTCTGGGATATGTTTTTCGATATCCTTAGTATGACCCTCGCGGTACTCGACACCCGTGACATGATTGTCACGCGAGCCGGTGAAGTAATTATCAAGGGAAATTACTCTGTGCCCGTCCTTGACCAAACGACGACAAAGATGCGCGCCGATGAATCCGGCACCTCCCGTTACCACTATAGTTTTAGCAGACATATTGCTCTAGACTACGCTTGTAAAATAAAACTGTCTAGATTATAATGAAAGAGTCGTTTACACACCCGGTTTTTCTCTCTCTAATGAATAACACATTTACGAGTGGCCTGCGCCATAAGAGTATGCGTAGAAGATCGAATGCGCCTATGGTCGCCAAAAAGCCCCACGATATCATCCCGCCCTTAGGAGACAGTATTAGAATTATCCCGCTTGGCGGTGTCGAAGAGATTGGCAGGAATATGACCGTGATAGAGTTCGGTGAGGATATTATCGTCTGCGATGCCGGCATTAAATTTACTGACCACGAGACGCCCGGCATCGACTATATCTTGCCGAATACCAAATATCTCGAGGAACGCAAGGGCAAAATCCGCGCTCTGGTGATTACCCACGGTCACCTCGACCACATTGGCGCTATTCCTTATGTCATCGACCGGCTCGGCAATCCGCCAATCTATACCCGCGAGTTCGGCGCCCTAATGATTCAGAAGCGTCAAGTGGAATTTCCCCATCTTCCTCCGCTTAATGTCAAGATAGTCGAAGCTAATGACAAATCTATCCCATTGACCAAGAATCTTAAGGTCCGTTTCTTTGGTCTGACTCACTCCATCCCGGAATCCACAGGCATCATCATCGAAACTCCTTATGGAGATATCGTCAATACCGGCGATGTACGGGTAGAAAACGAGGACGGTGTGCCGGTCGAGAAGGAATTTGAGCAATATAAGATTTTTAAGGATCGTAATGTTCTGCTCTTTACCATGGACTCAACCGGCATAGAAAAACCGGGGTGGTCACCATCGGAAGCTTCTATTCTGAAAAATATTGACTCCATTGTGGCCTCGGCGCCAGGCCGTATCATTTTGGCCACTTTTTCTTCACAGATTGAAAGGATAATTGAGTTTATAAACATGGCTCGGCGCTACAGCAGAAATGTACTCGTCGAAGGCCGAAGTATGAAGGCTAATGTCGAAATTATCAAACAGCTTAATCTAGTCGATACAAGCATCGTCATTCCTATCGAGGATATCACGAAATATCCCCCGAACAAGATTATGATTATCGCTACCGGCGCCCAGGGGGAGGAATTTGCTGCCTTGGCGCGCATATCCAACAAAACTCACAAATTCGTCCGACTTGACCGCTCTGATACTATTATTCTTTCTTCCTCCATCATCCCCGGTAATGACCGGGCAGTCGAGAAACTTAAAGATAATCTTTATCGCAGCGACGCAAAAATTATCACCTACCTGGATTCGAATGTGCATACCTCCGGTCACGGCAAACGCGACGAGCTTAAATGGTTGCATAAACAGATTCCTTACAAATACTTTATGCCGGTGCACGGTAATCACTTCAGACTCAAAATGCACGCCGAATTGGCCGTCGACCTTGGCTGTCCGCGTGAAAATATTATCGTCCCGGACAACGGCAGTATCATTGAGATTCGGGATAAAGGGACCAAGTTTGTCAAACTGGCGGAGAAAGCACCCTCGGAGGATGTGGTGGTGGAAGGTCTCTCCATCGGCGATATATCGGAAGTGGTTATCCGAGACCGGAAAATGTTGGCGGAAGACGGCATCTTCGTCATCATAGCCCTGGTGAACGCGAGAACAGGCTATCTTAAGAAATCGCCGGATATCATTGCGAGAGGTTTCGTCTACTTGAGGGAGTCTCAAGAGCTCCTTTCCGAAGCGCGGGGTATCATTAAGCGCTCAATAGAAGGGACAACTGTTGGTATGAATCCGATTAATTTTGATTATGCCAAAAATGCCGTGACTGAAGATATTTCCCGTTTCCTTTTTCAGCGTACCGCCAAAAAACCGATAGTCATTCCGGTAATTTTGGGAGTATGACGCGATTTGTACCGGTTTTTGTCGCCGGTTTTTTCGTCTCTATCCATTTAGGCGCTACTCTTTTTGTCAATTCTTCTCTCCTCGGTCAATTTTTTGAACCTGATACCATCAGTTTACTTTTCCTCATCGGCGCTCTTGGTAATATTGTTTTATTTTTAGCCATCCCAAGACTGATTGAAAGATTCGGTAAACGTCTTCTCCTGTTGGTTCTTCTGTTCATCACTATGTTTAGCACCATGGTTCTCGCCCTAGCCGCTACCCAATTCTTGGTGGCGGTCTTTTTTGTTATTTACGCCAGTCTTATTTATATGATATTTTATTGTCTTGATATTTTTCTTGAGGAAATTTCTATGGATACTCGGACCGGTGAAATACGCGGTGCCTTTATCACCTTCTTTCATCTAGGTCTGATTCTCGGATTGACGGCGCTAATTTTTCTCACTATTGGGGACACTCTAAAGCCGGTCTATCTGGCCGCCAGCTTCTTACTCGTACTGCCGATACTCCTCGCCATCTTCTCCTTAAAATCTCCAACGCCGAAATGGCACGGGCTTCGTCATCACCTTGCGCTACTGCCATTCAAAACTTGGTGGCGAAGCAAGAGTGTACGGCGCACCACTTTAGCCAGATTCTCGCTCGAGTTCTTTTATGCCTTTATGGCTATCTATACACCATTGTACTTGCACGGAGTACTGGGCTTTACGTGGAGTATTATCGGCGTGATTTTTATCATCATGCTTCTGCCTTTTATCCTCTTCCTCTGGCCGGTTGGCAAACTGGCAGATTATTTCATAGGAGAAAAAGAATTTATGATTGTAGGATTTTTAATCATGGGAACGACACTTTTGTTAATGCCCTACTTGGGGGCAAGTATCGGACTCTGGGTAATCGTTTTATTTTTCTCTCGGGTGGGAGCCAGCCTCGTCGAGATTACTTCCGACAGTTACTTCTTCAAGCATGCGAGTCCCGATGATACTGCACTTTTAAGCATTTTCCGATTGACCCGTCCGGCAAGCGTTGTGTTGGGTGCCGCTGTTGGTGCCATAACATTAAACTTATTCTCATTCGATAAGATATTCTTCGTTCTCGCGGTCGTTGTCTTCTTCGGTCTTAAAGAAAGTTTGTCTCTCAAAGATACGCTTTAATAAATTTGGTGGGGCGATCGATCAAGCTTATGCGCGAGGTTCGCCAGGTTTTCAGCAGAAACAAGGGCGCCCTCAAAACAATGTGCC
>JBBDZK010000034.1:9400-13390 GCA_040900205.1 Parcubacteria group bacterium
GAAGCATCAAACTGCGGAGATGAGCAATCTTTTCTTCATCAAAGGCTTGCCGATTGAATCCATGTTTCTCCATAAGCGCCGCTGCCTGAATGGCCCCCAAATAATGAGGCATGACGACATAAGAAGCGCCGGCCTGGTAGAGCGCCTGCGTTTCGGAAACATCATGAGAAATAGTAATAAAAATGCCGTCCGGATGGCGATTTTGATAATGAGTGAGTAGGAGTAAGTTGGTACGAAAGTCGGGGATAGTGGAGACCATCAGTTTGGCTCCGGAGATGTTTATCTCGTCAAGAAATTCCATGTCTTCCGCATCACCAAAGCGATGCGGTATGCCTTGCGCCTTGGCGCGTTCAATGGAAGACGGATTGTAATCGACTATCAAGTAATTATTTGTCATCTTTCTCGCTGTTTCCACGAAATCGTGCCCCACCCGGTCGTAGCCGAAAATGATTATGTCAAAATTTTCGCTCAAATTATTTTCCTTCATATGCGATTTCCTGATAGTTATAAGTCGGAGCGCGGGTTTCAAGAAAATATAAAGGCGGTCGGCGTGCTGTATAAGATACGTTGAACCGATGATGGTAACCACACCAACCAAAGTGACGAGAGAAACCACTTCCAGACTGACGTGGTCGAAGGAATAAGCAAGTGCGATGAGAATGAGAGAGAACTCGCTAACCTGCGCCACGGTGAGCCCCGCCATGAAGGCCGTGCGAGTGCGATACCCCATGAGGTTCATTAAAATAATGACAATCAAAGGATTGCCGACCAGGACAAAGAGACTCAAGAGTGCCGCCACTCCGAGAAGCATGGAAAACTGACCCACGATGAGTTGCGAACCGAGAAGAACGAAGAAGAGCATGATAAAGAAGTCTCGGAGCGGCTTCATCCTGGCGGCGATTTCGTAGGCGAAAGGAGAAACGGCCAAAGTGACACCGGCAATAAGAGCCCCCACTTCGATGGAAAAGCCGATGACATAAAAAAATGCCGACATCCCGAGTCCCCAGGCCAGAGAAAAAATAAAAAGCACCTCCTGCGAGCCGGCCACGAATCTGGCGATGCCCGGTAAAACATATTTACTGACAAGATAAAGAAAAACAGCCGCGAGAGTTCCCTTACCCAAAAGTGCCACTATCTCCGTTATGGCAGTATTGGAAAGACCCCCAACTGACGTGGCGGTCGTGGCGCCTACGACAGTAATGGCGAGGAGTAAGATAATGGCCACGATATCCTGGACCAGAAGAAAGCCAACGGAAATCTTGCCGTAGAGTTTGTCCACATCCCCCCTGTCCGAGAGTAGTTTGAGAATAATAACGGTACTGGAGAAAGTGAGCGCTATGGCGATATAAGCTGCCGGCAGTATGTCAAACCCCAAGAAACGAATGATGAAAAAGCCGATAATGGAAGTAAAAAGAATCTGTCCCACGCCGGTAACAAACGAAGCTCTGCCTACCTCCCTCATGACGTCCGGATTAAGAGTCAGGCCGACTATGAAGAGCAGAATGGCAATGCCTATTTTGGAAAAAAGTTCTATCTCGTCATGAGCTTGAAGAATATTGAGAGCATACGGGCCAACCAAGACACCGGCGGCGATATAGCCGACGATAAGAGGTTGTCTAAGAAGCTTCATCACGAGTGAGACGAGAGTGGCGATGACTATTATAAGAGAGATTTCGACAAAAAGAGTCATTTCTTTTTTCTCATTATAGCCTTAATAAAAGCGGTGAAAAGAGGGTGTGGCGAGAGTGGTCGGGCTTTGAATTCGGGATGAAATTGCGTGGCCAGAAAAAAAGGATGGGTGCTCTCCGACAGTTCGGCTATTTCGCAGAGCCGTCCATCCGGAGACATACCGGAGAAAATCATACCCGCCTTAGAAAGTTTTTCGACATAATCGGGATTGACTTCAAACCGATGCCTGTGTCGCTCAGAAATTTTGCCGGTTTTGTAGGCTTTATAGGCCAGAGTCTTTGGCTTAAGCACGGCCGGATAAGCGCCGAGGCGCATAGTGCCACCGAGTTTATTGTCTTTAATTTTAGCTTTCTGATCTTCCATAACATCTATGACGGGATAGGCGGTATCTTTGGCCACTTCCGTCGTATGGGCACCTTTGAGACCGAGAATGGTTCGCGCATACTCAATGACAGCCAATTGCATGCCGTAACAGAGCCCCAGATACGGAATCTTATTTTCTCTGACAAATTTTATCGCGCCGATAATGCCATCCACCCCGGTCGTACCGAACCCGCCGGGCACAATTACTCCGCCATAATTTTTGAGTTCACTGACAAAGCGCTTGCCACTTTCGTATTCTTTGGCGTTTATCCACACCAGTTTAGGTCTGACATTTTGCCAAAAAGCGGAGAATTTGACCGCCTCGATGACTGACACGTAGGCATCAGAAAACACGAAATCCCCGGTGTCGAAATATTTGCCTATCACCGCTATCCTGATTTCCTTTTTGGCAGACTTGGTTTTCGAGACAAATTGCCTCCAGGCAAATAAATCCTTTTGGCGAGACTTGAGTTTGAAGTGGCTAAGAATCCTTTCGCTTAGTCCGTCTCTTTCAAAGTTTAAGGGTACATCATAGATACTCTCGATATCCGGTGCCGCGATGATGTTCTCGCTCGATACTCCCGTGGCCAAGGCAATCTTCTCTTTTCGCTTCTGGTCAATCGGCACCTCGGCTCTCGCAATAATCATATCCGGCTGGATGCCGTAGGAGTTGAGCTGGCGAATGGCATTTTGAGTGAGTTTGGTTTTCATCTCACCGAGTTTACCCGGTACCGGCAGATAGGAAACCATCACAAACATGACATTTCCCGGTTCACGGATTTTCAAGAGACGCGCCGCTTCGAGGAAAATGGCATTCTGATACTCCCCTACAGTCCCTCCGATCTCAAAGACAGTCACGTCTGCGTTGGTCTTCGAAACTGATTGGTAAAGACGGTTAAATATCTCTTCGGTAACGTGGTAGACCGGTTCAACGCACTTACCGTCATATCCCAAAGCACGCTCTTTATCGATAACGTGTTTGAGCACCATGCCGTTGGTCAGATAATTTTCTCTAGGCATGTCGACATTGAGAAAACGTTCATAATTGCCCATATCCTGGTCGACTTCAAGTCCGGAGTCGAGGACGAAAACCTCTCCATGCTCAATCGGATTCATGGTGCCGGCATCGACATTTAAATAAGGGTCAGCCTTGATGAGGCTGACTTTGAAACCCTTTGATTGAAGGATGGCGCCGATAGAGGAGGTGGCGATACCCTTGCCTACCCCGCTCATCACTCCGCCCACGACGAAGATGTATTTGTGCCGCCCCGCCTTTTTTTTCATTTTATCTATTGGCTTATTTCTTTTGCTCATACGCTTTATCAAGGTAGTATAACACCTCCTCGTCGCTTGTTTGCGGAAAGTCCGCATACCACTCTCCGATGGCCATGAGATTTCGAGGCTCGGATACACAGATGATTCTGTCGGCGTACGGTCTCAACGACTCCATGGAATCCTTGGCACATACCGGAGAGGCAAATATGAGTTTCTCCGGCTTATAAACAATCTTGACTGATTGGAGCGCGGCCCGCGCCGTCAGGCCTGTGGCCAGACCGTCATCTACCACTATAACAACGTTTGTCGGCACATTCTTACTCCACTCTCCGCTCTTGTATCGGGTGACTCGACGCTCCATTTCTTGCCTTTCCTGTTTGATAATATTGTCGAGTTCATCTTGTTTGATTTTTAGAGAGCGAATGGTTTCAGTATTAAGCACCAGGACGCCGCCCGGAGCAATAGCGCCTACGCCGAACTCCTGGTTGAAAGGCGCGCCAATCTTCCTGGCAACGAGGGTGTCGAGCGGAGCGCCAAGCGCCTTGGCAACTTCAAACCCTACCGGCACTCCACCACGCGGCAGGGCAAGTATAAGCGGTCGGGCTTCTTTATACTCAAGCAGTTTCTCCGCGAGCCTCTGTCCGGCATCCGTTCTATCCTTGA
>JBBDZK010000035.1:0-1937 GCA_040900205.1 Parcubacteria group bacterium
ATGAAAAAAATATTGATAATTTTAATGGCAGTCGTTTCAGTCGCTCTCGTCGCTTTTTTGGGATGGTATTTATTCTTGAGAAATCCCGATATTCCCACTGGAATGGTTATTAGAAACATTTTACCATTCGGTTCCGGAGACGATATCAATATACCCGCCCAGCCGACTGGTAACGGCTTTGGAGATGGCGCAGGTGAAGAGGAGCCTTTTGATGAATTTGGATTACCAACAGCCGATCTTTTTCGTATTTCCAACACTCCTGTCGCCGGTGCCACAATCTTTACAAGAAACGGCCAGACTGTCGTCCGGTACGTTGACCGCGCCACGGGACATATATACGACGTGGACTTGGGAACGCTCGATAAGACGAAAGTGACCAACAACACTTTGCCAAAAATCTACGAGGCCTATTTTAGATCGGATCGCAACGCGGTTCTCTTGCGTTTTCTCAAAGATGACTCTGATACGGTAGAAAATCTTTCTCTGACACTCACTCCTCCCCAAGCCACCTCGAGCACTCTCTACGCCGTATCCTCAACTCTACTCGGCGGAGACATCAGCGCCGTGGCTGTCGGCTCGGGTAATACCCTCATTTACGCTCGACGAGATACTTCTTCCATAGTCACATCGACCTTTAATGGCACGGGCGCGAGAACTTTACTGACCCTTCCTTTCACGGACTGGCGTCTGGCAACAGCCGGAAATAGTTTGGTGGTATATACAAAAGCCAGCGCCAATGCGTCCGGTTTCGCCTACACTCTAAACACCTCAAATGGAGCTTTTGTAAAAATTCTCGGCCCACTCAATGGACTGGTGGTTATTCCCAGCTCTATCGGCAACCGGGTGCTGTATTCATATGTCGAGCACAACGGGACAAAAGCTTTCGCCAAAAATCTCACTAATAATGCTCTCGCCGAGATATCTCCCGCAACCCTGGCGGAGAAATGTGTCTGGAGCGCGAGAAATGCGGGCATACTCTTCTGTGGCGCACCAACTGACGGCCTGGGGATTGATGAGCCGGATAACTGGTACAGGGGAGCCACACACTTCTCCGACCGTATCTGGCTCTTTGATACCAATATTAGTATTGCTCAAGTTTTGACAGAACCAAAACGGAGTTTAAATATTGACATTGATGTGGTCGAGCCCAAACTTTCCCCGGGCGAAGACTATCTCATTTTCATAAACAAAACCGACTTGTCTCTCTGGGCACTTAGACTTGAGCAGTTTTAAATTTTCGACGAATGAAAATTTCCTGTCCAATACTGAAAAGATTGGAGGTCAGCCAATAGAGGGCGATTGCTCCGGAAATATTGTATGAGATGAAGAAGACGATCACGGGAAAGAAATATTTCATTTGGGTCTGCATACTGCGGGTAAGATTATCGCCAAATGAATTCCCCTTAGGCGGAATCTGCCCTTTCATAGAAATTTGGAATTGGAAAAAGGTGGAGATGGCGGCCAAAAAAGCAATGGTCGCGCTCTTGGCCGTTATATCAAGAATTCCAATAAATGTAGTATTGATATGATCAGGCATCACCACGAATGAATACAAGAGGGCGGCGTTAACTTCGGGGAAATGGAGAAATATTTGGTATAACGCAATAATAATGGGAATCTGAAGAATGATTACCAATATACCCGAGAACGGGTTGACCCCTTTTTCTTTATAGAGCGCCAAGGTTAGTTTCGCCTGCTCTTCGGTCCTATCTTTATATTGCTCTTTAATCTTAGCCAAATCCGGGGCTATTTCGGCCATTCTCACTTGAGTGAGCACCGCTTTTTTCGAAAGCGGGAACATAATCAAACGAACTAGGATGGTAAGAAGGATGACAATGATACCGGCATCGGCCCAAGGTAGAAATTTGAACAAAAGTACAAGGATATTGTAAAGTGGGTCGAAGAAAAAAGTATGATAGAAAAAAGACATCGGCTAA
>JBBDZK010000036.1:0-2710 GCA_040900205.1 Parcubacteria group bacterium
AGCTGTCAGCTTCTGGATTGTTAGCTGCCAGCTTAGATTCATCAGAATACATCAAAAATCCGCGATTTCCAAATACTCATTACTTCCCCATTCGCCGTTCCCGATTTTTATATTCATTGAGTATCGAGTCCAGTATCGTTTCGCTAAAATCAGACCAGTATTCGTCTATAAAGAAAAGCTCGCTATAAATACTCTGCCAGGTAAGAAATCCGGAGAAGCGTCTTTCTCCGCCGGTGCGGATGATAACATCCGGATCGGGCATACCGAAAGTCCACAGATGCGCCGCGAGCGTCTCTTCGGTGATACTGCCTTCTGCCGCAGCCGCCTTAGCCGCCGCGACTATCTCCGAGCGCCCACCGTAGGAAAGACACACCCACAGCGCGAGCGCCTCATTCTTCGCACTCATTTCTTCAAGGCGGGCCATGGCTCCCCGTATCCCCACATTAAAGCGTCCACGTTCTCCTACAAATCTGACACGAATATTCTCTTTTGAAAGTTTGACAGATAATTTGTCCATCATCGTGCCAAACAGTTTCAAGAGATAAGAGACCTCCTTTTCGCTACGATGCCAGTTCTCCATTGAAAAAGCGTACACGGCAAGATGCTTAATGCCACGATCGCGTATCCAATATATCGCCTGGTGCAGACGCTCTGCTCCCTCGAGATGTCCTTCGAAAGTAGGCAGACCTTTCTCTTTCGCCCAGCGTCGGTTGCCATCCAAGATGATACCGATGCATTCCGGTATTTTTCTATCCGTAGTCATGCAGTCATAATAAATTAAGATATGATGTGGAAACCGTCGAGGGTGACGCTCGGCTCTCTCCAGGCGACCACCACATCATCAACGCGCGAGAACAGCGAACCTTTACGCAGACGCTCGATGAATACTTCCAATTGCTCCTTACCGCCCTGTGCCACCACTTCCACCGTACCATCATTAAGGTTCTTCACGGTACCCATCAGTCCCAGCGAACGCGCCTGGCGTCGCGTAAAATCGCGAAACATGACCATCTGCACGCGGCCGGTAACTATAGAACGGATCTCATTCATACCGCGAGCTTCAGAACATGGTTGACGAAATCGCTAGAACGCCAACCGGTGGCGTGAAGTGAGTGATGCGTCAAAGAATCTTCATGAAGCGCCGGCAATGAATTGGTTTCCAATATATAAATCTTCCTTTTGGGCGTGATGATGAAGTCAGAACCGGAGTAGTGGGAGAGTCCGAGTATTTCGTGTGCCCGCTTTGCCATCCCTTCTATCTGCTTATTTTCTTCTACTTTTAATTTAGATTTGCTCGATGGTAGGAGGGCATAGATTCTTTCTCCCTTAGCCCCTTCAATCACAGTACAAGATACCTCGTCACCCTTGATAAACTCTTCAACCAACACTCGTGGCGAGTGACTGAAGGCTGCCGAAATCTTCTGCTTAAGTTCGTGGAAAGTGCGCGCCAGAGACACTCCGAGAGACCCGCTCGCATTGGTCGGCTTAATTATGACCGGATGGAGATAATTTCTGAAAATGGCAATCAACCGGTCATCGTTCAAGTTCTCTGCGGTAATAAGTTCGTGCGCTGGAGTGAGGAGAGAATGCTCTCGGTATAAACGTTTGGCCATGTCTTTGTTCATGGCCAAGGTCGAGGCCACGGCGCTTGAACCGGTGAAAGGAATTTGCAGTCCTTCAAGCACTCTCTGCACTTGGCCATCTTCACCGTATGAGCCATGAAGCGCATTCCAAACTACATCCGCCAATTCGAGGACGCGATGTGGTTCATAGGCCAGCCCGCCGCTGTGCCATTCACCATCTTTGGAGATAAAGATATCCAATGGTTCATAGGTCTCCGGCATATCCCGCAAGGTTTTAAGGATGTGTTCGCCCGTCTTAAGAGAAGCGTCGTAGCCACTAGACGGGCCCCCACGCAGAACCGCTACTTTAATCTTCGAAGAAAGATTCATGTCTGAATTATATCCTAAATCCCTTTCCACGTAACTTTCGGTGGTAACCGATAGCGAAGCGGTGCGCTTCCGAGTTCGCCAAGAGAATCTCCCTCGAGTGTTCCTTCTCACCGATAATCTCCCGGGCTTTATGTCTCTCATCTTTGACCACAGAGGCTACGGCAATATCCAAACCGGCTTTCCATAGAACTTCTTTAGCAACATTTATCTGTCCCTTTCCACCATCGACCACAACAAGGTTCGGCCATCTCCATTCCGGATGGTTAAACCGTCTTTTTAGCACTTCGCGTAAGTTGGCGATATCGTCATTTTTATCCTGACGAATTTTGAACTTTCTATACTGACTTTTATCCAGTTCGCCATTTTCCACCACGGCCATCACTCCCACCGTGTTAGTGCCGGAAATATGCGCAATATCATAGGCTTCTATTCTAAAAAGGTTTTCGGTAACCCTTGCCACATCTTTCTTGATGAGAGCTATGTCTTGAATGTGATCGAGGGCGAAGATTTGCCTTTTGATCTTTTCGGCCTCTTCAAATTTCTGTTCTTTAGCCAATAATTTCATCTCCTTCTCAAGAGATTTTACAAGTTGAGGCTTCTTGGCTTCAAAAAAAAGACCGAGGTGGTGGATAATTTTCCCATAATCCTTTTTTGACAGCCAGCCGGCACACGCTCCCGGACAGAGACCAATCTGCGCATTGAAACATGGCCTATCCTGCCCAAGCTGGCATTTATCACGATATGGAAAAATCTTGCGG
>JBBDZK010000036.1:2810-8858 GCA_040900205.1 Parcubacteria group bacterium
TAGTTATAACTTTTGCCATCTTTTTCTTTGGAGTTATAGATGGGTTGGTGTTTCTTAATCTCACTCGCTTCGAGGATAAGTGCCTCCAGAACCGAATCGGTTTGTATAAATTTGACTGTATCCGCCTTTTCAAGCATTTTCTCAATCAGCGGACCTCTAGTGTCAAAGATGCCCTTTGACATGTAACTTTTAACCCTATCCTTTAGATTAGTTGCTTTGCCTATATATAAAACTTTCTGGCCACGTAGAAAAAGGTAAACACCGGGCGCATCTGGCAGACCGAATTTAGCCAAATCAGATGTTTTCATTTTTTGCGCAGAGCTTTTAACAGATACCGACCGGTATGAGTATCGGTATTCGCCACTTCTTCCGGGGTGCCTTGGGCTACCAGCTTGCCTCCCCCGTCACCGGCTTCCGGACCGATGTCGAGCACATAATCGGCGCTTTTGATAAAATCGAGATTGTGCTCGATGACCACCACGGTGTTGCCCTTGTCTACCAACTTCTGGAGAATTTCAATTAACTTTTTGACATCTTCGTAATGGAGACCGATAGTCGGCTCGTCCAGGAGGTAAATAGTTTTCTGTAAGTGCGGGCGGTAAAGTTCGGAAGCAATTTTGACCCTCTGTGCTTCTCCGCCGGAAAGCGTGGTGGCGGACTGACCAAGGCAAAGATAACCGAGACCGACGTCGTTGAGACTTTTCAATCTGTCAAAAATAGCCGGAATATCTTCAAAGAAAGTGAGTGCTTCTTCAATCGTCATCTCGAGAATGTCGTAGATATTTTTTTTATTATATTTTATCTCGAGAGTCTCCTTCATAAAGCGCCGGCCATTGCAAACATCGCACGGCACATAAACGGTCGGCAGGAAATGCATCTCCACTTCAATCATGCCATTACCCTGACAAGTCTCACATCGGCCACTCTTAACATTGAAGGAAAATCTATTCGCCCGCCAACCGCGCGCTCGGGCCTCCGCCGTTTCGGCGAAGAGTTCGCGAATGAAAGTAAAGGCGCCCGTGTAAGTGGCTGGATTGGAACGTGGAGTCCGGCCAATCGGTGACTGGTCAATCAAGATCGAGCGACCCAAATATTCCGAACCGGTAAAAGTTTGACAGTTATGAGTTTCGGCACTTCGGTAACGCCGATCAAGTCTGGCTTGGAGATTTTTGTGAAGAATCTCGTAGACAAAAGAGGATTTACCGGAGCCGGAAACACCGGTTACTGCCACCAGTCGGCCGAGCGGGATATCGATGTTCGCGTGTTTGATGTTAAAGACAGAGCCCGCGCGAATGGCAATTTTGCCTTTTTCCGAGTTTCGGCGCTTCTCCGGTGTCTTAATACCCTTCTCACCGCGTAGGTAAGTCAAAGTCAGAGATTTACCCTCGTTTGTCCCCGCCTGCTGGGTCCGGCGGGCAGGTTCGTTAAGCAATAAATCTTCAAGCCAGCCCGAAACCACCACTTCCCCGCCGTGAATGCCGGCCCCGGGACCGATATCAACCAAAAAGTCGGAGGCATAAATAGTCTCTTCATCATGCTCGACTACGATGATAGTGTTACCCAAATCGCGCAGATTGAGAAGTGTTTTAATCAAGCGAGCGTTATCTCTAGCATGGAGACCAATAGTCGGTTCGTCTAGGACATAGAGCGCGCCGACTAGACCGGAGCCAAGCTGACTGGCCAGACGAATACGCTGGGCTTCCCCGCCGGAGAGCGTGTGGGCTCTGCGGTCAAGCGAGAGATATTCAATACCGACATCATTCATGAAAGAGAGACGCGCTTCAATTTCTTTCGTCACCACTCTAGAGATATTCTTCTCACGGACGGTCAATTTAAGCTTTTTGAAAAATTCGCTGCAGTCCTTAATGGAAAGCGAGGTGAGTTCAACGATATTTTTGTCTCCGATTAATACGTTTAGAGCTTCTTGCCGAAGACGCTTACCAAGGCAGACTTCACAGGGTTCGGTACCGAAGAGGTACTTGGTACCCAGTCCGTTACAACCCGAACACGCGCCGTATGGCGAGTTGAAAGAAAACAAGCGAGGCTCAATCTCCGGGAAAGAGAACCCGTCCTTTGGACAGGCCCATTTAGCCGACATGAGATGTTCTTCGCCTTTAGTCTTCAGCAGAAGTAAGCCGTCTGATTCCTCTAAAGCTCTTTCTATTGCCTCACTCAATCTCTCGTCAGCTGACTCTTCTTTCAAATTTATCGAATCTATCAATACTGATATTTCGTGCTTCTTGGTCTTTGTAAGATTAATACGCTCACGCAGAGAATATTTTTTGCCGTCTACCATGACGGTGTTATAACCCTTGCCTAAAAGATCGTAAAGGAGTTGATAGTATTCACCCTTTCTTCCGCGGACAATCGGCGAAAAAATATCAAAGGACACCTTTGACATTTTCTCCAGAACAAAATTTTTTATTTCTTCATTCGATAACTTCTTAATTTCCGTGCCACAAACAAGACAATGTGGCCGGCCGATGCGCGCGTAGAGAATACGCAGGTAATCGTAAATCTCGGTAATAGTGGCAACGGTCGAACGAGGATTGTTGGAGCGCGACTTCTGGTCAATGGAAATGGCGGGCGAAAGACCGGTAATTTCATCCACGTCCGGCTTCTGCATCTGGCGCAGGAACTGCCTGGCGTAGGAAGAAAGCGATTCTACGTAGCGCCGCTGTCCCTCGGCGAAGATGGTATCGAAAGCGAGTGAAGACTTACCCGAACCGGAAAGACCGGTAAAGACAATCATTTTATTACGCGGCATCTCAACCGTAATGTTCTTAAGGTTATGCGTCCGCGCGCCTTTTACTATTATTTTATCCCCTAGTTCTTTCTCTTTCATATAAGTTTATAGCCCCCGAGGCAGAGCCTAGGGGGTATCTGTGGCGAGTGGAGTATAGCACGGCAACTATTTTTTACCCAAATGACCCTCGAGAATCTTTATCTCGTCGCGTAGAATGGCTGCCGACTCGAAGTCGAGGTCGCGCACGGCTGCTTCCATTTCCTTCTTCTTATTTTTGATTAATTTCTTGGGACTATTAGCGAAAAGTTTCTCGTCCGTCTCAAGCAACAAATTGACCGCTTGGTGATGTTCTCGTTCGAGGGTGTCCGTAATATCTTTTATCTTTTTGACAATCGTTTTGGGAGTGATGTGATGCTTCTTGTTGTGGGCTACCTGGATGGTTCGGCGGCGCGCCGTCTCGCCCAAGGCACGCTCCATCGAACCGGTGACAGTATCGGCGTAGAGAATGACCCTACCCTTCACATTGCGCGCCGCCCGACCGATAATCTGTATGAGAGAGGTGTCGCTACGCAGGAAACCTTCTTTGTCCGCGTCCAAAATCCCAATCAGAGTCACTTCGGGCAAATCCAACCCTTCTCTCAAGAGATTGACCCCGACCAGAGAGTCAAACTTCCCACGGCGAAAAGCCGTGAGAATCTCTATGCGTTCTATCGTCTTGATTTCGCTGTGCAGATATTCGGCTTTAACGCCCTTCTCTTTCAAAAAGTCTGACAAATCTTCCGCCATTCTCTTGGTCAGAGTGGTGGCAATCACCCGTCCGCCTTTCGCTATCGCCGCCCGGGCTTCACTTATAAAGTCATAAACCTGCCCCTTATATTGCCCCCCGGATTGAATGGGTTTGACAGACACTCTCGGGTCAATCAATCCGGTAGGACGAATGACCTGTTCCACCACCTTCTCACTAACTTCTTTCTCATACTTGGCGGGTGTAGCACTCGTGAAAATTACTTGCCCAACCCGTTCTTCGAATTCTTCAAATCGTAATGGCCGGTTGTCTCGCGCGGACGGCAGGCGGAAACCGTGTTCAATTAAAACATCTTTACGCGACTTGTCTCCGGCGTACATACCGCCGATCTGCGGCACCGTCACGTGCGACTCGTCTATGATAGTCAGAAAGTCAGGGATTTCTTTGGCTTGCCCGCCATAGCCTTGGCGACGACGGGGAAAATAGTCGAGCAAGGTATAGGGCGCCTCGCCGGGAAGTTTGCCGGAGAAATGTCTCGAATAATTTTCAATGCCGTTGGTATAACCGACTTCACGAATCATGGCTAAGTCGTAGGTGGTCCGGCGCTTGAGCCGTTCGGCTTCAAGCAGTTTGCCCTCTTTCTTCAATTCCGCCAGACGTTCTTCGAGCTCCGCTCTGATGCTTAGAAGCGCGCGTTTCGCGGCATCGTCGGCGGTGATGAAATGTTTAGCCGGGAAGATGAAGAAGGTCGGTGGCTCGTTTATTAGGGCGCTGGAAACGGCATCTATTCTTTTTATGGATTCGACCTTACTATCTTTAATTTCAATTCTGTAAATAATACGCTCCGAAACCGGCATAATTTCAATCACATTACCGAGCGCTCGGAAAGTGCCCGGCTTAACATCAGAATTAGTGCGGGAATAATGAATGCCGACAAGGGCACGGATAAAATCGGTACGGGAAATTATCTGTCCTTTCTCAACCTTGATATTAACCTTCTCATATTCTTCCGGACTGCCTAAGCCGTAGATGCACGAGACTGAAGCCACAATGATGACGTCTTTGCGCGTTAGGAGCGCTTGGGTGGAGGCGTGGCGCAGACGCTCAATCTCTTCGTTAATCATCGCTTCTTTCTCGATATAGGTGTCCGTCACAGGCATGTATGCTTCCGGCTGATAGAAATCGTAATAAGAAACGAAGTAGTGTACTGCGTTGTCTGGGAAAAATTCGCGATACTCTTGCGCCAGTTGGGCGGCCAGAGTCTTGTTGTGCGCGATGACTAAGGTCGGCTTACCTATTTGTTCAATAACGTTGGCAGCGGTAAAAGTCTTGCCAGAGCCAGTCACGCCCAAAAGAGTCTGATACCGCAAACCTTTTTTGAGTCCGTCTAAAAGCTCTTTTATGGCTTTAGGCTGGTCCCCCGCCGGTTTCCATTTGGTTGAGAGTTTAAACTTCATGGGCTTCACGATATCAGAAAGATACCTAAAACAAAAAGCCCCACACACGGTGGAGCTTCCTAACCATGAACCTAGTTAGGAATGTCAATTCTGGTTATAATGCTCCAGAAATTCTTTTTTAAACCCAGCGAAAGTGCCATTGAGAAGATTTTCACGCAGGTGTTTAACCAGATTGATAATGAAATAGAGATTGTGGATGGAGCCGAGCGTGCCGCCGAGCATTTCGTGCGCACGGTAGAGGTGGCAGAGATAGGCTCGGGAATAATTATTGCAAACATCGCAGCCACATTCGGAATCTATAGGTTTTTGATCTTCCCGAAACTCGGCATTTCTGATATTTATTTTTCCGGTCGTAGTGTAGAGCGTACCACCGCGACCGTTTCTGGTCGGAGCGACGCAGTCGAAGAGGTCCACACCATTTTCCACTCCCATAAACAAATCCTCCGGCTCGCCGATACCGAGTAGATGTCTCGGCTTATCCTTCGGCAAGATATCATTAACCCACCTGACCGCTGTCTCCATATCCTCTTTCGCAAATGAGCCGCCGATACCAAAACCATCAAAATCCAGGCTACCAATAAATTCTGCCGATTTCTGGCGCAGGGATTCTTCCCTGCCTCCCTGAACAATACCGAAGAGTGCTTGAGTTTCTTTATTGGGTTTAGATTTATGAAATTCAAGACTTTTTTGGGCCCAGCGATGCGTGCGTTCCAGAGCGGCTTCTTGGTAACTGAAATCTGCTGTCGGAGAAGTGCATTCATCAAAGGCAAAAATGATATCGGCACCCAAGTCGTGCTGTATCTCAATCGATTTCTCCGGTGTGATGTAGTGGAGAGAGCCGTCCAGGTGTGATTTGAACGTGACGCCATCATCATCAACCTTAGCGAGATTCCCGACAATACTTTCATCAGAAATAGAATTTTCTTGGAGTCGAGCCACTTTAGAAACCTGTTTGCCATACGCGGCACCGAGAGAAAAGACTTGAAAGCCGCCAGAGTCGGTCATTAAGGGCCCTGACCAGTTCATAAACTTGTGCAACCCGCCGAAACTTTTTATTCGTTTCGCACCCGGCTCAAGATAAAGATGATAAGTGTTGGCCA
>JBBDZK010000036.1:8958-13332 GCA_040900205.1 Parcubacteria group bacterium
CCGTGCAAGTTTTCCTTTCAGTTCTTTCTCTATTGAAAAGTTTATAGTCACTATCTCTTCGCAATAATGCTCTTTTTATACATATCGAGATGCTCCAATGCTATGCCAGTACCCTTGGCCACACAGTAATACGCATCCTTAGCCATCACCGCCTTCACGCCGGTGCGACGGAACATAAGTTCCGGAAAATTGCGCAACTGACTCGAGCCACCCGTCATGATAATGCCCCGGTCGATGATATCGGAGGAGAGTTCCGGCGGAGTTTCCTGCAAAACTTCTTTGACCGCCTTAACCATCTCGCGCAACTCTTTTGACATGGCCTTAACCACTTCATTGGTCTTGAGCTCAAGAGTGCGCGGCAGACCAAGCATGAAATCCCTACCCTTCACCGCCATGACAAGTTCTTCGTCAAGCGGAATGGCGGAACCAATGGTAATTTTGACATCTTCGGCTGTCTTGTCCCCAATGACCAGATTAAAATTTTTCTTGATGTGGTCGGCGATAGCGGTATCAAGCTTGTTACCGGCCACTTTGACGGAAGTGGAAGCGACAATACCACCGAGAGAAATGACCGCTACGTCCGTGGTACCTCCACCGATATCCACTATCATGTGACCCGCCGCTTCCTGAATAGGAATGCCCGCGCCGATGGCGGCGAGAATCGGTTCCTTGACTACATAAGCATTTTTGGCTCCTGCTTTGATAGCCGCTTCGACCACCGCTCGCCGTTCGGTGGAGGTTACTCCTGCCGGCACCGAGATTAAAACATCGGGCTTGAAAATGTTCCACCGACCGAGCGCTTTGTTGATGTAGTAACGAAGCATCGCTTCCGTCACCCGATAATCGGCGATCACTCCATCCTTCATCGGCCGGTAAGCGATAATGCCACCGGGCGTCCGACCAATCATGGTCTTGGCCTCCGCGCCGATGGCGAGAATGCTATTGTCAGCTTCAGAGACGGCCACGACTGACGGCTCGTTTAAAACAATGCCCTTGCCGGGCACAAATACCAGAATATTGGTGGTGCCGAGATCTATTCCAAGTTTTTTTGCCATTATAAAAATCTGTTGTACAGACACTATGATACTATAAATATACAAATCACGCCTACCATGAAATCTCTTGACGAAAGCCTAAAAAACCGCAATGTTAAAGGGTTCTTCAAACATCCGCGCCTGAAGATGCTCGACGAGTTCCACGGGCGAATCAATGCCGAAAGAAGGGCGATTGATATGAAAGAATTACCCATGAGAGCCGTGGCGGTTAAGACTTCCCACCTCTCTGTCCAGGATATGGCCTATTTGTTGAAAAGATGTTCCCAGAGTTCAAATTTCTCGCGCTGTTTTTTCGGCAGCCTTAAAATAAAAAATGGTTCGACAAGCTCACTACAAGATGATAAAAACTAAAATTCTGCAAAAAGACGCTCCCGTGCTTAGAAAGAAAGCCAAATCCGTACCTGTTAAAAGCATCGGCACGAAGAAAATTCAAGATGTTTTACATAGGATGAAAGAGGCACTTCACGCCGAAGAAGATGGCGTAGCCATTGCCGCACCACAAATCGGTGAGAGCCTGCGAATATTTGTGGTCAGCGGCCGGGCTCTGGCAATAATTAAAAAAACAAAGAGGGTCGGCGCGGACAAAGAGTTGAATGATCTCGTGTTCATCAATCCGGAGATAATCAATACTTCGAAGCAAAAAAAGAAAGTGGAAGAAGGTTGCCTGTCTATCCGCTGGCTCTATGGACAGGTCAAAAGGAGCGAGAAAGTAACCATCGTGGCCTATGACGAAACCGGGCAGATAACGAGGAGAGGGGCGTCGGGACTCTTGGCCCAAATTTTCCAACATGAGACGGACCACTTAGACGGTATTCTTTTTATTGATAAGGCCGAAAATGTTCAAGATATACCACCAAGAAAATCTATTAAGTTTGTCTTTTTCGGCAGTTCTCGATTCTCCAACTACGTGCTCGAAGAACTGGAGCTCTCGGGCTTCACTCCCTTGCTAAAAATCAGTTCCACTAATGACCCTTTGCCGATGGAAGAATTGAGGAAGATTGATGCGGACGTATTCGTGGTGGCGTCCTTCGGCAAAATTTTGCCGAAGGAGTTAATCGAGCTACCAAGATACAAGACGCTTAACGTGCATCCTTCGCTCTTGCCCCAACTGCGCGGCCCTTCGCCAATCCAAGAGACCATCCTGGGAAAGGGTGAGTCGGGAGTCACGATAATCAAAATGGATGAGAAGATGGACCACGGACCAATACTGGCGCAAATAAAGATTCCTATCACTCCCTGGCCGGACCATTACCACGTAGTGGAAGAGAAGCTCGGCCGAGCCGGCGGCAGAATACTCGAGCTACTCTTACCTAAATGGGTTTCAGGCGAGATACGAGAAACACCCCAAGACGATGCTGGAGCCAGTTTCACCAAACTGCTTAAGAAAGAAGATGGACTCCTCAATCTTGATGAACCGGCGGAGAAAAACTTAAAGAAAGTCCTGGCATACAGCACTTGGCCCGGGGCTCATATGTTTTATAAAAACAAGAGAGGCGAAGAAATCCGCATAGTTGTCAAAGAGGCAAAGGTGGAAAACGGCGAATTCCTACCCACTCGAGTTATCCCAGCCGGTAAAAGAGAGATGAATTGGGAAGACTTTTTACGCGGTAATTAGATTATGGTTTTTTCCTGAAATTTTTAAATTTTAAACGTTCCACGCTCCAAGAAAATCCTCTGGCCGTGCTGTCCGTAAAGCCCTTCAACATATTCTTCATTAGCTCGGCACTTCTGCGCGCCAGTGTCTCGCGCTTACCCTTCAGTTGTATCACGTTGCGCACTATCTCATCTTTGACAATATCAATGGCCGCGTATAGGTCTTCCATTTCGGAAACGGCGTACAAATCCAAGTTCACGCCGATTATGTGCACTTCCGCGCGAAAAACGTTGCCGGTCTTGTGATGACGAGTGCTCTTGCCCACTTCCACTTGAGCGACAATATCCGGGTTGCTTTTTTTGTCCAGGTACTTCTCGATTGGCGAAATTTTTTTGTACACATAATCCGAAATAGCCTGGGTAAGTTCAATGCCGGTCGCTCTGATGTTTATTTTCATATTGATTATTCAAATAATCTTACAAGATAAGCGTCTATCTCACGCTGATCGAGGTCATAGAAATATTTATTGTCTCTATGAAGCATTCTCGCAAGCTCGACCCCGACAAATCTCCAATGCCAGGGCTCAAATTTGTAATAAGTGTTCCCTTCCGGATACGATAGAACGAAGCCGTATTTGTAGGCATTATCCAAGAGCCATTGATAGGCAGGGTCCGTCTGAAACTTCGAGAACACGGCATTCGCACCAGGCGTGGTGAAATCAACCGAAGTCCCAAGTTGATGTTCAGAATAGCCTTGGTCAGCGGAAAACTGGTTAGCCGTGCCGGCGCCATAGACAACTGTGTATTCAGACTTTAGAGATTCTTGAGTGTCAAAGGAGCGGAAAGCGGATATAACGAGCAACTCTCTGGCACTGACTCGCGCGTCGTCCAAAAGGCTTTTAAGAAACGGCCAAACATCGCCGTGGATGAGAAGATTGCCGCTATTTTGCTTAAATATGTACAGCTCTTCCACTTGGGTAAGCTTGGCAGGAACATAATTTTCATTTAAGAAATACACTTTTGAATATTTCCTAAGAAGCTCCTTATCTGTTTTGGCCAGTTTGTCGAGCAGACCAACAGTGCTACCCAGACTATCAATCTGACCTTGAAATGTATCAATGATAGATTGCTGGTAGCTCGATAACTCCATGAGATCAGATCTATCCTTTGTGACCTCTGCTAGTTGAGTAGTGAGTGCTGAATTATCTTCTACGACAAGATTAAACTTGATGTCGAGAGTACGATATCTATAGAAACCATAGCCGATAAGAACCAGCGTGGTTAAAATACCGGTTAAAGCAATCTTCTCTATGGTTAATTTTTCGTGGATTTTTAATTTCACCAATAGCTATTATACCCACAAACTCAAGATAATACCCATAATGACGAGAGTAACCAGATAATTGGATGCATTTATAAACCAGAGTTTCCATGGCTTGTTCTCCCAGAGTACTACACCGAGAGTGACGGGGGCGATAAAACCAAGCCACATATAGAATCCCGCTTTTACTCCTACCATCCACCCACCGATTTCCATATATGCACTCAAAACAAATATAGCGCGGGAAAGTATGCAAGCCATCACAAGCGAGGCGATGAATTGTAAGATGTAGGCCTTGTTAGCACTCATCTTCATCTGCCCCATACTCTCCATGGTGAGACCCATCATGTCCATCCACGGTTTTCTAAACAACACTCCGTACCAGAGGAATCCTACTCCCATGGC
>JBBDZK010000037.1:0-13267 GCA_040900205.1 Parcubacteria group bacterium
ACCATAGCCCTAATTGTACCCCATTCCGTGTCAACCTGCCACGTTGACACAGATGGACGTTGATACAGATGCATTGCCGAGAAGATTAAGGCGCTGTAGGATGTATGATTATGGATGAATTAGGGAGTAATGACCATCGACGCATCGGACAAGAACTCGGTCTTTTCGTGATTTCTGATCTTGTTGGTAAAGGCCTACCTATGCTCTTACCTAAGGGGGCGACTATTCGTGGCGAATTAGAAAGGCTCATCATAGAAGAAAAGGGGGCATTAGGATATCAATTTGTCTACTCGCCCCATATCGCCAAAAAAGAAATTTATATAAAAAGTGGCCACTTGGGTAGATATGATGCCATGATGCCTACCATGACAGATGAGAATGGAGAGGAATTTGTCATTAAAGCAATGAACTGCCCTCACCATTTTGAGATATACAACTCCTCGCCGAAAAGTTATCGTGACTTACCTCTGCGAATTGCCGAAAATGGTACTGTTTATAGAAATGAGAAAAGTGGAGAACTAGCTGGGCTTCTTCGGGTTAAGAACTTAACTATCGATGATACCCACCACTTCATAAGACAAGATCAGATAGAATCAGAAATGGAAATGATTTTTGGGCTGACTGATAAAATTTATAGAGCATTCGGATTCAATGACTACAAAGTCGAGATATCCGTTAGAGACCCAAAAGATAAAAAGAAGTATTTTGGAAGCGATGAAATCTGGGAAAAAGCTGAAAAAATACTTGTAAATTCTGTAAAGAAGTGGGGCGTAAATTATACGATTGAAGAAGGTGAGGCCGCATTTTACGGACCCAAAATAGATATGCGGGTTAAAGACTCGCAGGGTCGCTATTGGCAACTGGCAACTATCCAACTTGATTTTAACCAACCGGAGAATTTTGACTTGAACTATATAGGAGACGATGGCAAACCTCACAAAGTAGTTGTGATCCACGTGGCAATTTTGGGATCATTTGAGAGATTCATGGGAGTAATCATTGAACACTATAATGGTGTTTTCCCTCTCTGGCTTAGCCCTGTGCAAGTGAAAGTTTTACCCATCGGCGAAGCTCATTTCGAATACGCCAAAAATGTTTTTAAAAAATTAAAAGCAGAAAATATTAGAGTGGAATTGGACGATTCAAATGAAAGTTTGGGGAAGAAAATAAGAAATGCCAAGACCGAGAAAGTCCCTTATATGCTTGTCATTGGAGACAAAGAGATCTCGGAAGGCAAAGTCACTCTCGAAAGCCGTTCTGATGAAAAATTAGGGCAAATAGGAGTGGAAGAACTTATCTCTAAACTAAAGCAAGAAATAAAAGAAAGGAAATAAACCGTTAAATATCGAGTAATTTAAGCACCTGTCCCCTTTCCACCGCCCAGAGAAATGTGCCGAGGCGAGGGCCGGTATCCTTGCCAATAAGCAAATTATAAACATCTTTGAAAAAAGCTCGTTGTTCTTTCTTCAATTCAACCTCACTTAATTCTGGGGATTTGGGAATTTCATAAACAAGAGCTTCGAGTTCAGAAATAGTAGTATCCGATCTCTT
The DNA here is from genome assembly GCA_040900205.1 of Parcubacteria group bacterium. Classification (GTDB taxonomy): domain Bacteria; phylum Patescibacteriota; class Minisyncoccia; order Phycocordibacterales; family Zambryskibacteraceae; genus UBA5004. Next base: position 1,552 of record JBBDZK010000037.1, read on the forward strand.
TTTAAGTTCATTATGGAGTTTCTTTACCTGTTGCTTATGCACATCACTCATAGTCTCAACATATTTGATATTGATAGAGTCATTGAGTACAATCTTCTGATCTAAATTGTATTTCGTTAACCAATTATTTGCGAGAGGGAGTCTGCTCTTGATACTTTCCAGGCTATATTTCAATCCCAGCGCTTCAAGTACCTTTTGTAATTTATCCTCTTGCCATTGTAAAACCTGACCAAAACCAACCGCTTGGCGAAACGGAATCGCGTTCCCCTCCGGGTGTTCTAAGTCATACTCATCATATTGGCGGTAAATCTCGGTATTAAACGCGAGTTCAAATGATTGGTCAGGTGATTTTCTGAAGTATAACCACTTAAGTAAATCCGGCTCGTAAATATCTAAAAGTCCGAGAGGAGGAAGCGCATTACCTTTGGAGCCGGACATCTTTGAACCGAGACCTTGGATACCGACGAATTTGTATTCCACAAATATCGGGGGCTCAAATCCGAACACTTCCCGTGCTATTCTTGAGGCCACATCGTAGCTTCCTCCCGGAGAAGCATGGTCGTGCCCGCCGGGCTCAAAGACAACATCCTCGTATTTCCATCGCATCGGCCAATCTATTTTCCAAGAGAGTTTTGCTATATGTTCTTTGGCAAGATCAACCGTGTCTGCCTTGCCGGTCTCCACGCATAAATAAGTGACCTGCGAACCGCCGTCATAGTTAAGGACGTTCGTGATGTCCTTACCGGTAAATCGCGAGTAGACAGCGACGGGATAATAATGCTTGCGATATTCGACCGGATCAATTCCTTTCTTTCCCTTGGCCTTATCGGACATAAAAGAAAGCAGAATATCGGCGATCTTTTCCCGCTCGCGAAGAGCGTGGAAAATCATCTCGTCGTAGGCGCCACTTTCATAAAGCAAAGTTTGATCGCGATATTCTATCTCAATGCCGAGCCGTTCCATTGCTTCCACGAAAGGTGCTTGGAACCGCTCAGCATACGAACTAAGCTTGCCGAACGGATCAGGAATCTTAGAAAGTGGCTTGCCTATATATTCCGCGAACGACTCGGGAACCCCTACCGGCACCTTCCGGTAACGGTCGAAATTGTCCCAAGAAAAAATAAGGCGCACATTCTTGCCGCTCTCTTTGAGCGCTTCGCGCACGAGATGCGATGTCACGACATCACGAAAATTACCGAAGTGCACCACACCCGACGGACTGATGCCGGCGGCTATTGTATATGATTTAGCGTCGGGATGCGTAGCGATAATCCTCTCGGCCGCCACGGACGCCCATGACGTTCCGCTTTTTGAAGCCATTATTTGATGTCGATAATCTTATACGACATCATACCATTTGGAGTCTTGAAAGAGAACGTCTCACCCTTTGATTTACCCATGGCGGCCATGCCAAGAGGAGAGTGTACGGAAATTTTACCATTGGCGACATCGGCTTCTTCGGAACCAACCATGGAGTAAGATTTGCGGGATTTGTCGGACTCTTTTTCCACAGTCACGACGGAGCCAACCATCACAAGATTTGTGCTTTGAGTAGAGACAATTTTGGCTGACTTCAAAATGCCCTCGAGACGATTAATACGATCCTCCAATATCGCCTGGCTATCGCGCGCTTCTTGGTATTCCTGGTTCTCGGATAAATCTCCCAGAGACTTGGCATATTCTAAGGCCTCCGCAATCTCTTTACGCTTCACCTTTTTGAGATATCCGAGTTCCTTTTCAAGCTCCTTAAACTTCTCTTTGGTCAAATAATCTTCGCCGCTATTCATGGAGTTAAATTATTAGAGAGAATCATATCCCACTCGCCCCCAAAAATCAATCCTACTTCGCCCAGGCTCCGCGGGACAAATTACTCAAAATATTCCGGGGTATTGATTGCCATCCAGTCGAAAAGTTGGCGGACTACGGAGGTAGCTCCGAGAGTATTGTCACTCGGTCCCCTCTCCATAACAATGGCCCAGGCGTATCTCGGATGTTCAAACGGGAAGAAGCCGACAGACCAAGAATGAACGTATAATTTGGCTGACCCCACTTCTGCCGTGCCAGTTTTAGCGGCAACCTTGACATACGGCACATTGAGACCGACTGAAGTGCCGTGGGTGACAGAATCTCTCATGCCTGCCCGTACGACCTGCCAATCTGATTCGCTAAATTCGATGGTGCGCTGGCTCTGCTCCGGATTGCCTCCGAGTAGAAGCGATGGCGCGAGCACGTTACCGCCGTTGGCAATGGTAGCTGTAAATCTAGCCGCATTAAGAGGCGTAATCTGTGTGCCGTACTGACCAATGGCAGTGATATAAGTGTCACCCAGACGCCAAGGTTCGCCATTGAATTTTTCCCGCTTCCACTCCGGAGTGGGAATAACACCTTCCACCTCACCCGGCAGTTGAATCCCCGTCTTCTCCGTCAAGGCGAAGAGTTGGAAATATCTGTCCAAAGCGACGATACCCAAGCCCTTCTGATCTCCGAAACCGCCGCCGATAGAGTAGAAATATGTGTCTGAAGAAACAGCGAGAGCTTCTCTCATATCCGTCCAGCCATGAGCTTTCCAGTCTTTAAAGACAGAGGGTTTGGACGGGTCATAAGGGTTGGGAACCGTAATTGAGCCGGTGCTTAAAATTTGCTTGGTGGGAGAAATTAAACGCTCATTAAGAGCCGCTAAGGCAATAACAGGCTTTAAAATAGAGCCCGGGGGGTAGAGTCCGCCGATGGCGCGATTGAGAAATGGCTTGGCTGGATTATTAATCAGAAGATTTAAGGCCGCTTGGTCGGCGCCTGCCGTGAGCATCTTCTGGTCATATTCGGGAAAGCTCGTCAGCGCGATAATCTCGCCGGTCCCGACATCCATAAGCACAGCCGCCCCGCCGACGAAACCCTTGCTCCTGGCCAGAGATGCAATGGATTCAGATAACACTTCCGTCAAACGAGCATCAATAGAGAGAACGATGGGCTTGCCATCAATGGCCTTTTGGACTACTGACTCCGAAGTCACTTCGCCGAAAACATCCGTCTCTGTTAACTTAAGGCCATTGACCCCTCGTAGGGTATCTTCGTAAGCACGCTCGACTCCATCACGACCACGATAATGTTCTTCGTAATAGACCCCCATCTTGTCGGAGAGAGGGTACTTAAGATAGCCGACCACGTGCGAGAGACCCCCGATGGGGAGATAGAGCCGGTCGGCGAACTGGCTCTCCTCATCCTTCACGGCATTGGTAGCCAACTCACGCTTGTTTCTATCATAAATAACGCCCCTATTGGCGAATATGATAGTCTGTTCCAGACGATTATTTTCAGAAATTTGCGCATAGGTAGAACCAAGGTTAATTCCCAAGACCCAAAGTTTCGAAATTAAAGCCAGAATCATGACTGCCAAAACAATCTTTAGAACCAAGAACGTTTCCTGACCCATTGGTTTCTCTATCCTGCCCTCAAAACGATGCTCCTCAAAGCCCGGCAGATTCTCCGAATCAAGGAAAATATCTTCAGGATCAATATCTTGATACTTTCTGCCTGCCTGCCGAGGCAGGCCTAGACGCTTTTTTATTTTGCGGAAAATATTTTTAAACATAAGATCTTAGTCTCTCTCGAATAGGCAAGAGAATGATAAGGGCAATCAAAACAGAGAGGGCGAGCGGAGAAATAAGCAAAGGAAGAACTGCCATGCCGCTGCCATGCAAAACTTCAATCAGAAACGCGAGTGGGATACCTTCCCAGAAAAACGGGAAAAGAATGATACCGATAAACAAGACCGGGATATAAACCCAGTATGGTAAGACCAGGATGGAGGCAAAGATAACTACCAACCAGAGGATACGACCGGTCATGGCGTGACAAAGACGAATCTTATGGTAAAGATATTGATTGGAATTTTAGCTAGCACTGCTTTAAACGAATCGGTTGGTTGGACATTTACTTCTCCTACTGTGGCTAAAGGGCGCGAAATGATGCCGGCAGAAAGAATTCTATCCCCCTTCTCAATCGCTATATCGCGCGGGATAGCCAATCTGAAGTTACCCCCACCGGTACCGACAAGTGTGACCGGTACATCGTTCCTCTCCAGAATCGCATTGGTTTCTTCTCCATCGGCGGAGAAGAGCTTCACCTTGGCACTTTTGGGGAAAACTTCGGAGACCGTGCCCAAGAGGGGCCCCTCTGGCAACAGAACTTGCGAGCCGATAGTTATGGACTCGTTTAAACCGGCATCAATTATAATAACGTCGTATGGCGTCTGTGGCGGATGAGTCAATACGGCCACAGCCATCATATTGGACTGTCCTTTCCTACCCACCAATTCAAGGAGAGTGTTTTCTTGAACTCGCCCCATCGACAGAAACAGGAGTTCGGCTTCCAGAGAATACAGTCTTTCTTTAAGCGCGGCATTTTCTTCCACCAGCGCCTTCTGTGAACCGAAAAGAGTCGCACTATTACGCAGGCTTCGACTAATCTGGTTTTCTGCTTTCCAGACAGGAGAGATAATCGAGAGTATGACCACATCAAGAAAGGAAAAGACAATCGCCCCGAATATGAAAATCGTCACAAGAATGACTATGCGTCTAAGATATGGATGCCTTAATCTATTTTTTGGGAGGTAATTCACCTTCATTTTTTATAAGTATATCCTTGAAACTCTCTAAATCCGCAAGGATAATACCGGTACCACGCGCCACAGCGGTCAGTGGGTCGGGAGCGACATGCACCGGTATGTTAATCTCACTTTCGATGAGCTCGGCGAGACCCTTGACCAAAGCGCCCCCGCCAGAGAGATAAACTCCTCTATTCATAACGTCGCTAAGCACTTCCGGCGGGGTAGATTCAAGTACTTCCTTGATGGCCTCAATCAGACTTTCAACCGATTGAGAAAGGGCGTCACGGATGTCCGTATCGGTGAGAATTATTTCTTTAGGCAGACCCGTTACCAGGTCACGCCCCTTGACGGGCATTTCAAGCGGGGCGTGAGTGGGCAAAACCGAGCCGATGGCAATCTTAATCATTTCGGCAGTTTTCTCTCCCAAAAGAATCTTGAACTGGTTCCTAACATGAGCGACAATATCCGAGTTAAACTTGTCCCCGGCCACGCGCAAATTCTTGGATCTGACCACCCCGCCGAGCGAAATGATGGCAATATCGGAAGTTCCGCCACCTATGTCTATAACCATATTGCCGACAGGTTCGTGGATAGGCAGACGCATGCCGATGGCGGAGGCCATCGGCTCCTCGACGATATACACTTCCCCGGCGCCGGCGTTCCTAGTGGCATCACGTACGGCGCGGATTTCCACATTGGTGATGCCGGACGGCACGCCGACAACCACCCTCGGACTAAAAATTTTATTCGAACCCGATGTGGCCCTACCCAAGAGATAATTAATCATTTCTTCCGTAGTCTCGAAGTCAGAAATAACGCCGTCGACCAAGGGTTTAATAGCCAAGATATGCCCGGGTGTGCGGCCAAGCATCGCTTTGGCCTCGGTGCCGATAGCGACAATTTGCCCGGTTTTCTGATTGACTGCCACCACTGACGGCTCGTTTATGATAATCCCCTTACCGCCAAGATAGACCAGGGTGTTTGCCGTGCCAAGATCAATGCCGATATCGTGTGAAAAAAAACTGCGAAAGTTTTTTAGGCTGGGAAATTTCATTATTTTTTGAGATTCTCAATTAGGTGCTCGATGGTCATTTCCTTTATCTCGCCCGTCGCCCGGTCTTTGACCTCTAACATTTTCGATTCAAGAGTTTTGGCTCCGATAACCACTCGTGTTGGGATTCCAATCAGATCAGAGTCGGCAAACTTCTCCCCGGCTCGTAAATCGCGGTCATCGTAGAGTACCTCAATCTTTTTTGAAGTGAGGGTTTTGTACATTTCGTCTGCAAAATTTTTGGTCTCCTCTCCCAAAGAAAGTAGATGAACCTGAAATGGCGCAATCTCCTTGGGCCAGACCATACCCTTCTCGTCCGAGAGCACCTCGACTACCGTACCCATAAGTCGCCCAAGACCAATGCCGTATGAACCCATAAAAACAGGTTTTTCTTGACCATCTACATTTTTGAATTTCAGATGAGGTTCAGAAAATTTTGTACCGAGGGTAAAGATATTCCCCACTTCAACAGTCTTTATACCCATTTCCTGTCTATTTTCAATCTCTTTATTTACAGCTTCTTTCCTTTCTTCATTTGTTATAAATATGGTGTCTTCACCGGCGTCACAGACTGTTTGAAATTCGTGAGATTGCGATGAAAAACTGCCTCCGGAAGCTAGAGTTAAATAGGTTTTATCCCCTATTCCCATACGATTAAATATATTTCTGTATGATTCCTTAACCTTTTCATAAAAATTTTGATGAGTCTTCTGGTCTGTATTGAATGAATAGAGGTCTTTCATCAAAAATTCTTTAGTTCTCAAGATTCCTGATTTTGCTCTCTCTTCATTTCTAAACTTTGTTTGAAATTGATAGACAGAAAAAGGCAGGTTTTGATACGAGGAAATAAACTGTTCTAACATATTTGAAATAGGCTCCTCATGAGTAAAGGCTAGACCAAGATCAGCGCCATCTTTCAATTTGGTTTTAAACCAATTATCAACTTTGTTATCATCCCATCTATCTTGATTAAAATGTTTTTCCCATAGTTCTCGTCTCTGTAAGGATGACATCAGAAGCTCCTGCCCACCCAGAGCATTCATCTCTTCCCTAATAATATTCTCGATCTTTTTTAATACCCTCAAACCAAGAGGTAAATAATCATATACACCCGCCATCTCCTTATTGATAAAACCGCCTCGGATAAGAAGTTTGGCGTTCTTTGCTTCTTCATCCTTAGGCGCTTCTCGGCGCGTTTTGGTAAATAGGTGACTCTGTCGCATCGCACCATTTTACAGAAAACCGAGCCAAAAACAAAGCCCAATTAAAAGATGTTGCGAATGTCTTGGACAGTGATAAGAAGCATCAGGAGAATGAGCAGGGCGAAGCCGACCGTGTTTAACACATTGAAAATTAAGGGCGGCATGGAGCGACGACTCACGGCCTCAATCAAGACGAAAAACAGGCGGCCACCGTCAAGCGCGGGGAAAGGCAGGAGATTTATAATGGCGAGATTGATCGAGATAAGCGCGGTGAAAGTCAAAAGATAAGCGAAACCCAGTTCCCGCACATCCCCGACCATGCCCACTATCCCCACCGGACCCGTTATGCCGGAGAGATCAGCCCTGCCTCCAAGAGCTTGAACGATGAAAGTCGTAATCGCTCGTCCGGTCAGTAGAGTGAGTTCGGATGTAGTCTTGAGCCCGTACCAGAGAGCTTTATGCGGCTGAAGTTTGACGGTTCCTATGACGTCCATGGAGATGCCTACAGCTCTCTGGCCGGCGATAATCCCCTCTTCCGGCACCACCGTTTTCCGGGATACTTGCCCGCCTCTTTCTATCTCAAAGATGATTTGTCCGGAAGAAAGGGCGATAAAGCCGGAAGCCTCTTCCGGCGAAACAACTTCTCCGGCGACCGCAGGCAGAACATCTTCCCCTCTCGAGAGAGAAAGTATGGCGTCTCCGGACTTCAGACCCGCTTCTCCGGCCGGAGAAGCGGGTAAGACCAAAGTGATGACGGTGCGGGGATTCTCGACAGGTACAGAGAGCCCGGCCGGTGACGGTAAACCGGTTAGGAAACCAAGCGAGATCAAAAACCAGGCAAAGATAAAATTACCAACCACCCCTGCGACCAATACAGAGGCTTGGATACCTCGATTTTTGGACTGGAAACTATCTTCAGGTAATCCTAAGGACTCGCCCCGTAGCGAGCTTTGCTCTGCTACGGGGTTCTCGCCAAATATTTTTACGAACCCCCCGAATGGCAGCCAATTGAGGGTAAACAATGTGTTTTTCCAGGTAAAAAGTTTTTTGGCAAGAGGCGGGAAGCCAAGGCCGAACTCATCAACTCGAATGCCGAAATACTTCGCAACCAAGAGGTGTCCAAGTTCATGGACAATAATAAGCGCACTTAAAATAATTATGAATATGATAATGGACACAATAAAATTATTCTAAAATTTCTTTCTCTTTCTTGAGAGCCAGTTCTTCAAGTTTCTGGTTGGTGCCATCGACCAGTTTTTGTAGCTCATTTTTGAACCTAAATTTATCGTCCTCGCTTAAGCTACCTTCTTTCTCCTCTCGGTCGAGGGTCTCAAGACTTTTCTCGCGTTCCGCGCGCACTCTGATACGGGCCTCTTCCAGCTTCTCTTTCACCATCTTTGAGAGCGCCCTACGACGTTCACCGGTCAACTCAGGGAAAGATACCCGCAAGCCCGTCGTATCGAGAGCGACGGAGAGTCCCAAATTCGACTCTCTCACGCTCTTATCGATATTCTTGGCGACATCTTTATCCCACGGGCTGATGCGCAAAGTTTTAGAATCTTCGATAGAGACGGTGGCCAGATGGTTTATGGACATTGACGAGCCATAAGCCTCTACCGATATCCCGTCGAGAATACTGGGCATGGCTTGGCCGGTACGAATACTGGCGCACTCTTTCTTCAGCCAGTCGAGAGCGGACTCACCCGAGCGTCTGAATTCGGCAAAATCGTACGCCATGGAAAATGATTATAACACCAATGCCAAATGTTCGATAACCAGACGGGGTGCGACAATGGCGTCTCCGATTGAAAACACCATGTTACAGACCTTCCTCACCGACGCCGAGCTTTCTTTCCGCTTCTTTAACAAAAACAAAAGATTATCGAGAAAAACCGAAAGATTCATTTCTTCATCGGCAAATTTTTTGGCAAAGAGCAGACGACCTTTAAGAGAAAGTGAAAGAAATTCCTCTGCCTGGACAAGATTCCGCCTTGTATCGACACGGCTAACCTGCATGCGGGAACGTAAGGTCGGCACAACGAGACCCTCTTCTCTCACGCCAAGAAAGAAATAGGTACGGGGACACGGGTCCTCAAACGTCTTAAGCAGAGCGTTTTGCGCCTCGAGCGTCAGACGCCTGGAAGTAATGAGAAAAATTTTCTTTACCCCGCCGTGGCGGGGCGAGCCAACGGCTTTGCGTGTGGACAATAACCTTAAATCTCGAGCTTCATCAATGCCGAAAGTCTCCATCTTGAAAGCAAAGAAGTCGGGATTATTGGGAAGCCCGATGCCTATACTAGCGCAGAGCGTGTGTAAGTATGATTCTACGTCTTCCGGGGCGCCAACGAGGAGATTAGCGTGATGTAGGTTTCTTGACATCTAGAAGTTCGACTTCGAAGGTAAGAGTCGAGTCCGGTGGAATAGTGCCTACCCCAAGCTCGCCATAGCCATAATCTGGGGCGATAATGAGAAGGCGTTTACCTCCTACGCGCATACCGGATAATCCTTCATCCCAACCGCGGATCACCTGACCTGTGCCGAGGGTGAAGCTAAACGGAGTATTGCTGTCAATAGAGCTGTCGAAGACCCTGCCATCCGAGAGAGTGCCCACGTAATGCACGGTTAGAGTGTCACCGGGCAGAGCCGAAGGACCGTCTCCCACAACCGTCTCTTCCATCACAAAACCAGTCTGTGGCGTTTGAGTATCCAAATTATCGATAGGAGGGTTAAAGAAGTTCATAATAGGACCCACAAACAAAAGATACGTTAACAAGATTAAGCTCGCAAATACGGCAACCCATTGATTTTTGTTCAGATTTTTCATATGTTTCTAAATACTTTATAAGCGCGCTGTCTATATGATATGATAGCGCCATGAAAGAATCAACCGAAAAAAATGTCTTGACGCTAAGCCGGGTGGAGATGCATAGGCTTGCCCAAAAGCGAGTCTCGGAAATCTCGAGGGAGTTCACGGAAGGATTCGAATTTCTCGCAGATTATCAGAAATCAGTTACTTTCTTCGGTGCCCACCAATTTAAGGAAGATAACCCGTACTACGCGGACGCCCGTAAATTAGCCTCATACGTGGTCACAAAGCTTGGCTACTCCGTGTTCTCCGGCGGTGGTCCCGGTATCATGGAGGCAGCCAACCGAGGGGCCTTTGAAGCGGGCGGGAATTCGCTCGGGCTCTTAATTAAGCTACCGGATGGACAGTTAGTAAACAAATACATCACCAAATCATTCACTTCCTACTACTTCTTTGGGCGTAAGGTCCTTTTAACTTTCTCGGCTGAAGCGTTTATATTCTATCCCGGCGGCTTCGGCACTCTTGATGAATTTTTTGAAATCTTGACTCTCATCCAGACGAGAAAAATTGCCAATGTACCATTAATTTGTGTCGGCTCTGAATTCTGGAACAAACTTAAGGTGTTTATGGAGAGAGAGCAAGTCGGCCGCGGCGCTGTTGATCCTCTCGACCTTAATATCTTTCACATCATCGACGACCACGATCAAATTATCGAAATTATCAAGAAGGCACACATGCGCATCGATATGCCATTGACTAAAACCGATAACGAGTCTTAAACAAACATACGAAAAACCGGCGGACATCAGAGGTGATGTCCGCCGGCGTGTTAGTCAAGATTGCTTGACGAGGTGACGATAGCCCTCTTGGGGACGTATCCGCCACGAACGACGCTTCCGTTTCCTGCTCTTGAAGGGCGCCGGCGCCGGTCCCCAGGGGTACTCGTCTCCTCCGTTTCCATTTTTCCGAAATTCCCGCGAGAACATAACCGCTATATGCTCCGCGGCCCTCTCCACGTGCGACGGGAAGTCCACGCACTTCTTACCGACGGCGACGCACGAACCGGTCGAGAGCTCCCGCACCCAGCCGGGCGCATCCTTGTGCCGACTGGGCTTTGGACTCCATCTGTTGACGTTGCGACTGACGTCAAAGAGTGGCACCACCAGCATGCCGTACGCTATCGACTTGCCTTCGACCGCTGACTTCACGATTGAGGCGTTGCAACCGCATTTCTTGAGCGCTTCGATGACCGAAGCACTTCGAGGGTTGTTGAGCTCCTTGAGCGCACCTCCACCGTTGTCAATCGTGATAAAAACGAGTGCAATGTTCTTCTGTTCAATGCTCATCTGTCACCTCTTTTCGAAAGAGAGATTGGACACCCCGAAAGAAAGATTGGACAAAAGCAAAAACGGTCCTCTGACAGTCTAACTCTTGAGCTTTTTAGATGTCAACCCCGTAGTTTAAGACCGGAACTTGTATTTTATAAACACGTGTTGTATAATCAGCGCGGATAAAGGAGACCGGACGATGGAGAACACTTTTTCGAACGAGTTGAAGGAAATCATTATGGAGCATCCCAGTAGGGCGGTAAAACAAGTGTTCCGGTTCTTGGGCATATCAGAGGACATGGGACTTGAAGATCTCGTCGCAACAAAACATACCTTGGACCTGTTTCGTTCATCGGCCAAAGTGGACTTGGTCGCGACCAAAATCCTCGACCACCTGGATATAGTCCTGACCGATACTCTTCGACCGCATACGCGACGAAAGGCAAGACGCGCGTAAAAAGACCATTCAACCCCAGAAGTCGAGTGGTCTTTCACTTTTTGTATGTCTATAAATAGGATTTATCTATTGCATTTTATAAACAGTTATGATATAATGATGGTAGACCGTACAAATTCACCTAATTTAACTTAACGCGCCACGGCGCTAGGAGGTTATCATGCCTTACGCACTCTTGTACGAACTTCTGGTCGCATACGGCCAGTTGGTGGCGGTTGCCATTGTCATCTCTTTGGTACTGGCCTTACTTCTTAGGGCCATAGCCC
>JBBDZK010000038.1:0-13214 GCA_040900205.1 Parcubacteria group bacterium
TGTTTTACGAAACTTACCTAACAGCTTCTTTCAATGCTTTGGCTGGACGGAATTTTGGTACCCGCATTGACGGCACCGAGATGGCTTGGCCGGTACGAGGATTCCGAGCCTGGCGCGCCGCGCGAACTTTGGTTGAGAAGATGCCGAGACCGGCTACTGAAACTTCATCACCCTTCTTCAACGTCGAGACGATTGAATCAATGACGGTATCTACAACCTCTTCCGCCTGCACTTTCGTGCCATTGAGCTTCTCGTGCACTGCATTTGCAATATCTACCTTATTCATTTATCTACTATTTTATTTGATAAACCTGACTTTAAACACTCCTGCCTGCGCAGGCAGGCATGAACTCGTATTTGATTATATACTAAGCCATTTTTTTCCGCCAGAGGCAGACCAGCCGAAGAGGCCGGAAGTTTACCTGGCGAATTCTACGGAGCGGGCCTCTCGGATGACATTGACCTTGATCTCACCCGGGTATTTAAGCTCACTTTCGATGCGAATAGCTATATCTCTAGCCATTTTTTTGGCCTCTAGGTCCGAGATCTTATCCGGCAGAACGAAAACACGGACTTCACGACCAGCGGCAAGGGCATAAGCCTTCTCCACACCCTCAAAGGAAAGGGCGATGGCCTCCAGGTCCTCAAGACGTTTGAGATAACGCTCGGCCGTATCTCGGCGAGCCCCGGGCCTCGACCCCGAGATGGCATCTGCTGTCTGCACAATAACGGATTCAATGGTTTCGTAGGGATATTCCTCGTGGTGCGATTGCATGGCCTTTATAATATCCTCGGAGATATTGAACTTGGCTAAAATTCTCTTGCCTATATCAACGTGCGTGCCGGAGACCTCATGATCTAGAGCTTTGCCAATATCGTGTAGTAGGGCGCCGGCTCTGGCTACCGAAACGTCCGCCCCGAGTTCTTGTGCAATCATACCGGCCAAATGACTCATCTCTATTGAGTGGTCGAGGACGTTTTGGCCGTAACTGGAGCGGAAATAGAGCCTCCCTAAGATCGAGATCAGTTTCGGGTCAAGATTATAGACCTCGCATTCAATGGCCGCTTGTTCACCCTTCTCCTTGATAATCTTATTCGTCTCGGACAAAGCCTTTTCTACGAACTCCTCAATCTTAGCCGGTTGAATACGCCCGTCGGCAATCAGATTATCCAGCGCAAGTCTCGCTACGGCCCGGCGCACCGGGTCAAATGATGAGAGAGTGATGGAGTTGGGAGTGTCGTCCACTATCACTTCCACACCGGTAGCACGCTCAAACGCTTTAATATTTCTACCTTCTTTACCGATAATCTTGCCCTTTAATTCATCCGACGGTAAGGAAACTGTCGTGCCCATCATCGCGCTGGCTGTCGACATGGCCAATCTCTGAATGGCGGTGGAGAGAATTTCTTTGGCGCGAGTCTCCAGACGCTCTTCTCCCTCGGTTTCAAGTCTTTGCATGCGTATGAGAAGGTCTTCTTCGGCTTCCTTTTGGACGGTTTTCAAGAGCTCATTTTTGGCTTCGCTCGAAGATAGGCCGGCTATCTTGGAGAGCTCGACCTGACGTGCCGCGACAAGCGCTTCCGTCTTCTCTCGGAGAGAAAGTATCTCTGTGGCTTTTCCCTTTATATTTTCAGCCTCTTTATCCAAATCAAGCGTGCGTTTATCGAGAAACTCCTCCCTTTTCACGAGTCGGTCTTCGGTTTTCTTTGCCCGATCCTCGCGTTCTTTAAACTCCCTTTGGGTTTTCTGGATTAGTTCTTCCGCCTGAACCTCCGCCTCCGAGATAATCCGCTGGGCCTCCTCTTTGGAAGAGAGCTCCAGCTGCTTGATATCGAGTTCCATCGAACCCTTCCTGCCGAGAGAGATGATGAGGCGCAGCAAATAACCGAAGCCGATACCGGCAGATGCGGCAAGCAAAGCGAGCAATAACGCTAGTTTAAGAGACATGCAATTATGGGGGAATAGACTGCCGTAACCGTAAAGCGGAAACTAAGAAACGTTTTAAATATTTTTTAAGTGAACCACCGAAGTGTACTACAGTTAAAGAATTTTGTCGATAATCCCATATTTTTTAGCCTCTTCGGCGTTCATGAAGAAGTCTCGGTCAATATCTTTCTGAACTTGGGCAAGATTTTGACCGGTATTCTTCGCCATAATTCTAGCAAGGTTGTCTCGCAGTCTTAAAATCTGTTTAGCGCGAATTTCGATATCGGACGCCTGACCTTCGGCTCCTCCCAAGGGCTGATGAATCATGATTTCGGCATTCGGCAGTGCAAACCTCTTCCCTTTAGCCCCGGAAGAAAGGAGCCAGGCGCCGCCGGAAGCGGCCATGCCGACACAAACGGTAGAAACATCGGGCCTGATGTGGTTCATGGTGTCAATCATGGCCAAAGTGGCCGAAGCCGACCCGCCGGGGGAGTTTACGTAAAGAGAAATATCTTTCTTGGGATCTTCCGATTGCAAAAAAAGGAGCTGGGCAATGACAATATTGGCGACATCGTCATCAATCGGCCCGCCGAGAAAAACTATACGCTCGCGGAGAAGACGCGAATAAATATCGTAGGCCCGCTCGCCAAACTGCGATTTCTCAATTACTGTCGGTATTAGGTAAGACATTTTGGGAATTAAACTTGCCCCGTAGTGAGCTTTGCTCTACTACCGGGGTAACTCATGCGAAGTAGAGTACACTAAAGAGCCCCTCACATGCAAGCATGTGAGGGGCTCTTTGTCTTTCCAAAAAACGATTGCCTATGAAGCGTTCAATTCCGCGTCGATATTCTCAATATCCGTCGCATTAAGATCAGCTTCAATGGCGGCGGCCTCATCGGAGTTACTTTGACTGCCAATCTCGTCAATCATGGCTTCATTATCGGCGCGCTGGCCCCAAAAGTAGAGACCCCCCAAAATAATAATCGCGAGGATAATTACCGCACCGATAATCAGACCGCTTGAGCCTCCACCTTCCTCTACTTCCACATTAACCTTGTTTTGTTCTGGTTCCATATCCAGTATTGATTAAGAATAATTATTATTCCGAAGTCGAAGTGACAGTCGCTTCCACATTCGCCTCGACTGAGCCGAGTGAGCGCACTGCCATCATCAGATTTTGATGGGCCGCTCGTATATGCTCTCGAGCTTCTGCGGCCGCAGTGCGAATCCTTTCAAAGTTCTCACGTGCCCGCTCGCTTGAAAGGTCAACACCCGCGAAAGTACCCACAACGACTCGAGCGTCCGAAAGATTTACTTTGGCAACGGCCACAAATCTTTCACTCTCGGCGGTCAAGCCGCCTCGAGCCTTGACCTTGGCAATCCTTGATTCAATCCGAACGATAATATTTTCCAAGCGCTCAATAGTGGCTAAAATGACTCTGGCGGCATTCTCTACCTGACGCTTAGCGGCTGATTGTTGGAAATCCACTCGCTTGGCTTCGGTCTCGGCCCTTTTAGCTTCGAACTCGACTCTTGTGGCTTCCCGTTTAGCATCTATTTGGGCTCTTTTGGCTTCAAGTTCGACATTCATCATTTCACGCCTGGCTTGAACTTCGTCGCCCCGAGCTTCCGCCGCCGCCCTTCTGACTTCGGCTTCAGCCCTCATTTTCTCGCGTTGAGCTTCCACCTGAACCATTTGAGCTTCATAAATTGCTCTCAAATCAGTATTTGTTCTTGTCCGTGTCTCTATCTGTGCAGATACTTGAGAAAATACTCCAAAGACAAGCGCCAAGAAAAAAAGAGTGGATAAATATTGTTTTTTCATTCTAATCGCTTTTGATTTAATGCTAATAATATACACGCCCATTATAACAAACTGGCCCTATGTTGTCTTATATTGCTTTGTGTATAACTCGAGACTCTCCTTGAAGGCGGCCTGGGCCTCTGCTTTCCCCTTAAAACCCCTGACTTCCACTTCCCTATTCTGAAGCTTCTTATAGGTAGAGTAAAAATGCTCGATTTCCTTGAGGGTATGGGGATTAATATCACCCAAATCTTGAACATTCTCAAAGCGTGGGTCATCCACAGGCACCGCAATAATTTTGTCATCCCTCTCGCCACTATCTATCATATTCATGAGCGCAATAGGACGCGCGCGGACGAGAACCCCGGGGAAAAGAGGGTGAGTGGTAAGTAACACCACATCAATAGCATCTTCGTCATACCAAAGGGTACGCGGCACAAAACCATAGTCAAAAGGAAAGTCTTGCGCGGTATGGGCTACCCGGTCGAGAGCGATTAGGCCGGTGGATTTATCTATCTCATATTTATTCTTCGAACCCTTATTAATTTCAACGATGACATTCATCGCCTCTTTCGTACCGGGTTCTATGTCGTGCCATAAGTTCATGTTGCTTTATTATCTTCTGGAACGTCGCCGACTGCAAGCTCAACACCCTTGGCGGATTGGATATCAATCCTCCAGCCGGTAAGCTTAGCCGCCAAGCGCACATTTTGCCCACCCTTGCCTATGGCGAGAGACTGCTGGTCCTCGGAGACATTGACTACCGCAGTCTTTTCCGTTTCATTAATTTCAATATTAAGAATTTTGGCCGGCGAAAGAGCCTCTTCGATAAATTTCTTCGGCTCGGCCGACCACTCTATAATATCAATCTTTTCTCCACCAAGTTCCGACATCACAGTTGAAACCCGCACCCCTCGCTGACCGACAAGCGCGCCGACAGGATCGATGTGATTATCCAGAGCCACGGCCGCAATCTTGGAACGATAACCGGCTTCCCGGGCAATAGCTTTAACGACCACCGTGCCATTAGCGAGCTCCGGCGTTTCGGCTTCAAAAAGCTTCTCAAGAAATTTGGGATGCGAGCGCGAGAGACGAAGGAATACGCCCCGAGGACTTTCTTCCACCCTGTAGAGATAGGCGCGCACACGCTCCCCTTGGCTGAAATGTTCACCGGGAATCTGTTCCTCGTAAGGCAGGAGACCGGTGGCTCTGCCCATATCCACAAAGATATTGCCACGTTCAATACGCTGAACCATGCCGGTGACAATCTCTCCTTCGCGCTTGCCGAATTCGGCGACTACGGAAGTTTTCTCCGCCTCGCGGATTTTCTGCATGATGACCTGCTTGGCGGTCTGGGCGGCAATGCGACCATAATCGCCTTTTGACTCGATAGGGAAAACGATTTCCTCGTCAAGTCGGGCATCTTTCTTAATTTTACGGGCATCTTCAATAAGAATGTGATGCTCGGTATTATAGATAACGCGTTCGTCCTTGTCCGCCATAGCTCCAGCGGAGGTGGGCCCCTCTTTGAGCTCCTCACCATCGTCAAATATTACACGCGAGTCATCCACGACAATTTTCACTTGGAAAAAGTGGGTTTCGCCCGTATTCGGATCGAAGGTGGTGCGAACAATTTGACCCTTTTTGCCATATTCTTTCCTGTATGCGGTGGCCAGCGCCGCTTCTATCGCCTCGATAATTGACGCGCGTGGAATACCGCGCACCTCTTCAAGTTCGCCAAGCACGGAATTTATAACTTTTAAATCAAACATGTTCGATTTATTTATGAAAGAAGTCCGCCTTCCGGCGAACTTCTCTTCCTTACCTATTACCCCTTAAGTATATCAAGGTACGAAGTTTTGTCAATTTTTTCTTCTGGTGGAGTGAAACTTTTTGTGAGTATCTCTAAGCGCCTTGTCGGTGACGTGGGTATAGATTTGGGTGGTGGCGATGTTGGCATGACCGAGAAGCATTTGAACACTACGAAGATCGGCGCCGTTACTTAAAAGATCAGTGGCAAAGCTATGACGAACAACGTGAGGAGTTACTTTTTTTGAAATACCGGCTTTGATAGCATAGTGTTTCACAATTCTTTCTATAGAACGGCGAGTGAGAGAAGTGGCATCTTTAGACTTAGTTTCTCTTCCCACTTGGACAAAGAGAGCGTCATTCATATCCTTGCGAGCCTTGAGATAATTGGACACAGCCCTTCTCGCCTCATCGGAGACAAATACTACCCTTACTTTGCCACCCTTGCCTCTAATCGAAAACTCTCCGAGGGAAAGATCCGTGTCGTTATTTAATGAACAGAGTTCGGATACGCGCAGGCCTGTCGAGAAAAGCAGTTCGAGAATGGCCTTATCGCGAAGTTCTTTAATGCCGTGTCCTTCCGGCGCCTCAAGTAGGCGAGAGAGTTCGGCGGGGGAGATAAGATCCAAAGATCGTTCACCAACCTTGGCCAGTTCTATGCGCTCTGCCGGCAGACTAGTAATTCCTTGCCGAGCAAGATATTTGAGAAAAGCCCGTAGAGCGATTAAGTAATAATTCTGTGTTTTCTTCGACATGGTTTCGCCAGTTTGCCTGTTGTTGCCAGTCGACTGACGGTTAAGCCACATTCTAAACTCCCTGACCACTTCGTCAGTAATCTCTTTTGGGTTCTTTATCTCCGTATGTTTTAGAAAAACGGAAAGATAATGATCGTAATTCTCAACAGTCTTTAGCGCCCGACCTTTCTCAACTTCAGTATATTCCAGAAATTTTCTTTTCAATCGTTCGAGTTCACTAGCGTTACTCATATTGTGCGACATTATACCATAGTTGCAAAGTCTTGATGAATGTGCTATACTTAATGGGTGATTTCAAAGACCAAGAAAGAAAAGCTCATCAAGGAAGTGGCTGTTCATGAAAAAGATACCGGCTCTTCTGAAGTGCAAATTTCCATACTAACAAAGCGTATTGAGGAGCTTGCCCGACACCTCAAGACACATACTAAGGATAACCACTCGCGTCGAGGGTTGCTTGCTATGGTGGCGAGCCGTCAGGCGCATATGAAGTACTTGGAAAAGAGCAGTCCGAAGCGCGCTTCGGCTTTACAAAAGAAACTTGGTTTGAAGAAGTAGTTCAACTGGCACTTCGTCCCGAGGCTCAGCACCGAGGGGCTCACTACTAGTAATTTTAATAGATTAGAAAATTCAATGACAGTCATAAAACATAAAGCCCAGCGGGTCGGCATTTTCATAGACACGCAAAACATTTATCATAGTGCCAAAAATCTCCACCACGCCAAAGCGAATTTCGGCGCGATAGTAAAAGACGTCCTCGACGGACGTGTTCTTATCCGCGCCTTGGCCTACGTCGTGACTACGGAATCCGGTGAAGAAAACGCTTTCTTCGGTGCACTTGAAAAAGCGGGGATTGAGATACGTTCTAAACCATTACAAATCTTTCTTGGTGGAGCCAAGAAGGCAGATTGGGATGTCGGACTGGCCATAGATGCCGTCACCATGGCACCCAAACTTGACAGCGTCATCCTGCTCTCCGGCGATGGCGACTATGTGCCTTTGGTGAAATACCTGCAAAACACTCACGGCTGCCAGGTAGAAGTAGTGGCTTTCGGCAAATCATCTTCAGCCCGCCTGATAGAAGTAGCCGACGACTTTCTCGACCTTGACCGGAATCCCAAGAAATATTTGCTTAGCATCAACAACATAAAAACTCGCTAGGGAAACTCAAGATGAGTTAAGATAGAGTGATGGACCCGGCAGAAACTCCCTTAAAACAAATCCGTACCTTTCAAGGAGACGTGGCGGAAGCTCTCCAAAGACAAGAGCAGTCGCTTGTCTCTATTCAACAGACAGAACGTCTGAAAAGAGGTTTTACCGGTTCATCTGTTGACATATCTGATTCCCCAAAAAGCAAAACAAGAATCTTTGCTCTCGCCCTGGGAAGCCTTATATTTTTTACTTTGAGCATAGCTGGGGCCTGGTATACCTACAATGAGTTTGTAAGGAAAACCACTACCCTAATCATGGCTGGCACAGCCAATAGGTTCGTAACTGTCGATGCCGAAGTCAGCCTTAATTTCTCGGCCACCTCTCGTGAGACTCTTATTAATACTCTTTCCGACGCCATTCAAGGCGTAGCGGCCAGAGAGATTAGGCATGTTGTTCTGATAAAAGAAGGGGCGAAAGATGCGACTTATCTTTTCCCAACAAGCGAGTTTTTAGAAACGCTCGAAACCAGGGCGCCCGGCAGTCTTGTCCGAGCCTTCGATCCACTTTTCATGTTTGGCGCCTACGGAGAAAGTGCCTTTCTCATCATAAAATTGGTATCTTTTGAAAACGCCTTCGCCGGCATGCTCGCGTGGGAAAAAAACTTAAGCCAAGATATCGGTCCTTTATTTGCTACAGCCGAACTCTCCAGAAACGTACCGCCGGAATCCGCCTTTACGGACATTACGGACAAAAATAAAGATATTCGAACACTCACGCTCGAAAATCAGACTATCCTCCTTTATTCATTTTTCGATAATAATATGCTTATCATTACGGACAATATCGAGACTTTAAGAGTACTCATCGATCGATTAACGCGAGAGAAACTTTCGCGCTAATCTTCCTTCTGATAAGATGAAGGTATGGCTATAGACATTAAGCGCTTTCAAAAGAAACTGGTAGCGGAAAAAAAACTTCTGGAAGCAGAGCTGGGGCAAGTCGGCAGAAGAAACCCGGATAATCTTGCAGACTGGGAGGCTACTCCAACCGACAAGGATCCCTCCCAAGCAGATGAAAATACTGTTGCCAACGGTATTGCAGACTATGAAGACAATGTGGCAATCGTCAATACTCTGGAGACCCAATACCAAGACCTCAAAATAGCTTTAGATAAAATTGAGAACGGTACCTACGGTATTTGCGAAATCGGTGGAGAAGAAATAGATGAGGAACGGCTGGAAGCAAATCCATCGGCCCGCAATTGCCGCAAACATATGAAATAATGAAGGGATGAGCTTCTCCAAGATCTACAGCGCCCAGACAAACCTGCTTTCTGTTACCCCCATTTCCGTCGAGACAGATATTTCACGCGGCCTCAATGCCTTCGCCATCGTCGGTCTGCCGGATAAAGCCGTCGAGGAAGCGCGGGATCGCGTCTCGGCGGCCATTAAGAATTCCGGATTCGATTCTCCGAAGTCCAAAAATCACAAAATAATTGTCTCATTAGCGCCCGCAGACCAGAAGAAAGAGGGTCCTTCTTACGACGTTGCCATTGCCCTTTCTTATCTCGTGGCCAATAAAGATATTGCCTTTGACCATGAAGGCAAATTGTTTCTGGGAGAACTATCGCTAGACGGGAAAGTGCGTCCTATCCGCGGTGTTTTGCCCATCGCCCGTTTCGCCAAACAAGAGGGTTTCCAAGAACTCTATGTGCCGACAGAGAATGTCCGCGAGGCAGCCGTCATTGACGGATTAAGTATTTTCGGCGTCTCATCCCTTCCGGTTTTAATCGAACATCTCACCAGTGCTGTCAAAATTCCAAAAGCGGCATTGACTGTGGTCGATAAAGTGAAGAGAGTGGCCAATATAGACTTCTCTGACATCAGAGGACAAGAGAGAGCCAAGCGCGGACTCTTGATTGCGGCGGCGGGCGGACATAATGCGGCCATGTACGGCCCACCCGGCACCGGTAAAACCATGCTTGCCAAAGCTTTTGCCGGCATCTTGCCGGAGCTCTCATTCGAAGAGGCGCTTGAGGCCACGAGCATCCACTCCGTAGCAGGGACACTATCCGAGACTCTTATCACCAACCCCCCTTTTCGTGCCCCACATCACACCGCTTCTTACGTTTCGCTAGTCGGCGGTGGAGCCACCCCGAGGCCGGGGGAAATTACCCTTGCTCATTCGGGGGTGCTTTTTATGGACGAGTTTCCTGAATTTGACAGAAGAGTGATAGAAAGTTTGCGCCAGCCGCTTGAAGATAAGGTGATATCAATCTCGCGCGCCAAGGGCACGGCCCACTTCCCGGCGAGTGTTTTATTAATTGCCGCCATGAACCCATGCCCTTGCGGAAACTTCGGCTTCCGAGGCAAATCCTGTATCTGCACGCCCTCCGCCCTTTCCCGATACAGACGAAAAATGTCCGGTCCCATCATGGACCGTATCGACATCTGGCTTGAAGTCGATAGAGTTTTACCAAGTGACCTTCACGATGATGGAGAAATCCTGCCTGCCAAGAGGCAGGGGGACACAAGCGAGACTTTCCGGACCAGAGTCGAGCTGGCTCGCGCGGCTCAAAAAGAACGTTTTGATAAAAAAAGAAAAAACCTATCGCGTAATTCGGAAATGAGCGCGAGAGACCTGGTAACGCTTGTTACTCTTGATAAAGAATCGCGAAGAACTCTTGACCTCGCCGCCCTACGACTCGGTTTCTCCCCACGAGTCTACCATCGAATGATAAAAGTGGCCCGCACCATCGCCGACCTGGATGGTAGTGAAGAAATTAATAACTCTCATATCCTTGAAGCAGTAGAATACCGACCGAAAAAGTTTGATGTTTAAAAAGGATGCTTGGCGCCGCGGACCTCAAAGTGAAGATGCGGACCGGTGGAACGTCCGGTATTGCCAACGGCGCCAATAACTTGGCCCTGGGTTACATTCTGCCCAACCGAGACATTAACTTTGGACATATGCCCGTAGACAGTTTGGGTCCCGTTAGCATGTTTGATGGCAACGTATAATCCATAGCCACCGTTGTAGCCACTAGTTCTTGCGATAATAACCGTACCGCTTGCCGCGGCAAATATAGGATCCCCACTACAGCGACAACTTGGTGCCAAATCTACGCCATTGTAACCGTGAATGCCCTGACTCTTCATGCCTCCGTTAATCGGCCTGAGATAATATCCGCTAGCCACATTAAGCTGATTTGAGGATTGGGCGATGGCAGACGCAGTTGTGCTAATCACACCGTCAGGAATGATGACGATATCGCCGGGTTTAATCTTCGTATCAGTTGTAAAACCATTGTATGAAAGAATATCACCGAGATCCGATTTATATTTCTTGGAAACAGACTGCAGAGTATCGCCAGACTTCACAACATGTCGTACGCCGGAGATCGGCAGAATGACAAGTTCTTGCCCTTCTTTTATCGTGCTGCCCCTAAGATCATTGGCCCAGATAATCGTATTGGTGGAGACGCCGAACATTTCGGCAATCTCACTTAAAGTGTCGCCCTTGCGAACAACATAGATGCTGATTTGACCAGTACCTGACTTGCCAAGGTCCAAGAAGACTTCGTCTTCTCCACCGTTATATTCAAGAGCAACGCCGTCGGCAATGGCAATCTCCACACCACCCGTACCGGTCGGATTAATATTTAAATAACCTTCCAAAAGATGCATGGTCTGAGAATTACTGACATTTGTCGTTTCCGGTACGCGCAAAACCTGCTCTCCGGCGTAGACCATGATAGGAAGAGCCACTAGTACGGAAAATATATACTTGACCGTTTTTTTACTAATAGAATGAGGTTAAACTGCTCACTTGCCCCCGCCATGGCGGGGTGAGTCTGTCTGTCAATGCATTCGTTCCGTCCAATTATTATACCCCCATATGATATAGTGTCCAGCATGTCAAAGTTCTCTCTGGATCTGAATTCCGAACAGAAAAAAGCGGTTTTATCCACCCGAGGGCCGGTTTTGGTTTTGGCGGGTGCGGGCGCGGGCAAGACCAAGACCATTGCGGAGAGAATCCGCTATCTTGTTCATACCGGCGTGGCTCCTTCGACCATCCTGGCCATCACCTTCACCAACAAAGCGGCCAAGGAGATGCGTGAGCGGATAGAACAAGGACTGGGAGTTTCCGAGCGACCTTTTGTCAGTACTTTCCACTCACTCGGTGTCTATATTTTGCGAGAACAGTCGGCAAAAGCGGGCATCAATAGACACTTCACTATTTTTGACCGAGACGACAGTAAAAAAGCCGTGAGGGAAACTCTTTTGGTTCTTGGGCTTGACCCGAAGACACACGACCCCGGTCGGATTATGAGTCTCATTTCGAGAGAAAAGGGAAAGGGTCTTTCTGTAGCAGAGTATGCTGACAGGAAAGAGCGCGGATACTTTTCCAATGTGGTCGAACAAGTCTGGCCAGAATATGAGAAGGTGCTCGAGAGAGACAATGCCCTAGACTTCGACGACCTACTTCTCAAGACTATGAATCTTTTGAATCGTGATATAGATATGCGCCAGTTTTATCAGAATCTCTGGAAATATATCCATATCGATGAGTATCAAGATACTAATCGCGTTCAATATGAGATCTCAAAGATGCTGGTAGGGAAGGATAAAAATATCTGCGTGGTCGGCGACATCGACCAAAATATTTATTCTTGGCGCGGAGCGGATATCAAAAATATTCTTGACTTTGAAAAAGACTATCCTGATGCCCTGGTCATTACTCTGGAAGAAAATTATCGTTCTACCAAAACTATTCTTGAGGCGGCCAATGCTGTGATAGAAAAGAATAAAATTAGACTCAAAAAAAATCTTTTCACCGAGAATGCCACAGGCGAGAAAATCAGCCTCCTAGGAGCCTTCGATGAGGTGGGTGAAGCGGAATTTATCGCGAGCAAAGCGGCCGAGCTGATAAAAAACGGCTTCTCCCCGGGGAGCCTGGCCGTGCTTTATAGAGCCAATTTCCAGTCACGAGTGCTTGAGGAAGCCTTCATGAATCACGGCCTTCCTTATCAACTTCTGGGTACACGCTTCTTCGAACGCAAAGAGGTTAAAGATATCGTTTCATATCTGCGTGCCGCCCTTAATCCGGACAGTCTCTCGGATAAGAGGCGTATTATCAATGTGCCGGCACGCGGTATAGGCAAAACAACGGTGCTAAAAATATTTTCGGGCGACGAATCTTCGTTGCCACCCTCGGCCAAAATAAAGCTGGTAAACTTCAGAACCCTACTTAAAGAAATTGAGGAGGTCTCCAAACAAAAAAAGCCCAGTGAGACTATCTCTTTCATCATCAAAGCGTCCGGATTGGAAAAAGAATGGAAAGATGGCGGAGATGAGGGTCGTGCCCGGCTCGAGAATGCTTACGAGGTGTCAAATTTCGCTTCTCGATACGACCACGAGTCTCCGGAAGAGGGGATTCTAAATTTTCTCGCCGATGCGGCGTTGCAGAGCGACCAAGACGAGATGAAAGACGGGCAGAATGCGGTACGCTTAATGACCGTGCACGCTTCCAAAGGATTGGAGTTTGATACGGTCTTTGTCAGCGGACTAGAAGAGGGGCTCTTTCCCCACCAGAAAGCCAATGATGACAAAGTCAGTGCTGAAGAGAGGGAGGAGGAGAGACGACTCTTTTATGTCGCGCTCACTCGTGCACGCCAGAAGATATTTTTATCATACGCCGAGACGCGCACTCTCTTCGGCAGAAGACAGGTCAACGTCCCGTCCGAATTTATATTTGATATCCCCGA
>JBBDZK010000039.1:0-1883 GCA_040900205.1 Parcubacteria group bacterium
TCTGATGTATTCTTCCATTTGTTCTTTATCATCCGGAGAGATTTCCCCCACATATTTTAGGACGTCAATCGCCTTTTCGTTCTCTCCCTTGTTCAGAAAAGCATTGGCTATCTCGAGATAAATTATTTGTTTACCCGGCATTAGGTCTTTGGCACGCTCCAGATGAATGAGAGCCTCGTCGAAGAAACCCGTAGCGGAAAGAAAAGAACCGGTCAAGAGTTCGTAGCGGGCGTCTCCTTTGGCATCCTCCGTTTGCTTAAGCGCAACCTCTTTGGCAAAACTGAAGAACGCATTCTTCTCTTCCAAGGATATATCGCTCGTCAAGATAGTGACCGAGTTGGCGATAACCAGCTCCATCACTTCCGGCTGACCAAGGCGCGAGGCACCGTGGGCCTTTTCGAAATATGTAATAGCCTTAACAGTTTCACCCGGCGTCTGGGTAGATTTAAGAGCTTCAATCAGAAAAATGTTGGTCATAATCGGTTTAATATTGACAAAATAGAGAGATAGGATGAGTAAAACGGAGACAGCCGGCAAAGCGATATTTCTCACTTGAATTTCGGCGACTGATTTTGTCCAAAACGTTTCGCCACTATTCCTGTGATGCACATAAGACAGAAGCAAGAAGAAGAGAATATAACTGACAAGATGGTCGAAGACAAAGAAATTGTGGAAGAAATAGGCCGCAACCAGGCCGGTGAGAACCGTCTTTTCGACATGGGACATCTCATTATGCCCTCCATTGGGTCGGCGGGCGGGTTTCCAGAGAAGGTAAAGAAGCGATGCGTAGAGAGAAAGATAAGCCAGTAAGCCAAACGCTCCTCCGACCACCAGCCAGTCAAGGAAAATGTTGTGCGCGCGGTCAAACCACGGCTCCAGGTGCTGCATCTCCGGCACATAATGCTTGTTAAAAACGTAATTGAAGTTATCCTGACCCCAACCTAAAAGCGGGCGCTCCTTGAAACCTTGCCAAGCTATGGGCCAGATGAAATACCGGCCTTGAGTCTTTATCTCTTCTATAGTCAGAGACGAGAAGCGCGAAAGGACCGGGCTCGACGTCACAAACTCCGCGTTTCTCAAAGAAAAGAAACCGCCGACAAGTACGGTGAGAACCAAGAGTATGGCGATGCCTGCCTTGCGCACCATTTTTTCACTTTCATTTTTATTGAAGAGGCTCAAAATCGCCACGACCAGCACTCCCCCTAGGAGACCGAGGATGGCGCCACGCGTAGCGGTATGGTAGAGAATAAAAAGTTGAAAAAATATCAAGAGACCGTAAGTCCACCGCAAGGCAATGTTCTTCCATTCTCGCCACATAAAGAGTGTGGCTATGAAAATGTGGAATAGCATGTAAACCGCGAGATAAATGGCGTTGCCGAAAGTGCCGTCCACTCTCGCTCCCGCCTGATTCGGAGCAATAACGCCTATCACTTGAAACAGGGCGTAGAAAGCCATGAGCGCCGACGCGACAAGAGAAGTGTTCCACCATCTTGTCCAGTCTATTTCTTTTAACACGGAGCCGGTGACAACAAAAAAAGCTCCCAAGTGAAGCAGAGAGACAAAACCTTCCATCCGCTCGAAGTTGGACCAGAAACTTTTGAGCGGAGCGACGCCGAATAGGTCGGCGAGACCGATGATTGCCAAGAAGCCTAAGACTGTATATACGATAACGGACTTCTTCGGACGATAATTAACATCGATAAGGGCAAGTAATACCCAAGCGGCGAAAATTATCTCGATGATAATCCTCCAGACGAAAGCTTTGGTGGTGATGAATGGGAAAAAGAATGCGCTTGAGACTAGAAATGGGATAAACGGGATGACAAAGAGACCGATAAATATGGTGCGTCTAAGCGTTTGAGAAATCATGGATACTATCCTAT
>JBBDZK010000040.1:0-1543 GCA_040900205.1 Parcubacteria group bacterium
TTGATAGAAAATCAGCTCAAGAAACTGCCGGAAGCCCTTCAGCAAGCGATTAAAATAGTGCCCTGGCAATCCGTGGTCAAAGAGATTGCGCTTCTCCATAAATTGGATCTTGCCCAAATTGTGGCGGTTGAGAGAGAAACAACGCTTGTTATTCATGGATTTGAGGACGAGAAAAATTATCTCCCCAACATCAGGCGAGAAGCCAGTCTCGACGAAGCGGCGGCTACCGCTATCACCGCGGCTCTGAATGAAAGAGTGTTTAAAGTTATTGCCAACAAAGCCCGTGAGTCTAAACCGGCGCCGGAAAATATCATTGCCAACGTCCCGGAAATTCCTCTTGAGATGCACCCCATGATAGAAAAAGGCGAGATGGCACATGACATTCCGCACGTGGAACAAACAACCGACAACCGACAACCGCCAGTTGAAAAGCGGGAACCGAACTCTCCAGAACCACCCAAAAAAGAAGCGGTCAAATTACCCGACTATAGATACCCGGACGGCAAAGACCCGTACCGAGAGCCGTTGGTGTAAAATAGACAATATGAGATTTCAGGTACCACAGTTCATAGAGATCGAAGACAAGATTTTCGGCCCTTTGACCTTTAAGCAATTCATCTATATCGCCGGCGGGGTGGGTCTCTCTGTTGTCCTTTTTCTCTTACTGCCGACATTTCTGGCAATTATAATTGCTCTACCGATAATTCTTTTTGCCGCGGCACTGGCTTTCTATAAAGTCAACAGCAAACCGTTCGTCAATGTGGTCGAGGCTTTCGTAAAGTACACTCTCACCAACAAGCTCTACATTTGGAAAAAGGAGGAAAAACAGGTGATAAGTAACAAAGAACAGGAAGTAAGAAAACCAATCGAGCAGGTTTATGTGCCGAAACTTTCCAGGTCAAAGCTCAAGGAACTTACCTGGAATCTGGATATCAAAGAGAATCTAAATCCGGTAACGTCGAACGAAGACGAGTCTGGTGTATAATTAAATAATGGCCGCGACTACAAGCGCTACCCAGGAATTTGTCCCCATCAAGGAAGTGCGCGACGGTGTCGTTCTCTTGAAGGACGGCGGTATGCGTTCAATTCTTTTGTGCTCGTCCCTAAACTTCGCGCTTAAATCAGAGGATGAAAGACAAGCGATTCTTCTTCAGTTCCAAGATTTTCTCAACTCTCTGGATTTCTCGATTGAGATAGTGATACAGTCCCGCAAACTCGATATCCGTCCGTATATAGCACTCCTGGAAGGACAGGAGAAAGTGCAGACAAACAATTTGATGAAGATACAGGTTCGTGAGTACATTGAATTTATCAGAAGCTTTACCGAAAACACGAACATTATGACTAAAAACTTTTTTATCGTGGTGCCGTACAGCCCCGCCATTTTGACCAGCAACCAGTCGGGTATCGCCTCACGCTTGGGGTTTGGTACCAAAAAGGAGCGGGCGGCCGCCACGGAAGCGAGTTTCGACGAGAATAGAAGCCAGCTGGAAGAGCGCTTGTCTGTAGTCGAACAAGGACTTGTCCGCACCGGTATTCGCGT